>JAAAPI010000264.1 GCA_009908325.1 Verrucomicrobiota bacterium | reverse complement strand
CACGCTGCTGGGCTTCGGCTCACGCTTCGTTCTGGGGCGTCTCCTACTTAACGGACTGGAACGGCTGCTCGACCGTGTTCCCTTCATCAATACGGTCTATCGAACCGTAAAACAGATCGTCGATACCTTCAGCCAGCAGAAAAAAGCAGTCTTTCAGGAAGTCGTTCTCATCGAATATCCGCGCAAGCGCTCCTACGCCATCGGTTTTTTAACCAGCACCGCCAAGGGTGAGACACAGGACGTCACCGGGCAGCACATCGTGAATGTTTTCGTGCCCACAACCCCCAACCCGACCAGCGGCTTTCTTCTCATGCTGCCGGATGAAGATGTGACCCGGCTGCAAATGACGATCACGGAAGGCATGAAATTGGTCATTTCCGGTGGTGCCGTCGTCCCCGACCACGAAACGGGCGAAGCCGTCGCGGTGGAGAACCCGCAGGAAGCTGAAGGGGCCGAAGGCACCCCACCAGAAGAAACGACCAAACCTGCCGAAAACGACAGCGACCCTCGCCGCAACGCGGGCAGCGATCATGGCTGAAGGCTGCGAAGCACTGATCCTCCGGACAGAGCCCTCCGGTGAGTCTTTCCTGAAACTCCACCTGCTCACCGTCGAGCAGGGCATCTTCCTTTGCCTCAAACGCATGCCGAAAAAATCGAGCCGCACGGCGACGCCGGACCTCTTCGACCAAGCGGTCGTCGAATTGGAGCAATCCAAACAGGGCACCCTTCAATTCGTCAAAGACTACCAACTCATCAAGCGCCGCGAAGCCATCGGCCAGCGCTACCAAAGCCTTCAGAACGCCGCCAGCCTAAGCCGGTTACTCGTGGAAAACGCAGCACACATGCCGGAGTCGGAAGCACTCTTCGAGCTGGCAACCCAGGCGCTCGATGCCTTCGCGGACGGCAAGGCACCGGAGGTCGTCCTCCTCAAGGCGCTCTTCCGTCTGCTCAAGGACGAGGGCTACCCCGTGCGCGAATCCTGGTGGCCCCGCCTGCCCGTCGGACTCAGAGCCGAGGCAAAAGCTCTGCTCAACGAACCCGCCCCGAGTCAGCAGGAGCCCGCCGCCAAGGCGACCTGCCGAAAAATCCACCAAAACCTGCACGACTGGATGCGCCAGCACACCGGCCTGCTCGTTCCGACGTAAGCGGCTTCCTTTAGGTAGCTGCCGCCACATCTGTAGTTACAATCTCGACCGTTGACTGACTCAGCTCGGTTCTTCGAGCAATTTTGAAATAATTGAGCAATTGCTCCGGCGTGGCCAACCGAAAACTACTCAAGCCCAAGTTTCTTCAACTTCGGATTAAGCACGCCCCGCACATAGCGGTCGTTCGGGTTTTTTGCGGCGTAGTCCTGATGGTAGGTCTCGGCCGGGTAGAAACGATCCAGTTCCCGAATCTCAGTGGCGACGGTCTTACCGGAACTCGCCTCGTAGGCCCCGCGACTGGCTTCGATGGCGGCGCGCTGGGCCGCGTCGTTGTATAATAGTATACTGCGGTATTGCGGACCGAAATCAGGCCAGACGCCGTCGCCCCGCGTTGCGTCGTGCGTCGTCCAGAAAAAATCGATGAGTTCCCGATAGCTGATCAAAGCGGGATCGTAAATCACCTGCACGACCTCCGCATGCTTCGTCACACCGCGTGCCACCTGCTCGTAGGTCGGGTTGGCCATTTCGCCACCGGCGTAGCCGCTCACCGCTTCCTCAACACCGTCGAGCTTTTCGTAAAATACTTCCACGCACCAAAAACAACCGGCACCGACCACGGCGATCTCCATGCTCTCAGGCACGTCAACCACAGCGGGCGTCACATCCTTATCAGAGGATTGAGCGAAACAACCGACCGAAAAAAGAGCCGATAGACTGAAAACAAAGACAAATAATTGGCATTTCATCTAGCAACATACCCCGTTTATCGAATAATTCCTGTCAAGTCGCCAGTTTTCGTTTCGAAACCCTTTTCCGAATCCGATTGAAACCCCTGTGTTTCCCAACAGGCTGCACTTCATGGAAACTCGCTTAAACCACCATCGTGTTCTCTTTTTTGTCGGCGACATTTATGAAGACTTGGAACTATGGTATCCGCTTTACCGTTTGCAGGAAGCGGGTGCCCGGACCGTCATCGCGGGCGAGACGCTCGGCACCTTTGCCGGAAAAAACGGCTACCCCTGCGCGGCCGAGGCCCTGATCGATGATATGGACGAGGCGGACTTCACAGCCCTCGTCATACCCGGGGGCTTCATGCCGGACAAGTTGCGGCGCAATCCCAAGGTGCTGGAGCTGACGCGGGCCTTTGATCAATCCGGAAAAATGATCGCCATGATCTGCCACGCGGGATGGATCCCTATCTCGGCGGGCATCATGCAAGGCCGCACCGTGACGAGCACGCCCGGCATCAAAGACGACCTGACCAATGCCGGAGCCACTTGGGTCGACGAAGCCGTCGTCACCGATGGCCACATAATCTCGGCGCGCCGTCCGCCGGATCTCCCCGCTTTCGGCGGCGCAATTATCAACTATCTCAACAACCAAGCTGCGCAATGATCGTCGAAAAATCCCCGCCCGGTAGCCAATCAATCCAATTTGCATTCTTCCCCAAAGGCGTCTTACATTTTCGGGCAAATGCTTTCCAAACAATCAGCACGCGCTCCGACTTCTCTGCTCCTTTTCTTGCTTTTAATGACGCATAGCGTGGCGAATCCTCTCAAAACCTTTCAATGGGAGAATCGTCTGATTCTCGTTCGCACCACGCCAGCGAACCAATCGGAACTCATCCGACTTCTTGCCGACGAAGCTCCAGCCATCGACGAGCGACACATCGTCTGGTTTGTCTTTGATGGAAACGACTCCACCGAAACCAACCACACCAAACCACTGCCCAATGATTTCTCGAAGCGCATCAATGAAGCGGGCTATTGGGAAAGCGGGCACTCGGTTCTGCTTATCGGCAAAGATGGCGGCATCAAAGCCCGGCAAAAAGCACTCGACCTTGAGCTCCTTTTTCGCCGGATCGACGCCATGCCCATGCGCCGGGCAGAGATGCGGGAATGACAAGAGCAGCACCCCGTAACGGACTGCGGAGACCAACCAATCCAGGGAACTGATTTCAGAGATCAGACGGAAAACCGGATGTGCAAAATATGAAATTCTAGGAAATCAAATCACGCTTGAGTCGCTTCACCACAGCCATATCGCCCCAATCCGCCCCGACAAGTGCATGCCCTGCCTCGGGAATAGGTCGCTGTCGACCCTTTTGCCAAAAGTCGCGGAAGCCGCGGACAAACTCCGCCGATCCCAAAATAGCCCCATCGGTAAAATAGCGAATTCGGCAGCGCAACGCGACCGACCGGGGCAGCACCCCGCCCTCTTTTTCCAGCACCTGCAGGGCTTTTTCATGGCTGATTCGGCCCCCCGAGTCCGCTTCGGTCCCCTTGCCAAAAAGCAGCATTCGATGCGCCCGCAGAGCTTCCGCTCCATCGACCGGACCCCCATAGACCGACCAGATACGCTGCAACCCCCGCACTGCACGGGTTGCGCCACCCACCGCTTCAGCATAGCCACAAAAACGGTAGTCCTTCGGATCGTCCACCAAGCCCGCACGGAGCGGGTTTAGATCGATGTAGGCCGCCATTGTCTGGAGGGCAAATCCCCGCCCCTCCACCAAAACTGACTTGAAGCGCTCCGACCAAAGCGTGCCAAAACGTCCATGCTTTTGGTTATACCAGATCGAGAAACGCTGCTTCAGTGTTTTCATAAACTCCGAAACATCCCCCATCCGCGCCAGAAGCTGTTCGCGGATCGCTTCAGCCTCTTCTCCACCCGCGGCCAGTTTGCGTTCCAGCGCCCTGGCCGAGGCCAACTGATACTTATTCGGCTTCGGATAGAGCACCCGGTAGCGCCGCATCAACTCCTGGTCCGAAAGCGACGGCTCCTCCGGAAAATCGATCAGCACATGGAAGTGATTGGACATCAGGCAGTAGGTCAAGACTTCCCCTCCTGAAAATTCAGCTACCTGCCAAAGCATCTTCCGCAGCACCTCCTTCTCACGATTTTCGAAAAGACGCTCCCCCGCCACCGTGCGGGTCATGCAGTGGTAGATCGCCCCCGGATATTTGATTCTGTTTTCTCGCATAAAAACAGAGCACCCAAACAGACCCGATCAGTCAAATTAAAAAGACTGGCTTTTTATATTGTGTCTAAGTGCAAAAAAATGCCCCTGCCTACGAGGCAAGGGCACCGAATCGATGCTACAAGAAAACCAATTCGTGATTAGACCCTGCGGCGAGGCGCGAAGACAGCGAAGAGCCCTGTCACTGCCAGGAAAAGACCTGCGCTGGCCGGCTCGGGAACAACGCTGAACGAGAAGGTTTCGGATCCTGTAGCCAGGCCATCCGTGATGTGCGTTCCGCTGACTTCAAAAGTCAAGTCATAGGTCCCAGTCTTGGAGAAGGCCCAGTTGTAGTGCTCGTGAGTTCCAGCGGCTTGAGAAACAGATCCACTAATGCCGCCGTCTGTCGATATCAACTCGGCCGGAGCACCAAACGAATCTACAGTGTAAAGCGAGAATGCTCCGGGTCCGGTTAAGGAGGTCAACGTGTAGGTCAGATCGGTCGACCAGTCGCTAGCTGCGAGTTCCTCGGTTCCGATCCCTAAGAACGGCACGGTAGGATCTTCTGTCTGAGGAAAAACATAGAACGTTTCTCCGGATGCGACTCCGATAAAGTCCCATTGTGTTCCAGCCTGACGGGTTCCACTCAAATTTGTTTGAGCAGTGAGGTCGCCCGCCTCAAATCC
Source organism: Verrucomicrobiota bacterium (assembly GCA_009908325.1). Taxonomy (GTDB): domain Bacteria; phylum Verrucomicrobiota; class Verrucomicrobiia; order Opitutales; family Coraliomargaritaceae; genus Thalassobacterium. The sequence goes on along the minus strand of JAAAPI010000264.1, from coordinate 1,448 downwards.
CTGGCCTTCGGCCCCGAATGTTTGCGAGGTCCCATCGATGACGACAGCTTCGTTGTCTTCACCCAAGTGCCACTCGAGCTCAAGTTCATTATTCCCCATATACTCGATCCCTAGATCGCCATGGCCCGCTGTCCATAGCTGGCCATGCACGGCTGAGGAGAACGCAAATGCCGAAACGGCCAATGCAGCTGATGTTTGTTTTAATCGATGTCTCATTTCTGTTTATTCCTTTTTGGTGTTCGTCGATAGACCGAGGATCGGTCTAGTATGAAATTGTGTCCTGCATTTCGATTCTGACCCTTCCAAAGCGCCGGTCTGCAACCGCTGTACTTACGGTGTCGTCCACCACTACGTGTTCCCACGTATCGTCGATCGATGTTACGGTTTCAGCCGTTTGCACGACCCAGGCTTCTGAATTCAAATCGCTTGTGAATTCGGCGAAGTAACTGATTTGGGGGTTGGTGCTGGCCTTCCTCCTAATATATTCAAGCCGCAGCGCTGAGTGCTGCCCGTCCGACACCAGTCGGGTAGCAGGCAAGCCGGCGGTGCCTGTCGGTGGCTCCAGCGTCTTTCGGTCAGACAGTGTGGGGTTTAGGTTAAAGGCGTATTCCAGGAGGAGCGGGATGCCATCCTGATCTGAATCGGACTGGTCTCCTGATACCGATTCGTGGGAAAGATCGTCACCGGAATAATGCGAAGCCAGCCAAGTAGCCTTCGTCCCGATCGCAAAAGTGACCACCTCCGGTGCGCCTTCCACCGTTTCGCCGGTGCTGTCGAGAATCGCGCTTGGCTTGAAGGCAACACGATAGATACCGAGAGCGGAGAAGCCGAAGTTCAGGTGAGCATGCGCATTCTCTTTTAAGTAAAAAAGATCGCCAACATCGATACCGACTGAAGTTGCCATCCATTGAACGACGCCATTCTGGAATTGCCAGAGAGAAAACTCGGGATTCGCTGCGGTGCCGACGTAGGTAACCCCATGCAACTCAATCTTAACCCAAGGCTGGGGAACCGTCGTCACTCTGGAGTCCCCGGGATTGTAGGCACGGAAAGTCCCCGGAGTCTGGTCATTTCGAAAACCAGGCCAAGTATGCCCAACATCCGTTTGCGGCAATATCCATAAAGGTTCCCCATCCGGGATTCCAGTGAAGTCAAAGCTGCTGCTGGAAGGCTGAGCATATCGGTCGCCGCCAGGAGTCGGGAAGTCACGTGCGGGCAAGCTAGCCTGATCGAAGGCGGTCTCCGTAGCCGGATCGTCGAAAGTCCCGCCGTGTCTGAACTCACCCTCCCACTCGTCATTCGCAGTCGAAAAGGAGAAGGTAATGTCGGTGTGATCCTCGAGCAATACCTGCGCGCTCAGACCGAGCGACGCAGCGACGGAAATGAGCGGCATAAAGCAAAATTGACGGTAAAATTTGTTCATCATTCGGGTCTATTTGGGCTCAGCG
>JAAAPI010000355.1 GCA_009908325.1 Verrucomicrobiota bacterium | reverse complement strand
CGATCGAGCTAACGAAATCAGGCCCTCGCTGGGGTAAGGTAAAACCAGAGCCATGAAATACCCAATGATCTCAAGGCGCTACAACACCGCAACCGGCTCACGGCGACGATGAAGACCTTGCCACATCGCTTCGGCGACACGAGAATACAGGCCGGCCGCTGGGCGAAGGAGCCTTCGTCAAAAAGATCGGACACCTGCTGGGACGCGATCTCCTGCCCCAAAAGCCCGGCCCAAAACGAAAAGAGCATAATCAAGTATGGTGTCCCCAGAACTCCGAATCACTTTCCTAGAAACTCCTTGGCAGCATCACTGATCTGACTGATCTGGGTGGCAGTGAGTTTTTGGTCGTCATTGGCAAATTGAACATTCAGTTGATCTGCAAGACAGTGAGCCGCTTGTTCTCGAATACCGGCTTCTGTATCCTGCAACATCGGGAAGAGTAATTCGACACGCCGCTTACCCTCTGTCAATTCAATCACCGCGCAGACTGCTGCGTGACGCAGTTCACGACTCGGCTCTTTCAGACACTCCTGGATCACTCGGATGATCTCAGTCCGCAGCAAGTTATTCTTTCTGACAAACCGTCGAACATACCCTAGGCAAGCGGCCCGATATGTGGAATCTAGGCCACCCGACGAAACATCCGCCAGCCGCTTCTTCGCAAAAACAAGACAATCTTCGGCAACTGGCAGTGCGCCGACGAATCCGTCGAGTCGACTCTCCTGACCGCTCGTTTTAGCTTGATGGATGATCCGATCATACAGCGTGAGCGGCGATTTTAAACCCGGTGATTTACCGGAAGCATTATTCAAGTGCTTCCATGCTTCAGCGGGAACGGGGGAGATGAGCATCAACCGCGACAGGGCCGCGATCTTGTCCCGGAGATCGCTAATTATAACGGCGTCGATCATTGAACACGCGATCTGCGACGCTTGCTCACGGAATTGTGGCGGCAGAGCGCCACTCAACTCTGCCGCGGCAATCCAACATCGCATTTGCACTGTTGCGCCCGGCTCCTTCGCAGCCGCAGCCACGAGCTCTGCCATCCGCCTGCAGGCCACTTTGATAGCTTTGGATTGTTGCTTTTTTGCGGTAAACTGATGTTGCTGAGTTGGCTCAGACAATTTGCGCAATTGTTTGATTCGATCGACAGTGTAGCGTTGCAGTTCAGGAGCAGATGCGACTCCGGATTTTGTCAAGACTTTCACTTGAGTAAACGCACCATCTGCCGATTGCGGTTCGCTCTGCTTGAATAGAGGTTTGCCAAGCAGAAGATGAGGATTTGCTGCGCTGCCGTAGCTTCGCGCCAGACTGTAGACGAGGAACCGCTCAGACCAAACTATGTCAACAGTCATCGGATTGCCCTTCACGTCCTTGATCGTCCAGTCATGCCAGATCACACGTTTGGCGCGCCCCCCGCCCTTGACTTTTGATTGTGACGTCAACAGCGGTTTATTGGTCGGGAATGCCTGCGACTGAAGTACCCGAAGAAATATCTTAGGTATTTTGAACCTAGCGTCTAATTCGGTACTCAGTTGGCCTCGCTGGGGACACACAATAACCTGGAAAACGGCACGATTCTCGACTGTTTGGATGATGTAGTCTGAAGTTTCGTATCGCAATACGATTGCATCCGCCCCACCGTCGTGCTTGAGCTTACCCTCGTGGAAGTGTGGCATCCAGGCACGCTTGAGAACGTACGATTTCATCGCTGTGTCTGAAGGCAGGTTTTCATGCTGAAGAAGTCCCTTGATTGTGGCTGACGGTTCGAAGTCAGCGAGTTGCAGATCGCCCTCTTTTTCGTCGGCCATAGCCGTGCGTGAAATTGCGCTGAGTTGTTGAAGGATGAGTCCTTCTGTCCCCTGTGGAACGAGTTCGGACGAGATGAGCCTCTCACGCTTATCGGCGAGCGCAAAGGCGACGTTACAAGAGATCAATGCCATTACGGAAAAAAAACGGCAGGCGTTAGTGATGGTTCTCATTGCTTGTTCTCCTGTCGGCAACGGTGGTTTCGTTGCCGGTGTAGTTCGGCACGTCGGTAATGATGAGTGGTGAACCAGAGGCCCCGGTAGTTTCTGACGCTTGGACACCTTGTCCATCAATCGAGCCTCGCCACTTGTAATCATAGAGGATGCCGTCGCCGCTGGTTCCACCATCCATGTCATTGCCAAGCTTCCAGTAGGGTTCAATCTTGGCATGCTGTGCGTCGTAGCAGATGGTCGTCGCTCCCGAATCAGTGATATGCGCCGCACCTTGCCAGTTGTTCCAGATGTTGGAGTGGATGCCAAGAATGCGCGCCGCCCCCAAATAGCTCATCGACAACGCAGGAGTATAGCCAGGATCGGTCGCTTTGCCTGAAGGAGCACTCGTTGTGCTAATCGCGGGCCTGAGGTTGATGTAGCACATGTTCGCGGTAATGCCCAGCGAACGCTGCCGGAGAGAACCCGCCTCGGCCGCCGGCCGATACAGGGTCGAAAGACCATTTTTTTCTGACAAAAGCTTATACCCATGTCAAATTATCCTCCCCGGCGGGCCGGTTGTCAAATCCTTTCCGGACGCCTCCCTCAAAAGTCAGGTGGGCGGAAAACCAGAACGATTTTGCAACGCAAACAAAGACGTTATGTCACGAAAACGGAACTGAGCGGCACTTCCTCGGACTTCTGAGGGAGGCGTCTTTCCGGAGAGAATGGATTTTTTGTTTGACGTGACCGTCATAAGGATCGAACCCTCCATGGAAAACGAGAAATCCCCGCCATCACCGAGCCCCCTGCAAGAAGCGGGCGAAGGCAGTCGAACCCTCAACATTCAGCTTGGAAGGCTGCTACGGAAGCGACCGTATCTCTGTGAAAAACAAAACGTTATGCCTTATCCCAAAAAGAGAGTGACCAACTCGGTGCCGAATGTCTGTCTGATTATGACGCGTTCTGTCGCCGATTGGCAAAGCCTACCGGAATAACACAACCAAGCGGCGGGCTTGGCGGGCCCGCCGCCCGGATTGTTTGCGACAAGTGACTTGGTAACACTACTGTCCGGCTAGAAGTCGAACAGTGGCAATTGGTTATGAATCAAGGAGTCTTCCATTTTGGGCGTAGCGTGCGAAAACGCCTGCGAAATGGGCATTTTCTCGAACAGAGAAATGCTGAGGATTTGCAGGATTTCGCCCATTGCGCGGTCGATGTTGAGTTCCTTTTTGACGATGGCGACCAGCACGTAGACGCACACAGCGATCCACACTTGGGTCTTCACCGCGTTGGCCGACGTGCCGTAGAACGCCTTGATCCGCAGGTGCTGCTTGATCCACTTGAAGAACAACTCCACCTGCCAGCGACACTTGAAGAGCTGCGCGATGGTCAGGGCGTCCAGCGAAAAGTTGTTGGTCAGGAAGACGAAACGTTTGTTGATATCGACGGCGTAGTAACTGATTCGCCGAAGCGGATCGGGGTAGAGTACGGAGGTCTTGGGGCCGCGCAGGATGATGGTCTGGTCGCTTCGCAGGCCGGTCGTTTTGTCCACGTGGCGATAGGTTCGGCGGCTGAAATCGAGGTTGCGTTTGGCGCGGATGATGAAGAAGGCCAGCCCTTGGGTGAAGCGGTAGAGTCGTCCGAAGTCGGTATAGCCGCGGTCCATGACATAGAAGGCTGCCGCTTCGATGGGCAGCAGGTCCAGCGACGTCACGTCGGCCATCCGGCCGCTGGAAACATGTATAAAACACGGGATATTGCCGCGCAGGTCGAGCAGTGTGTGCAGCTTGACGGCGCTCTTGCGGCGGCGGAACTGCGCCCAGGGAAACAACGTCAGGCACAGGTCGATGGTGGTCGAGTCGAAAGCGTAGACGGTCTGATCGAGGTCGACGGCGAAGCTGTCGTTGATGTAGAGTTCGCGAGCGCGGGCGATGAGTACGGCCGCCAAATCGGCGTAGATGCGCCAGTCGCGCAGTTCGTTGGCGTCGGCCAGCGTGCTGCGGGCTACCGTCGCGCGAAAGCCGGCGTGATAGAGCCTGTGGCTCATGGATCGCAAACAAGTCTCGATGTCGCGGAGACTCTCGCGATAGGTCAGTTGGGCGAAAGCCATCGCAAGACATTGGTCGCGACACGAGAAGGTTCGCACGCGGTAGTCGCCGCGGTAACGACGAACGCATCGGTTGAATGCGTAGGTTGGCACGAAGGCCATCAGTTGCGAGAAGATTGTCTGCCCAGCGTTCATTGGCCCGCTCCTTCCAGTGTGAGATGGAAGGATCATGGCCGAAATGACGGATCAAATTGAAATCGAAAACAATCATGTGTTGCTACAAATCCATGGCATTACGGCCGTTGCATCAAAAACCGAAATGCTTAACCGGACAGTAGTGATGGTGTCCCCCGAATTCCGTCAACCACCACTCGCCAGCATTCGCACATTCAATTGGTGCGTAACAAGTTACGCACCCTACTCACTGTTCAGCAAGCCCTAAAGTAGCCTGTCCCCTGTCCCTGTCCCTCACTGTTCAGCAAGCCCTAAAGTAGCCTGTCCCCTTGCCCTGTCGTTGAGGCCCTGACTGCGAAGTGCCTTGTACTCAAGATACCTGGCCTGCGACACACCTCCCCTAACTGGGGCAATGCTCCAATCCGCGATGGCGACATGGGACACCGTCGCCACCAGAAGGAGGCAGAGAATTGCTCTCATGCGTATCATCTCAGTGCGTAGTAATCCTTCTCCACTGCGAGTATCTCCCCCCCAAGTTCGGGTGGTAAGACCTGCGGATTGGTCTCAACCACCACTCGCGCCATCTCGCCTTCCCTGCGAGCGTCCTGGACAAGGTTGCCTGTGTCCGCTTCCGCCCAGATGTCTCGCAGTCTCTGCTCAAGGAACTGAAGCGCGTGAATCTCATATTCGTCAAGCGTTGACTCCCGCGATACCGCTACAACCTGCGGGATAAGTGCATTTGCGCGGTCACGAAGTGCTTCCATGGTAGTCATACTCATTTCTCAACCGCCTATCAGGTTGTTGTGGAAGTCCGGAACGTATATCTGCCGCCCACCGCCAGGCTGTCCGAAGGCAGGACGAATCCGACCCTCAAGGATCGGTGTACCCGGGCGAATCTGCCATTGCTTGATGTACTGAAGGGTATTGCCTCCAGGAACCGCATTGAGCGACCGCACATTGCCGCCCGGGAAGGTCGGCGACAGATACGGACTCTTGGGACCGGACACCCCACCATAGAAGCGCAGTCCGAAGTCTGCTTCACCCGCAATGCGCGTCGTAATCGTACCTGGCTCGAATGACTGCAGCGCCTCACTGATGTACTGCTTCGGGACTCCCGCTTCGCGGAGCACCCGATTGCCCGTCAACAACTCCTGCATACGTGCCTGCCGTTGAGCCGCGGTCATGTGCCCATACTTGGCACGTAGTTGTGCCCCGCGACTCATTGCGTTCTTTGGGGCCGCTCTCACATTTCTCATCGCCGCGCCGAGGCCTCGGGTACTGTAGTACATGCCCAGGCCGCCACCTATCATGGCTTCCGCGCCGCGGGCGATCGACAGCAGGCCATACTTGTTGCCGTCTGCCATCTGGCCGACACCATTATAAACGCCAATTCCGCCAAGGACAACACCGGCAGAAGACAGCCCTATTGCCGTCCCGCGGGTAGCTGCCAGGCCGGCCCACCCAGCCTTACCGGCCCATGCGGCTTTGAGAGCCACACCGGCACGTGTAGCCGAGACACCTTTACCAGCTCCGGCTGTCGCCAGTATCATGGCTGCATCGGCAGCGGTATTGGCGGACAACCGAGTAAATGTTGCCGTCCACGTGTTGGAAAGCCCGAGGTACGCCTCCTGGCGGGCAACGTCATCCGCCAGTGGTGTCCAGAAGCCTGCACTGAATGTGGAGGTAAAGGCATCGCCAATCACCAGCGTCGAGTAACGTAATTTGGCTGTAGAAAACCGCCCGGAGGCGCCAAGACGCTGCTTTATCGCCCGTTGAACCTCCGCGACGGGCTTCTCAAGCATGCTCGCATAGCCGCTGTTGACCTCAGGCAGAGGGATGCGTTGGCCGATGAAGCTGTCGTAGCTGCCGCCGGCGGAGGAGGAGTAGATCACCCCGCCCGGGTCCACCAAGCCGGCGCTGCCGGTGGTGTGGGCACCGCCAAAGTAATAGCCCCAGCGGAAGGAGGATAAAGGGGACAGGCTACTTTTTCTTGTAGTTTGTATTTGCTTAGTGTAGGATTTGGTGATGCCAAGGATATCGCGTGGGCCAACCTCTGGAGTCGTCAGT
>JAAAPI010000170.1 GCA_009908325.1 Verrucomicrobiota bacterium | reverse complement strand
GGGGCACGACACGGTGGGCGGTGGATTTGAAGACGTCGTTGCTCCAGCGGGCCATGAGGTCGCCGGTGTTGACCACAACCGTGCCGGGAATGGGTGGCGCATCGATCCATTCGCCGTCAGCGTTCTGCACCTGCAAGCCGCCGGCGGCGTCCTGAAAGAGGAGGGTGAGCGTCCCGTAGTCGGTATGGGCCCCCGCGCCCAGCTGGCCCTCGTCGATCACTTTGGAGGGCGGGTAGTGCAGCAGGCGGAGGGTTTGGGTGAGGCCGGTGTGGCGCTCGTCGAAGTAGTTTGGTGGCAGATCGAGGGAGAGGGCGAAGGCGGACATCACATCGGAGGCGATTTGCACGACGCGGCGGTGGAAGACGCGCATAAAGGCTTCGAACTGCGGGTTGGGCCAGTGGTCCGGGCCGCTTGGGCATGCGGCGAGATGGCGGCAGGTGAAGGTCTCTTTCAGGTCGGCTGGTTTGGAGGGGTCGAGGGCCTCGCCCTGCATCCGGGTGTAGCCGTGATTCTCCTCGGGGTTGTAGGGCACCTTGAACTTTTCCTCCGAGTTAAAGAGCGAATGCGCCACCGCGAAGGCCGCCTCCAGAAGATCTTCGGACATCCCAAAATTTTTCAGGTAGATGAAGCCGACCTCATGGGCGGCTCGGTGAATTTCGGTGGCGACGTTTCGGCGACCGGCTTCGGACTCCTCTAGAAAAGGGCCCATGTCGATGAGGGGGAGATCGGTGCTATTTGGCATAAGCGGGTGAAAGCAAAACAAATGCCAGTTCACGAGGCTAGCACTCGGTAAGGTAGTGTCTGAGCTTGCTCAGGCTTGCGCTGGACTTGGTCGACCGTGTCAGAGCCTCCTGTCAACAACTCGGTCCGCGCGAGCGAGCTCGCACACTACGAATACAATCCATCGGTCCGAGGGCGTGCTTGTGGGCCTTGCGCGGGGCTGAGCCGTTTGGCGATTTCTACGAGGCGGCAAAGCCAACCTCGCTACGTTTTATGCTTTCCCGCGAGGGGTTTTATTCCACCACTTCAATCACCTTGGTCGCCTCCCAGTCGCCGCGTGGACTCTTCGCCCGCACCGTGATGGAGTGCGGACCCGGCTGTAGATCGGTGGGGAAGTTGGCTTTCCAGAGATGGGGTGTTTTGGCGGGTGGGTTGACGTCGCGTCGGGTGCTGATCGATTCGCCGCGGTTACTGAACTCGCGGTAGAGCCACATCCAGGGATCGACGTCGAAGACCCGGGTCATCGCTTGGTAGGGGCGGTCATCGACGCGGAAGTGCACCTCCGTCTGCTCGCAGCCGTCAAAGACGTTGGCATAGAGCGGCAGCGTCTCAAAAAGTTGCGCGGCGGAAAGGCTGTGGCCGATCTCGCCGGGGTGGCGGTGGGCGAGGGCCCAGTCGCCTTGCGACATGAAGTCGGTATCGAGGTGGATGCGTATCTGGTCATCCGTATGATGGGCGGCGGGAAAGAATCGCGGGGTGTATTTGTTGCCGGAAAACTCGATGAAGTAGTAACCAGGCGGCGTGCCGTCGGCTTGGATGGCGTAAGGCAGACCGTCGGGATTGCCCGGACCGGAGAACCAGGCACCCGATGCGGCGGAGAGAATTTGATGGTGGAAAGTGCCGGGCCCCGTCCAACCGTCTTCGGGGCCGAGCCAGAGGTGCTCCATGGTGTGCGTGTGCCCGGCGAGAGCGTAGACCTGCGATCGGTCGGCGAGCAGATCGAGTAGCGCGTTGAGGTTGGTGGTGTTGTTGGAGGCCCTGTCGTTCAGTGTAGTGCGGAGGGGGATGTGGCTGTAGAGCACGATCAATTTGTCTTCCGGCACGTGTTCGATTAATTGCGCCAGCCACCGCAACTGGGCGGGATCGATTTCGCCCGAGTAGGCTCCCTGCCCGCGCGTGCGGAAGGGGTAATCGCCCTGGTTTTCGCCAAAGTAATTGAGATTGTCCAAAGCGATAAAGCAGACTTCGCCATGGAAAAAAGCGTAGTAGGTCGGGCCATACAAGCGACGGTAAGTCTCGAAAGCATTGGCCCGGTCCGGCGAGGCGAAGTCGAGGTCATGATTCCCGGCCACATTAAAGACGGGCTTGCCGAGCGCGCCGAAGAGGCGGTTGTGCCGGGGGAGCAGGGAGAGTTCATCGAAAATAATGTCGCCGGTGTTGAGGACAAAATCGGCCTCCTGCCCGACGAGCGGGGCGACGATACTGTCGCGCAAAAAGTCGAGTTCACGGTGGCTTTGGGCCTGGGTATCGGTCAGCGCGATGACTCGAAAGTTCTCCGCTGCTTCGGTGGGTAAGAGCGGAAAGATCAGTTCGTCGGGGAGCGGCCCGGTCGGGTCGATTCCGCGGTAGCGGAGGCGCTCGGTGTGGAGGCTGCCCTCCGGCTGGTGGTGGTAATAAAATTGAGGCAGTTGGTCCTGATTGACCGGGTATTGCGTGTTGGCGGGCTTGATGACAAAGATGGTATCGCGGGCGGCGTCGATGGATAGGGTGAAGCGTCCATCGGCATCGGTGCGGGTGATCGAGGTCAGGGAGGATACCAGCACGCCTTCCAGCCCCGTATTGTCGGCGTTCGGTTGGCCCGAGCCATCGTAGTCGAGAATGACCTGCCCTTTGGCCAAGACGGTTTCGGCCGAAAGGCTTGTGGCGCTCAGGAGGATGAGTAGCAAAGAGAGAATCGTAGGACGCATACCCGAGGGGAAGCAGATTGTCAGCCAGATTGAATCATTCGGTATTTGGGACTTTAGCAGTTACGAAGGCCCTTATCCATGCGGTCCACCCTTCGGTGCATTCCAAGGTTCAGCAAACGGCTTGACATAAGCCACCACTAAAAATACCAATTTGCCATGCAAATTACCATTGATAAAGCTGGACGTCTCGTTATTCCAAAAGCATACCGATCCAGATTTCACTTCGAGCCAGGGACCCGAATCGAATTGATCGCCGAATCGAACAGCTTGACGTTGCGCTTGCCGGAGGCGGAGGCAACCTTTCGGGACAAGGACGGGGTGTTGGTTCAATGTGCCAACCAATCGTCCACGGTGGATGCCACAGCTGAGATGAATCGACTGCGTGAGAAGCGGGGTTTGGAAGCTGCGGAGATCCTGACCGGGCGATGAGTGGCGTATTTTTCGATACCTCGGCGCTGGTCCCTGTTGTAACCGAGCAACTGGCAAACCACCCTGGCGCTCACGCGCGCTTCGTCAGTGAAACCAGCGCAGGGCATCCGCTCCATTGCAGCACGCACACGCTCGCAGAGTGTTACGCCACGCTGACCGCACTCCCCTTGCCTCGACGTATCTCCGGACCCGAAGCGGCCCGGCTGATCGAGGTAAATTTCGCCCGCCGTATGCAGGTGATTGAGTTGAGCGCAGACGACTACAGGGAGGCCATTAGCCTCTGCTCCGACCTTGGCCGCACCAGCGGCCAAATCTATGATGCCCTGCACCTGATCGCCGCTTTAAAGAAAGAGTGCCAGCAACTCTTCACCTACAACATAAAGAATTGACTTTAGGTGAACGCTTGTTTACTTGTAAGAAAATTATCTAAGCCATTTAAAATGAACACGCTAGCCACACTTACCCAGCCCGAAACGTCCAAGGACGCACTGCTGGATTTTGTGGATGCACAGCGGATTTTCGCTTACGATCCGAAGCTTGATAATCAAGGACGAGGTTCACTTGGGCAGTTCTTCACCCCATCGAAGCTCGCCGTCTTTATGGCAGGTTTTTTCGATCCGCTTCCGGAAGACGTCAGGCTACTTGATCCGGGAGCGGGGAGCGGCTCCTTATCTGCGGCTTTCGCACAACGCGCACTGCAACAAAACCCGCCGATTCAAAGCCTTCACATCACCGCGTGGGAGATTGATCCGGCCTTCATCCCTTTGTTGCGTAATACGCTCGAAATGATTGGCGACTTGTGCCGACAACGTGGTGTCGAATTCATGGCGGAAGTCAAAGAGGGTGATTTTCTGGCGAACCTACCCCCGGCTCTGGAACATGGCCCGCTTTTTTCCGAAGGTCTCGAGCGCTACGACTGCGTGCTCATGAATCCGCCTTACAAAAAGATTCACAGCGCCTCGCCCCACCGCCGTATCCTTAGTGATCTTGGACTCGAGACAGTCAACCTTTACACCGCCTTTCTCTGGCTCGCCACCAAAGACCTGAAACCGGGTGGACAATTGGTCAGCATCAACCCGAGAAGCTTCGCCAACGGTCCCTACTACGCCCCCTTCCGCAAAGCCTTCCTGGACGAGATGAGTCTTAAACGCATACACCTCTTCGACAGCCGCAACAAAGCCTTCAAGGAAGACGCGGTGCTTCAGGAGAACGTCGTTCTGCACGCCATAAAGACAATCACGGCGGAACCGGCCACCATCACCTCGTGCGACCAAATCGACGACCTTATGAAGGAACGCCGGGTAGCGCAGGGAGATTTTATCGACCGAGAGAGTTCCGAATGCTTCATTCATCTCGTCGCAGACGAAAAGGGCGCTTGGATACGCCGCCAGATGCGTCATTTTCAATCGACGCTCCAGGACATTGGGGTCAACGTCAGCACAGGGCGGGTTGTCGATTTCCGCGCTAAGGAGTTTCTCCAATACGAAGAGTCGCCCGATAGCGTGCCCTTGATCTACCCCGGTCATCTCAAAGACGGCGCAGTAGCTTGGCCGCGCCTGGCCTACAAGAAGTGCAACTACTTTAAACGTTGCCCAGAGTCCGAAGGGCAGCTCATTGAAGCGGGCGACTACGTGCTGGTTAAACGCTTCACCGCCAAGGAGGAAAAACGCCGTGTCGTCTCCGCCGTGCTCTCCCAGAAGGAAGTCAAAGCTCCGGTCTACGGCATCGAGAATCATCTCAACTATCTCCATCAGCACCAGCGCGGACTCCCAAATAACCTCGCTCGCGGCCTGTCCGCCTTCCTTAACAGCACTCTGCTCGACGAATACTTCCGCCAGTTCAACGGGCATACGCAAGTCAACGCCACCGATCTGCGGAGCATGCGCTACCCGGGCAAAGAAGCGCTCATTGCCTTCGGGCGAAAAGTCGGCGGTAAAAATCTTTCTCAGGAAGATCTGGACGATCTTTTCTACGAACAATTCCTCCCCATGGCCGAATCAAAGCAGAACCCTGTCAAAGCGAAGAAAAAGATCGAGCAGACCCTCGACATACTCAAGCAACTCGACGTTCCGAGGGCGCAGCAAAACGAACGCTCCGCCTTGACCCTTCTTGCACTTCTTGACCTTAAACCCGGCACGCCATGGAAAAATGCCAGCGCCGTCTCCATCGGCATTACCGAGATAATGGATTGGTTCCGGGATCACTACGGCGTCACCTACAAGCCCAATACGCGAGAGACCGTCCGCAGGCAAACGATTCATCAATTCGTCGAGATGGGCATCGCCATGCCCAACCCGGACGAACCCGACCGCCCCACCAACTCGCCCAAATTCCATTACCGGATAGAACCGTCCGCGTTGGAACTCCTTCAATGCTATGGTAAGCGCGAGTGGAAAAAGGCTCTGCTCGCCTACACCGAAAACGTCGACTCATTGCGGGTGCTGCACAACCGGGAGCGCGAAATGAACCGAATCGAGGTTCGGTTGCCCGATGGTCGCAAGAAATCGCTCAGCGCAGGAGGCCAGAACGTTTTGATCCATTCTATCATCGATGACTTTTGCTCGCGCTATACACCCAACGGCTATGTTTGCTACCTCGGGGACGCGGGTGAAAAAATAAATGTCGAAGAGCGCGATTATCTCGAAAGCCTCGGCGTTACTATTAATACACATGGCAAGATGCCGGATGTCGTCGTCCACCTGAAAGATAAAAACTGGCTCGTCCTCATCGAAGCTGTCACCAGCCACGGCCCTATCGACAACAAGCGCAAACTTGAACTCGAAAAGCTATTTGCCGGAGCCTCCGTCGATCTCGTTTTCATCACCGCCTTTTCCACCCGCAAAGTGATGGTTAAGTATCTCCGCGACATCGCCTGGGAAACCGACGCCTGGCTCGCGGAAAACCCCAGTCACTTAATTCACTTCAACGGAGAGAAGTTTCTCGGGCCGTATAAACCGTGAATTGTAGCCTTTCGATTGCTCCGCCCCTCCAACGTCTCGTCGACCTCAACCACAAACACGCCGCCGACCTGTCCGCCGCACGGTATTTTCATTTATCCTCCCCATAGCCCTTAACCACTTGTTCCAATAAAAAATTTGCCAAATCCGGCATTCTCTGTCTGTGTCATGCTGCCATGACATGCAAAAAAGACGAGCTAT
>JAAAPI010000081.1 GCA_009908325.1 Verrucomicrobiota bacterium | reverse complement strand
GCCGGAGGGGCGGGCTGCGGTGGAAGCGACGATTGAGGCGCAGGGCGGGCACTTGGCGCGGGTGGAAAAACCGCGACTGAGTCTGGATGCCTACTTCCTTAAAGAGGTCCACGAGCGGGAGAGCGCCTACGCGGCAAAAAACGCCGCAGATACGGATGGATCGGGCGGAAAGGAGGGCGGAGCATGAGCGCTCTGGATTCTTTCACGCGCGTCCGCCTGATTGCCGGGACGACCTTTCTCGAGGCGGTCCGGCAGAAGTTCTTCAACTCGTTGCTCCTTATCTCGGTAGCGCTGGTGGGGAGTTCGACCTTTTTCCAGCAGTTTGATTTTGGGGCCGGGGACGGGGAGTTGAAGTTCATCACCGACTTCGGCTTTGGGGCGCTTTTCTTTTTTGGTTCCATCCTTTCGATCACCGCGACGGCGCAGCTTTTCTTCAACGAGATCGAGAACCGCACCGCGCTCACTATGCTGGCCAAGCCGGTCTACAAGCTGGAATTTCTTGCGGGTAAGTTTTTCGGAGCGCACTTGTTGATGCTCTGTTTCACCCTGGTCATTACCCTGGTGCTGGCGGGCATTCTTAATTGGCGGGAAGGGGCGATCATCGCGCAGCTCGGCCCCGAGGTCCAGGCGGATGGGCCGCTGGTTCGCTACGGCGATGTTTTTCTTTTCGGATTTTTGCAGTGGATGAAATTTGGCATCCTCGCCGCGATTACGTTGTTTGTGGCGAGTTTTTCCAATACAAACCTCTACACGATCGTGGTCTCGTTTTTCATTCTGATCATCTGCCAGCTTCAGTATATCGCGCGCGATGCCTACACCGGGATGGAAGCCGGGTGGGAGCGCATCCTTGTCCTGGCACTCGGGCTGATTTTTCCCAACTTTCAGCTCTTCAATGTGGGCGATCAACTCGTCTTCGATGTCGAGCAGGCGCTGCCGGCGGCGGTCGTCCTGCGGATGACCGCCTACGGGCTGATCTACACGGTCGCCTTCATTCTGCTGGCCCAACTCAATTTTCGGCGGAGGGAGATCTAGGGAGCGATGCGTTCCATGCGTCAACACCCACTTGTTCAGCGCATTCTGCGGGTCTTTACAATCCTGCTGGCTTTGTTACTGCTCGGGTTGGCCGTGCGCCCGGTGGAGGCGCCCGCCTGGCAGGTGGTCAAGGCCGGACAGCCGGAAATGAATCTGGAGGCGATCGAAGGGGCGCTGGGACAGGGCCTGGTGGTCGGTGTGCTGGGTGGCTTCCGGGCCATATTGGCCGACTTTCTCTGGATTCGAACGAATACCGTCTGGGAGCGCAAGGAACGGGCCAAGCTCGATGCGATGATACGACTCGTCACCACGCTCGATCCCCGGCCGGATTTTTTCTGGCTGAACGGGAGCCGCATGATCGCCTACGATGTGCCTGCCTGGCGGATTCGTGAAGAAGGTGGTTACGATGTGCTGCCTGAATCGCGACAGCGGGCGATTGACCGGGAACAAGCCGAGCAGGCTTTCGAACTCATCGAAACTGCCATGGAATTTCATCCGGACAACGCGAAGTTCTACCTGGAGAAAGCTCAAATCTATATAAATCGCCTAAAGGACGACGCAAAGGCGGCCGAATGGTTCCTCAAGGCCTCGCAGAAGCCGGGGGCACCCTATTTTGCAGCCCGAATCCATGCCGAGCTTTTGCGGCGGCAGGGTAAAGATGCCGAGGCCTACACCTTTTACAAGGATTTGCACCGTGACCTGCCGGATGTTCCGTTCGCCCAAAAAGGCGTCATTCTAGAGCGCATCCGGGAGTTGGAGGAGACGTTGAATGTCCCGGTTCATGAGCGCTATCGGCCTTGAGAGCGCTTTGAGCCCAACTCCTGGCGTGAAGCCACTCACTACGATGTTTTCTAGTAAACGTCGCGGAGGTAGCGCTTTTCGTCTTTGAGTTTCTTTACGTAGGCTTTGGCGTCGTCTTTGCTGAGCTTGCCTTGATGCTCGATGATATCGTGCAGGGCGACATCGACGTCTGTGGCCATGCGGCTGGCATCGCCGCAGACGTAGAAGTAAGCGCCTTGCTCGAGCCAATCATACAGCTCTTTGGCGTTTTCGCGCATGCGGTCCTGCACGTAAACTTTTTTCTTCTGGTCGCGGGAGAATGCCACATCAAGCTTGTGCAGAATGCCGTCGGCGAGATGCTCCTGCCACTCGGTTTGGTAGAGGAAGTCGGTCAGGTAGTGCTGGTCGCCGAAGAAGAGCCAGTTTTTTCCCTGTGCGCCGATCGCCTTGCGTTCTTCGATGAAGGCGCGGAAGGGCGCGATCCCGGTGCCGGGACCGACCATGATGATCGGCGTGTCGTTGTCGGCGGGTATTTTGAAGTGCTTGTTCGGGGTGACGAAGACCTCGGCCTTTTCGCCCTCGGCGATACGGTCGGAGAGGTAGGTCGAGCAGACGCCTTTGCGCTGGCGACCGTGGGCATCGTAGCGGACGACGCCCACCGTGAGGTGAACTTCGCCCGGGTGGGCCTTGGGGCTCGAAGCGATCGAGTAGAGGCGCGGGGGCAGCTTGCGCATGATGCCGACGAGGGCATCGGCGGTGATTTCCTTTGCGGGGAACTGGTGGAGGAGATCAATGATCTCACGCCCGAAAAGGTAGTCCTGCAGCCCTGCCTTATTGGCCGGGTCGAGGAGCTTTTCCAGCTCGGGATCTTTCGCGATCTCATTGTAGCGCTTCATGACCGGCAGGGAGAGGGAGGTGATGTCGAGCTGCGACGTGAGCGCATCACGCAGGGTGTATTCCTGTTCCTTGATGAGAACGGGTGCCTCGGGATCGAGGTGAGCGGTCTGGATAAAGTCGTCTACCAAATCCCCGTCGTTGTGCGGGACGACGGCCAGCGCATCGCCGGCCTCGTATTCGAGACCGGAGCCCTCCAAGCTGAATTCGAGATGGATGGTCTCCTTGGCCGAGCCTTCGCCGTTGAGGAGCACGCATTCCGACAACTCCGCCGGGAAGGGGTTTTTGCGGGAGTATTTGACGGGGGCAGCGGGTTTTGCAGGAGCCGCCGTGGCCGAAGCGGTGGCCACACCTGCCTCCGCTTTAGGTTGTGCCATGGTTTCCAGTGCGTTGAGCGCGGCCACGTGCCACTTGGCAAAGTCGTCGTCGTAATCGACATCGCAATCGACGCGGTCATGGACGCGGCGGGCCCCGAGGGCTTCTAGACGGGCGTCGAAGTCCTTACCCATCTTGCAGAATTCATCGTAGCTGGTGTCGCCCAGGCCGAGCACGGAGAAGCGGGTGTTTTCCAATTTGGGGGCCTGGTCGCTCATAAAGGTCTCGTAAAACTCGACGGCGGTTTCCGGTGGATCACCTTCGCCCCAGGTGCTGACGATGACGAGGAGGTTTTCGATTTCCTTTAGTTTGGCCACCTTGGTGTCGGCCATATTGACGGCGCGGGCCTTGAAACCGGCATCTTTGGCGGCTTTGGCCGTGAGGTCCGCCAGGCCCTCCGAATTGCCCGATTCGGTGCCGTAGAGCACGGTCAGTTCCGGCGTGGGTGCCGCGCCGGCGGCGGCCGGTGCGGCAGCGCTCGGCGACCCGGCACCACCGGCCGCACGGAGACCGCTGATGAATCCCTCCATCCAGAGTAATTGGTCGGCATCGAGGCCCTGGAGGAAGCTGTTCAGCGAGGCGACCTGCTCGGGAGCGAGTGGCGCGGTGTTGGGGACGACTGGGTTTTTCTGGCTCATGTCTTTGAAAACGGGAAGCGTGAATGAAAGCATGGAACGGGAGAAACGCTAGTCAAATCCATGAATTTCTGAGTTTCTTATGTTCTTTACTCAAAAACCAAAGAAAAGAAAGTGCAATACTTGATTTATTCTCCACGGTGATCATTGTTCCGAGTTTGCAACAACCGTAAAAAGGCACTCATTCAGCATTAAACTATGATTTCAGACAGCCACACCGCTCCAAAGCTTCACAAGAACGAAGGCATCAAAGAACGCAGCGAATACCTCCGCGGCACGATCCTGGAGGGCCTTGCGGACGTCTCGACCGGTGCGATTGCGGCGGACGATCAACAACTGACGAAGTTTCACGGTATTTATCAGCAGGACGACCGCGATGTGCGGGCGAAGCGCCGCAAGAACAAGCTGGAGAAAGCTTATTCCTTTCTGGCCCGGATCTGCCTGCCGGGTGGGGTCTGCACGCCGGAGCAGTGGCTGGTGGTCGATGAGCTGGCGGACTTTTGCGCGTTTAAGACGATCAAGCTCACCACGCGTCAGGCCTTTCAGCTGCATGGCATCCTCAAGGGCAACCTGAAAGATGTGGTCAAATCCTGCAACGACGTGGCGATGACCACGCTGGCCGCCTGTGGTGATGTGAACCGTAACGTCATGTGCAACCCGAACCCATTTATCTCGGAGGTCCATGCCGACGTGCAGCGGGTCACGGCAGAGGTCGATGCGCACCTCAAGCCGCAGACACCGGCCTTTTCGCAGATGTGGTTGGACGGGGAACCGATCAAGCTAACTGTCGAGCAGGCCGCCGAGCGCTCGAAAGGTTGTGGGGGCGACGAGGTGGAACCGCTCTATGGACCGACCTATCTGCCCCGCAAGTTCAAGATCGCGGTGGCCGTGCCTCCATTCAATGACGTCGATGTCTTTGCCCATTGCCTTGGTTTTATCGCGATTGTTGAGGACGGCAAGCTGGTCGGGTTCAATGTAACTGTGGGCGGCGGCATGGGCATGACGCATGGCAACGAGAAGACCTTCCCGCGGCTTGCCGACGTCATCGCATTCTGCACACCGGTCCAAGCCGTTGCCGTAGCCGAGAAGATCGTCTCCATCCAGCGGGACCACGGGAATCGTGAGGACCGCGCGAACGCACGATTCAAATATACTGTCGAACGCCTCGGCAAGGATCGCATCCGCGAGGAGCTGGAGAAGCGCCTCGGCTACGCGCTGGAGGACCCGCGCGATTACAAGTTTACGAGCACGGCGGACCGCTACGGCTGGGTGGAAGGCATCAATGGGAAGTGGAATCTCGGTCTCTTCATCGAAGGGGGGCGCATCGTGGACAACGATGAAAAATCTTTCAAAACCGGCATGCGGGCGATCGCGGAGGTGCACAAGGGCGACTTCCGTCTCACAGCCAACCAGAATCTCGTAATCGCCAATGTGGCTCCGGAAGATAAAGGCGTCATTGACGCACTTGTCGAGGAGCACAAACTGAACGCTTATCAGACGGCTTCCGGCATGCGGCGGAACCAGATCGCCTGCGTGGCACTGCCGACCTGTGGGCTGGCCCTGGCGGAATCGGAACGCTACCTGCCGAGTCTGGTGAGTGACCTTGAAGTCATTCTGGAGGAGGCCGGGGCCGGCTTGCAGCAGGACGATATCGTCATCCGCTCGACCGGCTGCCCGAATGGCTGCGGTCGTCCCTATCTCGGGGAGATTGGCCTCGTTGGCAAAGTGCCGGGTAAATATAATCTATACCTCGGTGCCGGGTTCGACGGCGAACGGCTGAACAAGCGGTATCGCACATCCATCACGCACGAGCAGATCATTGATGAGCTCAAACCGATCCTGCTGAGCTACGCCAAAGAGCGTGAAGAAGGTGAACGCTTCGGCGATTTCACAATCCGCAAAGGTTATGTGAAAGCCACTGAGGCGGGGAACCAGTTCCACGCCGAGTGCGCGGGGTAGTTTACGGAGTGCAGCTGCGGCGCTTGATTTACAGAAGGTGCCAAGGACCAAGATTAACGAAGCCAGCACCACCGTGCCCTTGATCATCTCCCAGCCCGAGGGCGTTGAGGTCTCGGCCGCCCGGTCGAACATCCTGAAGTCCCTTAAAGTAAGGCTACCGATCCGAGGCACCATCGGCCCCGAGCCGGCAGACACCAAAATTGTCGGTCCGCATAAGATTTCGCACCGTTTGAAAGCCGAACCGACCCTCCGTGTATGGCTCGGGATCGACCATGCTGAGCAGTCCGAACGCGAAGGCGTTCGGCTACGGGGAAGTATATCGGCTATTTCGTGAATTGGGGTTTTCAGGACTCGCAGGGTTCATAATCGAAAAACCGATGCCGAGCAGGATTTTCATGACGATTGGACAAGAAAGTAATAAGCTGGCTTGCAGCCCTAAAGCGCGGCTGTTTGTTTCGCCGGGTCATGCAAACCCTTGAATACTCCGATACGGCCAAATTTCAGTCCGCACTCCGTAACTTTTGTGATCAGGCGACTGTGACAGGCAATGTCAGCGACGTCGTCTCCAGCGTGCTCCGCGATGTCCGCCAACGCGGCGATGAGGCGGTGTTCGAA
>JAAAPI010000338.1 GCA_009908325.1 Verrucomicrobiota bacterium | reverse complement strand
GCCCGCGTGCCCGCGCCGCAGTATTACCAGGACAACGAGCACCCAAAGCATCTTTGGGTTAAAACCCTGGCCAAAGGCGCCTTGGAGCGATTACGCGACCCCAGCCGCCTCTTGCCCGGCGAAGACCCCAAGGCGCGCGCTCCCGGAGTCATGCCGGTGACAGGCAAACAGGCTGAAAGCTTGAGTAAGGCCCTGCGCACGGTCAAAGACCCGCGCTCGCGGCGTGGCCGCCAATATCCCCTCGGCGCGATACTCGCGACCGCCGTGCTCGCGCAAAGTTGCGGCGAATCGACCGTGACGGGCATCTTCCGCTTTTGCCAGGATCTGACTTCCCCTCAAAGAGCCAGCCTCGGCTTCCGGTCCAACCCGCAGGCGCGCAAAGTGGTACCTCCGCCGGGCGAAGGCTGTTGGCGCAAGGTGCTCGGAGCGGTCGATCCCGAGGAACTGGCTAAGGCTTTAAACCGTTGGATGCAGAACCAACAGGAAAAAGGTGAACTGCCCGACTTGCTCTCCATCGACGGCAAAGTCGTCGCGAACAATCTGGCCACTATAGTCTCGCTGGTCGATGCCACCGACGGCAGTCCGGTCGCCCAGGCCGCCGCCAGCGGCAATGGGCAAGAGCAAAAACTCACCGAAAAACTGATCGATGCACTCCCCGAAGAAGCGCTCGAAGGCAAGACTGTCAGCGGCGACGCGCTCTACTCGAATAAAAACCTCGTGCGGGAAATCGTGCAGGAGCGCGGAGGCGAAGTGCTCGTCCAACTCAAGGCCAACCAGAAAACCACGCTGGAAGAAGCCACCCGTCGATTGAGCCAATCGGCTCCCCCTTTTTATACACACCGCCCGAACTAAGCCACGGGCGCATCGATATCCGTGGCGTGCGTTACATCCCGGTCACACCGGTTCAGGTGAACTTCCCCTGCGTCTACTCCGTGGCCGAAATCCATCGCCGGTCCACCGACAAGAAAAGCGGGCAAAAGACCAAAGGACAACGCATCTACCTCAGTAGCCGGGCCAGCGAACCACCCGCGAATATCCTCCAAAGGGTCCGCGACAGGTGGAGTGTCGAAAACAAAAATCACCATCCGCGCGACGCGACCCTGTTCGAAGACAAGTGCCGCTGCCGGACCAGAAATACCGCCGCAAACCTCGCACTACTGCGCGGAGCCGTCCTCATGCTTTGGAAAAAATCCAAAACAAAGCGCACCGCGGCCGATTTTATCCGCTCAAATCAAAGAAATATTGACGCCCAAATCGCTCTTTTGAACAAAAATCAACGACTTACGAATATGGAGTGAGGTGCCCTGATAAGCAGACCAATTCAATTTAAAAAACAATTTAAAAAAGACAGTCATTTTTTAATTGACTACACAGTTCTTTTCCTTGGGATGGGTGCATGCGCGAACATAGAATCAAGTATCCTGGGGCGATCTACCACTGCATGACGCGTGCTGTGGCTGGAGAGCGGCTTTTTGAGAATCGTGAGAAGGAGGTGCTGCGCCAGATGCTCTGGCAGGTGGCCGAATTTTCAGGCGGGGAGATTTTGACCTATTGCCTGATGTCCAATCACTTTCACGTGCTGATCCACTTTCCGGAGGAGCCGTCGCTTTCCGACCAGGAGCTGATGCGGCGCTACCGTGTGCTGTATCCGAAGCCGAATAAGTATCAGTTGGCCTCGGCCCGGGCGCTGGAACGCAAACTGGCCGCGGGTGGAGAGGAAGCCGATGAAATTCGCGAACAGCTTCTGGCCCGGATGGGCGATGTCTCGGAGTTTATGAAAACGCTGAAGCAGCGCTTTTCGATCTGGTTCAACCAACACCATGATCGCTTTGGTACGCTCTGGGCGGAGCGCTTCAAGTCGGTTCTGGTGGAGGGGCAGGGCTTTGCCCTGCAGACCGTAGCCGCCTACATCGACTTGAACCCGGTGCGGGCCCGGTTGGTGGAGGATCCTAAGGACTACCGTTTCTGCGGCTATGCGGAGGCGGTGGCGGGCTCGGCCTCCGCGGTGCAGGGCCTGCGGCGTATCTGGTCGACCCACGGAGGGCGACCGGTCGATGGAGCGGACGCCCTGCGCGAGCACCGTATGCTGCTCTTCGGCAAGGGGGCCGCCGGGGATGGCATCAGCCGCGAAAAAGCTCTGGAGGTCCTGGAAAAGCAGGGCGGCGTGCTACCCAAGTCTGTGGCTATGCGCTGCCGGATCCGCTATTTTACCGATGGCGCTATTTTGGGTTCGGCTGAGTTCGTGCGGGGCTTCCGCGATCTTTGGCAACGGGGACGAAAACGGCCGCTGCCGGAGGCCGGGCACCCGCTCGCCGGGGCCGACTGGAGCGATCTGGCGGTTGTGAAACGACTCAAAAAGGGCGTTTTTCAATAGAGGGACTCAATTTGGGCGTTTATACCAAAAACCGCAGAGTCGGCGCGAGCGCACGGCCAGGGGCATGATGATCATGAGCCCGACCCATCCCAGTATTTCCAGTCCAGAATACCATTTGAGCTTTCGCGCAGACGTCTTTGCGGGTGCATGATCCAGTATTTTGAAGGAAAGCCCGTGGGTTTTGCCCCATTTGCGCATCCGACGGGAAAAGCGCACTTCTTCGCTGGCATAGAGCGATTCGTCGAAACCGCCGACGGCGTCAAAGGCGTCCCTCCGACAAAAAATAAAGCTTCCGGCCGCGGTGGCGGTGCGCTTTGAGATCTGCTCCCAAGTTCGGATGCAGAGCCGTCCAACGAAATTGACGTCACCTTCAAATTCTACGATTGAGCCCCCACCGGCACAGGCCTTTGTATCGAGTTGATGGAGGGCCTCTGCTAAAAGTGCGGGTTCGATACGGGTATCGGCATCGATGAATATGAGGTAACGGCCTGCGCTCTGAGCTGCGCCCGCGTTGCGCGCCCGGGAAATCTGGTTGATCGGTTCGAAAACGACCTTATCCGCTCCGTGCTGTTTGGCAACGGCAGCGGTGTCATCATCGGAGTTGTTGTCGACGACAATACACTCGCCTGTAGCTTTGATTGCGCTCATGGCATGACGGATGGCGGTCAAAGTGGCCGGAAGCTCCTCTGTTTCATTGAAGGCAGGCAGGATGACTGAGTAGTCGCGGGGCATTTAAAGTTTGGTTCTTTTCAGAACTTCTAGGGAATGGAAATGTCTCCCTTTATCAATCGAAGGGATCGTCTATTGTGAAATCATGGACATGCGTATCCTCTGGAATAATTCCCATGTGCTATTATCTAAACTCCTGATGGAAATATTTATCAAAGCATCTCTTCTTTTTGTGGCAGGCGTACTTGCTGGTGGCCACCTCCCTGCGAAGCCGGTGCAGGCCGACCACACGACTGTAGAGCTGATTGCGGAGGATGCGGCGATTGTTCCGGGGCAAAGTTTTGATGTGGCCATACGCTTTGAGATGGATCCGCACTGGCACATTTATTGGAAAAACCCCGGTGCGAGTGGCCTGCCATTGGAGATCAACTGGGACTTGCCGGAGGGGATCGAGGCCGGTGAGATTGAGTGGCCAGCACCCGAGCGTATCCCTTTGGAGGGCTTGGTGAACTATGGCTACGAGGGCATTGTGACGTTTATTGTGCCGATGAGGGCCTCGGAATCGCTCCAAGTGGGGGAGGAACATTCCCTGAGGGCGGAGCTATTCTGGCTTATTTGCAAGGAGGTCTGCTTGCCGGGAGAAGCGGTTGTCGAGCTTTCCCTTCCAGTAGCGGACAAAACGGAGCGCGGGCCAGAAGCGGCGGCTTTTGAGGCAGCGCGCGACTCCCAGCCGAAAACTCCGGGGGATTGGACCGTTTCAGCCGCACTGGAGGGGGAATCGATATTGCTGGAGATTGTTGGCGATTCGGTGCCGGAGGATGTTTATTTTTATGCGGAGAGCACGGGGGTGGTCGATCCCAATGCGGAACAGGTGGTGCGGTCACCCGCTCCGGATACGGTCCAATTGCGACTCGTTGGAGATCCGGCCTTTCTGGATGAACCGAGCGATCGGCTGCGAGGCGTTTTGCAATCAACCGATGCGTCCTGGGAGCTGAGTGTGGCGCTTTTGTCCGGGGAAGTCGTTGCGGCTCCGGAACCAGAGGTAGCGGAAGCGACATCGGACGGTCCTCCACCCACTGGATTTGAGCAACGACTGCTTCGGCTAGGCCTGCCCGGATTTGTCGTCCTGGCGTTTCTGGGTGGGTTGATTCTAAACATCATGCCCTGTGTTTTGCCGGTACTTTCGCTCAAGGTGTTTTCGCTGTTGAAGCACGCGGGACAGGCCCGGAGTGAGGCGCTCAAGCATGGGTTGGCTTACACCTTAGGCGTTGTCGTGAGTTTTCTGGTTTTGGCGGGGGCGCTGTTTGCGTTGCGGGCGGTGGGCGAACGGATCGGATGGGGCTTCCAGCTGCAGAGCCCCGGGTTTGTTGTCGTGCTGACGGCGGTCTTTTTTATCTTTGGGCTCAACTTGCTGGGCGTTTTCGAGCTCGGCGGTCGGCTTGTGGGTGCGGACGCCGGCGTGGCCAAGCGCAACGATGTGATTGGCTCATTTGGAATGGGTGTGCTCGCGGCGGTGGTTGGCGCACCCTGCATGGGGCCGCTGGTGGCTGGGGTGAGCGGTCTAGCAGTTCAGGCCAATACTGCGACCGGTCTGCTCATCTTCGGGATGATGGGGTTTGGGCTGGCGTCGCCCTTTTTGTTTCTTTCCATTTTTCCCAAGTTGGTCGCATTTCTGCCCAAACCGGGGCTTTGGATGGAGTCATTTAAGCAGGCCATGGGCTTTTTGTTAATGGCGGCAGTGGTCTTCCTTGCCCTGGTAGCGGGTCGCCAGGGTGGGGTGGATGCGATCATCGTGCTGCTCCTCCTTATGTTGCTGTGTGCTGTGGGTGCCTGGGTTTTCGGGCGATGGGGGGCGGCATCGCGGAGCCGGCGCTCACAGAGGGTCAGCAAAGTTTTCGCAGCTCTCTTGATTGTCGGTTCTCTCGTCTGGGCGATGGATGCCACGCAGGCGGCCTACGCGAACTTTGGAGAAAGAGAGTCTACCGGAGACGCCAGCGGACAGTGGACCGACTGGTCAGAGGAAAAGGTTCAGGCAAACCTGGCGGAGGGCCGCCCGGTGTTCGTTGATTTCACAGCGACCTGGTGCCTGATTTGCCAGGTAAACAAGAAAGTGGCGCTCCGCACTGAGGCGACGGCTGAGCTTTTCGAAGATTACGGGATCGTGGCGCTGACGGCGGACTGGACCCGCTACGATCCGGAGATCACGGACACGTTGGAAGCATTTGGTCGTTCCGGTGTGCCGCTCTATCTGCTCTATGCTCCGGACGGAGACGTCATGGTGCTGCCGCAGAATTTAAGTTCGTCGGTTATCCGTGAGGCGGTCGAGCGTGCGTTGTGAGCGCGTCGGCTGAATACATTTGCAAAGGAAGGGAAGTCATCTGAAAAAGGCCTATGTTTTATGACGAGGTAAAGGTCAGTTTTCGTGCGGGCAAAGGCGGCGATGGCTGTTTTAGCTTCCGCCGTGCAAAGTATGAACCCAAAGGTGGTCCGGACGGTGGTGACGGCGGTCGTGGTGGCGACGTCTATATCGTGGGTGATACGAATGTGGCGGATTTGACGGACTATCATTACAAGCCCGGCTGGAAGGCAAAAAACGGCGAACCGGGGCGGGGGAGTGATCAGCACGGGGCCAACGGAGACTCGATTACGCTTCGACTGCCGGTCGGCACGATCGTGGTGGACCGCGATTCGGGCGACCCGATCGCCGAGGTGCTGGAGCATGGCGATAAAGTGCTCCTGCTCGAAGGGGGCGAAGGCGGGAAGGGCAACGCCCAGTTTAAGTCCTCCACCAATCAGGCCCCGCGCCAATTTACGCTGGGCAAGCCCGGGGAGACGGGTGATTTTCGGTTAGTCATAAAGACGATCGCCGACGTCGGTCTTATCGGATTCCCCAACGCCGGTAAATCGACTCTGCTCAACATGTTGACGAATGCGCACCCGAAGACCGGAGCTTATCCCTTCACCACAATTTTTCCAACCGTGGGCGTGCTGGAATATCCGGAGCAATATGAGCGCATCACCTTAGCGGATATTCCGGGCCTGATCGAAGGGGCGAGTGAAAACCGCGGCCTTGGCCACCGATTTCTGAAACACGTCGAGCGCTGTAAGGTGCTACTCATCATGCTCGATATGCAGGGCACGGACGGAAGGGATCCCCTCGCCGATTATAAAGTGCTGAAGAATGAACTGAAGCTCTACATGCCCGGCCTGGTTCGCAAGCCCGAGCTGATTTGCGCCAATAAAATGGACGAACCGGATGCGCCGGAA
>JAAAPI010000373.1 GCA_009908325.1 Verrucomicrobiota bacterium | reverse complement strand
GCGCTTGGGGGTTGCGGGTGTCCCAGAGCGGGACAAGAGGATGGCCATGCTTGATGCAGAGGTTCACCTCTCGCATTTGCCAGTGCCCGCGCATCACCATGCTTGACGAAGCGGGGCCAGCCGCGTCGGTCCCGTCTTCGCGCAAGCAGACCGGACACCCGCGCATAACCGGATTGCGAAGCGCCCTCGATACATAGAGCTCATCTCGAAATCGCATCCGCACGTTACCGACCCGCATGCCGGTCCAGGACATGAGGTCAGCCATGGCGTCTGCGTCAAGTCCTGCCCAGTCGGCGAACGCGCTGAGGGCGGTTTGATCCTGCTGAAGGAGCGCCTTGAAAGGGGCCCCCATATCGTAGGCGAGACCGGGTGCAGTCGTCTGCCAGGTGGCCGCGAGACGGGCCAGGTAAGAGAACAGCGTTTCTCTCGGCGCCGGATCGGGATTGCGTATGGGCAGACCAGTCATTCTGAGCGCGGCGCGGATAATCGCTGTGGGGAAAGATGTGTAAAACGCTCAATGTACCACATGCAAACGCGGTTTCTTAACGTCCAGTTTCAGATAACGATGCCAAAGCGGCGTCGTGGTATATACTCGCTCCGTAAGTTTTCTTCCGAGGTCTCGGTTTTCTTGGAGCAAGCCGGCCCAAACCAACGGTTTCAAAACCCCGTCGTAAAGCGCG
The DNA here is from genome assembly GCA_009908325.1 of Verrucomicrobiota bacterium. GTDB lineage: Bacteria > Verrucomicrobiota > Verrucomicrobiia > Opitutales > Coraliomargaritaceae > Thalassobacterium. Next base: position 5,632 of record JAAAPI010000373.1, on the reverse strand, counting down.
CTTGTACGCGGATCAAAGGTATTTCCGGTCGGATCGGGCCCGTAAAGAACCTCTGTCAGCTCCTTTCCGGACACTCCGGACTGCGCTTCCATGTCAATGACGTTCAGCCAGATATCCCATGTCCCGGCTATTCCTCTATTTAGCCGGTGATACTCAAAATGATCATTTTCAAAGACCATGTTCCGAGTGATTGCGTCAAAGCTTTTGAAGCGGTTTTCAAAGAGGTCTCTCCCGGCTCGCGCAAGCCGCAGATGACCCTTGTAGTGACGAAACAGCCCCATCTCCCACATGATTTGGCGCAGTTCGCAGAAGGGTTGGAAATGATACTCATCGGCGATTTTTATGGGCATGAACCCGTTGTAGATTTCGCTCTCGGTCCAGTCCGGCCATTGAATACTTGAAATGGCGTCCGCCACGAGAGCACGTCGAAGGGCCTTCGTCTTTGTCAGCGGAATCCCCTTGGGGTTTTCCTCGAACTGCGCTGCAAGGAAGTCGATGCTTCGCATTATCGGGGATGTTTCGAGGAGCGGGTCACCCGCTGACATTGTCTTGAAGTCATACATTTCGACGTACTCTCCTCCGTTCTGAATTTATGCGAGAAAAGACTGAATCCCCCACCGAGGTTTACGTTCATTTAACTTCAAGGAGGGCCGGCCGATAATCGATAACAGGAGGGGAATGGTCACCCTACGAGGACAAGTCCTCCTCCACGGATTCGAAATTCAGCATCGCCGACCGCAGGCTTTCAATAATCTCACCGGCGAGGAGCTCGGGTTCAGGGAGTTCTTCGAGGTTCGTCATGGACGCATCACGCAGCCAGAAAAGATCCAGGCTCGCCTTGTCACGTGCCAGCAAGTCTTCCCGGTCAAATGCGCGCCAGCGACCGTCCGGGGTATCCTCGCTCCAGGTCGGTTCGCGATCATGCCGGTTCCCGGGATTATAGCAGTCGACAAAATCCCGAAGATGAGCGTATGTCAGGGGCTTTTGCTTCAGCGTATGATGCACGTTGGTGCGATAATCATAGTACCACACCTTCGAGGTCTGCGGGTCCGGGCTGGCCGGCCGGTTGTCGAAGAACATCACGTTCGCTTTCACGCCTTGCGCGTAGAAAATGCCGGTCGGCAGGCGCAGGATCGTATGCAGGTCGGTGGTCTGCAAAAGCTTCCGGCGGATCGTCTCGCCCGCGCCCCCCTCGAACAAGACGTTGTCGGGCACGACCACCGCGGCGCGCCCCGTCGTCTTCAGCATGGTCCGGATGTGCTGGACGAAATTCAACTGCTTGTTCGATGTGGTCGCCCAGAAATCCTGACGGTTATAGGTCAGCTCGTCGGTTTCTTGTTCGCCTTCCGCATTGGTGAAGCTCATCGAGCTCTTTTTTCCGAATGGCGGGTTGGCCAGAACGTAGTCGAATGTCTCGGACGGCGGCGATATCAGGGCGTCGGCGGAGGATACCAACGTGTCGCCGGTCATCTCCCCGATCCCGTGAAGGAACATGTTCATCAGGCACAGCCGCCGCGTTCCAGCGACGATCTCGTTGCCGAAGAAGGTCGAATGTTTCAGGAACGCCTTCTGGTCCTTGTCGAGCGCCCGGTTGTCCGTGTCCGTCAGGAAGTCATGCGCGGCGAGGAAAAAACCGCCGGTTCCGCAAGCCGGGTCTGCAATCGTCTTGCCGGGTTCGGGGCGGATACACTCCACCATCGCGCGGATCAGGGGGCGTGGGGTGAAATACTGACCCGCGCCTGATTTTGTGTCCTCGGCGTTCCGTTCGAGCAGCCCTTCGTAGATGTCGCCCTTCACATCAAAGTCCAGCATCACCCATTTCGTGCTGTCCACCATGTCGATCAGGCGGAAGAGCTTGGCCGGGTCGGTGATCTTGTTCTGCGCCTTGGTGAATATCTGGCCGAGCATCCCGGTTTGCTCACCAAGCCTGCGCAACAGGGTGACATAATGCGCTTCCAATTCGGCCCCGCGGCGCGAGGTCAGGCTGGTCCAGTCAAACCCCTCGGGAATGCCCACATCGCGCTTGTAAGGGGGCTTGGCGTATTCATCGGCCATCTTGAGGAAGATCAGGTAGGTCAGTTGTTCAAGGTAGTCGCCGTACCCGACGCCGTCGTCGCGCAGCGTCGTGCAGAAACTCCAGACCTTGGAGACGATGGGGGCGGTGTTCATGAAGTCTGCTCCACTCGTCCGCTCAAGCCAGTCTGGTCAAGTTGGGCGGGTTTTCCCATGGCTCGCTCGACCAGCCTCAACAGTTCCGCTTTTCGGCCCGCGTAGAAGGACTGGAAATTGTCCTGACGCAGCAAGTCCGCCGGAATGCGGTGCGACATCAGGATCTTGTTCATCGCCGCATCGTCCAGCTTGACCTGCTTGTGCTTCTGCAGGCCCGCAAGGTATTCCGACGGGGCCTTTCGACCTATCATGCGGTTTGCCTTGTAGGAAATAGGGGTCTTGTTGACGATGGCGTTGTAGATGTTTGCCTTGATGCCCTTGGCGTCACACCACGCCCTCGGGAAGATGTGGTGAATGTCGAGGGCGATGTCCTCGTCATCCAGTTCCTTGATCGTCGCCTTCCAGAAGAAGTCGCGCGCACCTTCACGAAGGACGAGCGTGTTTAAGCCCTTGTAAGCCGCGCTGTTGCGAGATCGCAGAGTGTCGAGGCGGCTTTCCTGAAACGCAGCCTCGCTGATCGTGCGGGGAAACCCATTTTGCGCCTCGTAGGCTTCATCGTCGAGGTCGCTCACCAGCCACGCCATGAGTTCCTCGAAGTCGTTCGCAATCCGTGTTTCGACCGCACCGCCGTACAGCTCTCCCAAAACGCCGCACCAAAACCAGCGGGCAAGCCGGTCATGAACCTTGGGTTCGAGCCAACGTTCCTTCAGCTGCGACAGGACCGCGGCGAGGGGCACAAGCTGCGTTCGATACGGAAGCTCGCGCCCGTCGAAAAAGCACTCCTTCCGCATGAACTTGGCGGCCAGCATGAAGCCCGCTTCGACCTGCGGCGCAAACTTCTCATAATCAGCGAGGTCCAGCGACAGAACGGTGACCCGCTTGGCACTCACCGCCGAGATCATCTTGCCCTTTTTTCCGGCTGCGATGTCGGCTTTCCGGCGCTCCGAGCTTTGCAGGATCGATATCGCCTGGAGAAAATCCGCAGGTTCGATGCCCTTCAGGATCGACTCCTCGCTCAGACGTTGATACCGACCCCCGACCTCGCGCTGCGTGCTGCCATACCAATCATCGCGGAGATTGAAGCCGTCCGCGGCAAAGGTCGCGGTCATGAGTTCGAACACCGACAGGGGCACGCCCCCGGTATTCACCTTCTCGAAGACGAGGCAGACCGCCTCTTTCGAAGTGGCCTTCCCGAGTGTGATCGCGGGTAGCTGGTAATCCTTGAACGCGTCGATCACTCTTTCACGGAACTTCATGAAATCCTGAATTCGATCTGGGCACCGCTGGATCAGCGCATATTCCCATGGGCTGGAAGACAGAATTTCCGAGCACGGGAAGTGGAAGTTGTCGATCTCGAGCTCACGGGTCGACAGATCGAGCACAACATCCCGGTCGAAGTTCGTTTTTATCTTCTTGTCTTCAGGGATCGAAATGAACGCGTCTTCGAGGCGGTCGACCTCCAGGGCCATGGCGATATCAATATAGTAGTGCCGGTTGATCTCTCGGCCCTTCTCATTGAACGTTTTGACCGCCTTGCTGAGCGACAAAACCTGTGTCAGCGAGGTCAGCCGCTGTTGGCCATCAAGGATCAGCTTCTCTGGCCCAGGGATCGCACCCGCGAAATCGACATTCTCCACCGGCCGCACCTGAAACCGGACATCACCGCCCGTGTCGAGCATCATGACAGCGCCTACAGGGAAAGATCGGGAAATGCTCACCAAGAGCGACTTGACGTGTTCATCATCCCAGACCCAGCCACGCTGAAAATCGGGCAACTGTATGGTGCCAGAATTGATATCGGCAAGAACCTGCGGCAAGGGGAGTTTCGTGCTGTCAAATGTGCTCATGCCGATTTCCTTGTCTTGGCGAACTTGATCAATTCTTTCATCAGGCGCGGGATGGCCTCGGTGCCTTCCAACTGCATTTCGACCGATCGCTGATTGGTGGTGATCCACGTCAACAGTTGGGCAACATCAAGTGCTGTTTGTATCGGATAATTGTCACCGGGCACGCGCCGATGCTGGCCCACTCTGTACGCCGACAGCGGAATTTTTTCTTTCTTTCCCGTGGGTGGTGCCACGGAACCATCATATCCGGTTTCGATGATTGCCCAGAGGCGGGCACAATGAACCGCCCCGGGTTTACCGGAGGGCAAAACTCTCGGAGGATTGCCCGTTATGGAACAGAAACGCAAGAAGACCTCAAAGCCGTATTCACCTGAGTTCCGCGAGCGCGCGGTGCGGCTTGTCGCGGAGCATCGTGACGAATATCGAAGTGACGCAGCAGCGCATGCTGCGATTGCAAGCAAATTGGGCTGTTCGCCAGACAGTCTTCGCGAGTGGGTTCGTCAAGCCCAACGTGATGGTGGCGAGCGGCCGGGACCGACCAGTGCTGAGAAGGCTCGGATCAAAGAGCTTGAACGCGAGAACCGGGAGCTGCGTCAGGCCAATGAGATCCTGAAGAAAGCGTCGGCGTATTTTGCGCAGGCGGAGCTCGACCGCCCGTTTCGCAAGTGATTGCTTTTATTGAGGCACACCGTGGGGTGTATGGGGTCGAGCCGATGTGCAGAATGCTGCAAATCGCCCCATCCACCTATTATGAGCGGCGCGCCATCGCGCGTGATCCTGATCGGGCGTCAGTGCGGGCGAAATCTGACGCTGATCTCTGCATCAAGATCGATGCCGCCTGGAAGGACAACCGCAAGCTCTATGGGGCACGGAAGATCTGGCACGTCTTGCTCAGAGACAATGAGGAGGTTGCTCGATGCACGGTGGAACGGTTGATGCGTCGTTTGGGCCTGAAGGGAGTGCTTCGAGGCAAAAAGGTTGTCACCACCAATCCGGACACCTCGCAGCCGTGCCCCGACGACAAAGTGAACCGCCAATTCAAAGCTGATCGGCCGAACCAGCTTTGGGTGTCCGACTTCACCTATGTGCAGACCTGGTCGGGAACAGTGTATGTGGCATTCGTGATTGATGTCTTCGCGCGCCGCATTGTCGGCTGGCGGGTCTCGACATCAATGGCGGCCCAGTTCGTCCTCGACGCCCTGGAGCAAGCGATATGGCAAAGAAAAACGCCTGATAACAAGGTGCTAATCCACCACTCGGATCGCGGATCACAATATCTGTCGATCAAATATACTGAACGGCTCATCGAAGTCGGCATAGACCCGTCCGTCGGAACCGTGGGCGACTCCTATGACAATGCTCTTGCTGAATGTGTCATCGGCCTGTTCAAAACCGAGCTCATCAACCAGATCGGCCCGTGGAAATCCATGCGCGAGGTCGAATGGGAGACCCTGAAATGGGTCGATTGGTATAACAATCGCCGGCTGCTCGGCCCCATCGGCTACATCCCACCCGCAGAAGCAGAGGAGGCGTTCTATGCAAACCTGAACACACTCGATATGGTCGCCTGAAATATGAACAAATCACCCTCCGGTAAACCCGGGGCGGTTCACACC
>JAAAPI010000195.1 GCA_009908325.1 Verrucomicrobiota bacterium | reverse complement strand
AGCGCGGCACCCATGCCTCCGCTTTGGCTGGTGCGCTGCATCAACACGATCATGACGACGAAGACCGAAATCAACAATAGGACGAGAGTTAATAGACTGATAAGGAGTGTGCTCATAAAAAAGGAAAGCCCATGGAATTGGAAAAAGCTCGCAACCATGCGGGAGACTCAGCGGAAATTCAAGCGAAAACGTGGCGATGCCAGAATCCGATTTTCACGCTTCCTTTCGGATCTGATCGCATCGTTTCGTAGGGACTTCATAAATGAAGCCCGCTGAGCCCGGGGAGGGGGGGCTGGATCGACGGACATTCCCCTGTCCGCTGCGGGCTTCATAAATGAAGCCCCTACGTTTTATCGGAAAAGAATAAACCGAAATCACCCTAAAGCCGCAACCGGTCTTCCAGCGCCTGCATGTCGCCGGGTATTTTGGATTGGAATTTCAGTTTTTCGCCACTCTTCGGGTGATGTATCCCAATCGAGGCGGCGTGCAGTGCCTGTCGCTTAAATCCGTAGGGTAGTTTCGCCCCTTGCTTGGCGACCGCTTTTTGAGTGTCCGGGTGGTAGATGCGGTCGCCTATGAGAGGAAGTCCGTGCGCTGCCGCTTGAATACGTATCTGGTGCTTGAGCCCTGTTTCCAGCCGGATGCGCAATTTTGTTACGTGGTGCCGGGCGTAAATTTCCTCAACAGAGTAGTGGGTGACCGCCTCGGTCGTCCTGGGACCAGGGGTCGGGCGCAGTTGTTGCTGAAAGCCATCGCCGTCTAACTGCAGATGATCCCGCCAAACACCTTTGTCCGCAGGCGCATCGCCATCCGCATAGGCGATGTATTCGCGTAAAAAATCATGGCTACGCAACTGCGCGATCAGTTTCTGTCGTGCCTCGTCATTAAAGGCGATACAAAGGAGTCCGCTTGTGTATTGATCCAGCCGATGAACAGGGAGCGGTTTGACGGGATCCGCCGTGCCAAAGTAGGCACGGCGCCGGGCCTCGCCCCGCCGGTCGTTCAAATAGTTGGCCAGCACCTCAATGGCAGAGATTTTTGCCTGGTTCTCCGTGGGCACGGAGAGCAAGCCCGCTTCTTTATCCACAATGGCAAGGTCGGCATCCAGATAAACCAGAACGAGTTTTGGGTGGATACGCTTGCGGTGCCCCCAAGCAGGCGCCGATGTTTCGGGTGTTCCCAAGGTGAGCCGTTCTCCCGGGTTCTCCATGCGCAGGCCCGCTTTTGTGCTTACCTGACCATCGAGGCAAAACCGCCCGGCCACAATCCATTCCTTGACCCGCTTACGCGGCGAATCCGGACAGAGGCGGACCGCCCAGTCAAGAAGGGTCTTTTCGTTTGGGTTTGTTTCGTTCGGCATTGGGACTAATTCGCTTCCGAAGGTAATCGTGAAAGATTTTAAGAATCCTTTTGAGCTTGTCACTACACAAAAAAAGGCCCTTCGACTTCCGCCGAAGGGCCTTGTAAATTTTGTTTCTTTAGTTGCTAATCAGATCTCCGGCCCAATTAGAAGGAGAAGATCAACTCAACGGCACCCAGAAGGTTTTCGTAATCACCACCATTGACATCGCCATCGACGTAGCTGATTTCGTTCACCAAAAAGAGATTGTCAGTGAACGCATAGCCGTGAGCGAGCGTAAACTTGGCAAAATCTGCTTCAGTGCTGCCAGCATCATCCAACTCGTGGTCGGAGTAGCTGATACGACCGGTGATCGAAGCGGCATCGCTGTAAGCGAAGTTTGCCATGAGAAGTGCTTGCAAAACTTCTTCTTCACCTGTCCCAAAACCTCCGTCGACAAGCGCTTGACCGGCTTCATATTCACCATAGATCAATTCACCAGCAAAGACCCAAGCACCGGTTTCGTAAGTGAGATAGGTATTGAAAACGTAAGCGTCTGAATCGATTGCAGCATCACCATCTTCGTAAGCACCGCCAACGAACCAGTTGAGTCCATCACCCAGAATCATTGAGCCTGCGGCTTCAATACCATATGTGCTATTGCCTGACCCACCGAGACGCCCTTCGTCGCTGTTGAAGGTAGTATCATGAACAGAGATACCAAAGAAGCTATCATCTGATTCGTAAGTGTATTTCACACCATCCACGTAGCCGGGCGTTCCAATCAAATCGCCAAAGCCCATATCGTAGGCAAAGGAGTATTGATACAGTCCGGTTGGCTCAAAAGCTTCGAACCCCAGCATGGAGGCATAGCGTCCAGCAGTGATCGCGCTACCGCCGTCGAGGTGGTATGTCGCGAATGCCTGCTCAACTGCTGTGCCAGAATCGTTGTCGATTGCACGACCTTCTTCGTGTTCTAAGTCGATCTGAGCGGTAACCGGATCGAAATCGAATAGCCAGCTAATTTCTACTTGATCGATAGAGAAGCTGTTGTCGCTTCCATCGAGGGCAGCGACGTCAGAGTCAGTATCTGAATGCGTATAGGACATATCCACAAAGCCCTCGAAGCTGAGGAAATCGTTCACGACGATCTCCGCAGTCGAAAAGCTCGAAGCTGCCAGAAAGGCAGATGCGATAGCAATTTTGTTTTTCATAGTGTTCGTTTTGTTTTGTTTGTTTTGTTTGTTTTAAGCGCAAAGTAGATGATTTTGCACTTAAGAGATAGGTGAATAGCAGGATTTTCGTCTATTTGTCAATAAGCAAATTTGATGAATCGACTATCCGGGTTTTTACAGTTACGGAAGCCTTTGTCTTCCAGCCGCTGCACCAGACTGGCGCTGCGTCGATGATAGCTTGTCGAAGTCTGGTCTCTTGAATGAAACAACACGCCCCTTTTTGAAAGAGATTTTGCCACTCATGCCGCTGGACTTGTCGCGGAGGCTGGTTTCATACCAGTATACTTTGTCGATCCGGGGTTTTAGCGAGTCCAGTGAGCGCGGCGGGTAACCCAATAGCTCAATGACCTTTTCCTCGGTGACACCCCGTTTGATACCTTCCCACTGTTCTTCCTGCGTCCAGCGGAGGTTGCGCCAGGCACTGCCGGCCAGGATGTCAAATGTCGCCGTGTTTCCGAGAATCGAGGCGTTGTTACCCCCCGAATTTGCTGCGGCCGCACTGCTCGAGGCCAATACTTTGACCTCTTTCGTATCCCGCTCGGCTTCGGCCAGACGCTTTTCCAGTTCGAGCAACCGGGCTTCCATCCGCGCCATGCGCTCGTCGTCCGTATCTGCGTGTAGCGGTAGGTGCAGAATCGCCACAGTAAGAAATGAAAGGATGACTGCGGGAGCTTTAGTAAATTTTGCTATCATAATGACGGAAGTGTATAAATTCGGCTTCAAATAAAGCAAGTATTTAATCAAGAGTTTGGAATTTGCAGATCGGCCCCATTTCCGTTTTTTCAAGACGATGAAGATACCCACTGCCTTCTTACTTATCGCTGGTGCTTATGGCCTGGCGGCCGTTGTGCTTGGAGCCTTCGGCGCTCATGCTCTGGATGCGCGACTGGTCGAGTTGGGAACCAAAGCAGTTTGGGAAACGGCGGTCGACTACCAGATGTGGCACGCCTTGGCGATTTTGGTCATCGTGGCACTCCGCTTCAAAGGGGGCCTTGTCGATGCGGCTGCATTTTCCTTCTCTATCGGTATCCCCCTTTTTTCCGGTTCGCTCTACTGGCTGGCTCTGGACGGCCCCCGCTGGCTCGGCCCGATCACCCCGTTGGGAGGATTGCTTTTCATCGTGGGTTGGATCTTATTTATGATCGCCGCGTTTCGTCATGAAGCAAATTCATAAAAAATTCCCAAAACGTCGTTGCTGCCGACTGAAACAGCCTTCAACGTTCGCTATATGTCCAACACACTCGAATCCCTCAAAGAAATGACAACCGTCGTCGCCGATACGGGCGACTTCGAGACACTGTCGGCCTACGCGCCGCAGGATGCAACGACGAATCCGTCGTTGATCCTTAAAGCGCTGCAAAAGCCGGAATACGCCGGCGTGCTGGTCGACGCGATTGAATCTGCTGGCGAATCTTCGGCCAGCGGTGACGAACGGATTGACCTGGTCATCGACCACCTTCTCGTCGGGTTCGGTCTGAAGATACTGGAAATCGTGCCGGGCCGTGTTTCCACCGAAGTCGACGCTCGTCTCTCCTTCGATGCCGAGGCGTCTGTGGCCAAAGCCCGTGAACTGATCGCTCTCTACGAGGCCGCTGGCATCTCCCGCGAGCGCGTGCTGATTAAATTGGCTTCGACCTGGGAGGGGATCCAAGCCGCTGAGGTGCTGCAGAAAGAAGGCATCCGTTGTAACATGACGCTTCTTTTCTCCCTGGTTCAGGCGGCGGCCTGCGCCGAGGTTGGTGCCCAGCTCATTTCCCCCTTCGTGGGGCGGATCCTCGATTGGTATAAGGCAAATACCGACGAAACCTATGGCCGCGAGAACGACCCCGGCGTAGCGAGCGTGAAAGAGATCTTTAATTACTATAAGAAATTTGGCTACAAGACAGAGGTCATGGGAGCCAGTTTCCGCAACAGCGGCGAGATCCTTGAACTGGCCGGTTGCGACCTGCTCACCATTAGTCCCGCACTTCTCGAAGAACTCCAGGGGATGAACGAACCTATTGAGCGCAAGCTCGACGCAGATGCCGCGCAAAGTTCGGATATTGAACGCCTGGAAGTTTCCGAAAAATCATTCCGCTGGCTTCTCAACGAAGATGCCATGGCCACCGAAAAACTGGCGCAAGGCATCCGCGTCTTCGCGTCAGACATGAATAAGGTCCGCGAGATCGTGAAAGAAAAGGTCTAACCGAGTCAGTGCTACCTCTTCGCCACAGCTCGTGGGGCGAAGAGGGAGGGAGATCGGCGAGCGACCGCCCAAGGTACTTCCGCGTCGATACGACCAGCGCCGCCCCGCCCTATAATTTATCGACTGGAATTGCCATTCATCGGTGGCGTGTTACTAGTAACGGTCATGCTTTACGAACACACCTCCACGCGGCGGATTGAATTTTCCGAGACCGATATGGCCGGGCTCGTCCACTTTTCCAACTTTTTCAAGTATATGGAAACGGCTGAGCGCGATTTCTTTGAGGCGGCTGGCGTCGACCTCATCCGCACAAAACCCGGTGAGCTGGTGGGCTGGCCGCGGGCGCGCGCCGAGTGCAAATTTTCCGCACCGTTGCGTTTTGGCGATACCATTGATATCCATCTCGCCGTCAAAGCGGTCAAGGACCGGGCCATCGACTACCAGTTCCGGATATTCCGTCGCAACGAGGACGGCAGCCGCACGCAGGCTGGCAAGGGACACATGACGACGATACTGGCCCAACTCAACGAAACAGGAGCACTGCAGTCCGCCGAACTACCGGCCGATCTGCGGCAGCGAATCACCGAAGCGCCCGCCGAAGTATTAAAACGACCCTCCGCCGTGTAGTCTGGGGAATCCACGTGGCGTGCTCGCTTGCGAGCGCCCTGTCAGAGTCAGCTACCCATCCGTCCAACAACACCACAGGCGCTCGCAAGCGAGTACGCCACGTAAACCAAAAACTCGTCATAACCGGTTCGCACATTTTTACCACGATCCGACTTTTACAATGAAACCTCACGCCCTGGTCACCAACGACGACGGAATCGAGTCCGCCTTCCTCCACCGGTTGGTGGATGCAATACTCCCGCACTTTCGGGTCTCCGTAGCGGCTCCCGCCTTTGAGCAAAGCTGGACCGGGCGCTCCATGACACGTCATGGCGAAATCGAAGTGATCCGCAGTTCATCCTACTTCCCGGACGGGGTAGAAGCTTGGGCTATCAGTGGCACCCCGTCGGATTGCGTTAATATAGCCCTCGGCAACCTGCTTCCCGAAAAACCCGACATCGTTCTTTCTGGCATCAACATCGGCTTCAACACCACCGAGATGCTCATTCTGAGCTCCGGCACCGTGGCTGGCGCCGTCGAGGGTGCGCTCTGGGGCGTCCCGGCAGTCGCCCTCAGCCAATGTGTCCCCGGGCCGTTGTTTGAAAGCGTGAGCAAGAATCGGGGCAAAACCGAAGGCGATTTCACCGACTCGCTCGAAACGGCCTCGAACCACGCCGCCGAAATCGCCCGCGATACGCTCGCGGATGCCAATACTTACCGGGGGAAGGTTCTCAATATCAACTTCCCACCATCCACCACAGAGACGACTCGGATCGTTGAGACCTTCCCAGCCAAACTAAAGCTCGGCAGTCTGTTCGCCGAAACCAGTCCGGGTAAATACGCCTTCCGTTACTCTGAGGGCTCGGTTGCCGAGTCTCATCCGGAATCGGACCGTATCGCCCTGCAAAACGGTCAAATCAGCCGAAGCCTGCTGGATTTTTCACGAATCGGGACACGA
>JAAAPI010000120.1 GCA_009908325.1 Verrucomicrobiota bacterium | reverse complement strand
GGGGTTACACCGGGCACGAGATGATGGACGAACTCGGCCTCGTGCACATGAACGGCCGCCTCTACGATCCTCTCCTCGGGCGCATGCTCAGCGCCGATCCCGTCGTGCAGACCCCCGAAAACCTCCAGAATTACAACCGCTACAGCTACGTCCTCAACAACCCCGTCAGCTACGCCGATCCGAGCGGGTATGTCCCCGTTTTCTCTCTATTCGCAATGGCCTTTGTCGTTAGCGAGGGTATGCATATAGTTACCGCTGCAGCGATTATGTTTGTTGCGGGATTCGCTGATGCCCTGCTGATGGGGGCGAACCCCCGACAGGCTTTTAAAAGCGGCTTGATTGCCGCCGTAGCCACGGTGATTACCTATCAGGTGGGGAATCACTTCAACAAAATGTATGGCGGGGAGTACGCCTCTAACGGCAGGATAAACAGTAAATTAGCTACAGCAATTGACCAAGGTAAAGTGGATATCAATTGGAATATTGAGGTGGCCCGTCATTTAACGCATGGGGCTGCCCAGGGAGGCCTTGCGGAATCAACGGGAGGGGACTTTGGCGCTTCTTTTCTTGCCACCTTTACTTCAAGCTTGGTTGGATCGGCAATGATGATGCCCGATGTTGCTGGTTCTCAACTTTTTGGAAGTTTTGAAGGGCAATTGGTCGCCATGACGGTTGTAGGGGGAACTGTTTCCGAGATCGGTGGCGGCAAGTTCGCAAATGGGGCCTACTCAGCTGCTTTGGTTAAGGTCTTGAACTTAGCGAAGAAACGGATGGCCCAAGGGGAAAACTGGGAAGAAATCAGAGAAGACACACGATTATATTTAGGGCAAGTTGACGAATCGGAAGAAGTGCTTTACTCATGGGATATTGAGGGTGAGTGGCGATTTACTGGTGATAAGATTAAATCTGACGCAATTGGGTTAGTTCTAACTGCTTGGGACGAGTATGAGCGTACCATTACAACGATTGAAGTCGTAAATGTAGAAAAGGTTTACGATACCAAGGTTTTAAGATTACCAAGAAATGGAAAAGGGAGTTGGATAAGAGAGAGGATTTCTCGGAATAAGACTTTTATTCGACGGACGAAATCAATAGAGATAAAGAAGGACAATATTCAAAACTGGAGTCCAGCGCAGGAGAAATTAATGAACCCAGGGCCTATTCGGGATCCTAATTACGATAATCCAATTAAATATCGAAATGAATAATACTAAAGTCGCATATTTACTTATTCTGGGATGTATCATCGCGCCCCTCCTTCAAGTAGATGGTTCGGGTGGAGACTGCAACTTAGAACTAGCTCGCACGAAGATCGAGCTGAAGCTATCTTTTGGTCCAGATAATTGGATTGAAAAACTTCGAAGCGGGGATTCACAAATCCTCAGAGAATTGGGGAATCCGTCTGGAAAATATTTGGTCAGCGATGATCAGTATGTGTCCTTTTGGGGGTCTGAGTTGGCAGTATTTTATACAGAGAATAAACCATCAAAAATATTAATCGGCGCTCCTGTGGTAGTACGAGAAGTTTTGGAAGAGGATAATAACGAAGGGGTTGATTGGCAATTTATTGAAGGTATAGCCCCCGGAATGCCATTTGATAAAGTGGCAATAATTGCAGGAAGTCCACATCAGGAACCCTCACACATTTTAAGAATAACAAAGGGGGATATTGAATATTCCTATAATTTTTACCAAATTGTAAATACATCAATAAATAATAGAAGTGGATATTTCCTTAGGAGTGTTTTGATCGAATTTTAAATTCTGTTTTTTGCCTCATTGGCCCAAAGTGAGGAGCCAGAGTTGGGTGACATAAAAGATATTGAGATAACGGCAGTACCGACTTTGTATGAACGGCCTATCCCTGAGCTGATTAATGATGACTTCGCTTTGGCTGCATTTGGATCGGTTTTAACGTAAGCGTCCGCTCAGCGACCCTCTTGACAGCGTCGGATGCGGATTAGGCTGGTAACCATTGAGGGACGAAGGGACTCTGCCTTTGAAGTCGGATGGTTACCAACCGACTCATCAGCGCAGGGTCTTCCAATGGGAGGGAGCGAGGGGGGCGAAGTCTTGCTGATTGGTCATGCGCGGAACCCTTGCGAGGACATCGGCGAGGTAGGCGTGGGGGTCGATGCCGTGGCGCTGGCAGGAGATGGCCAGGGAGTAGATAATCGCGGAGCGCTCGCCGGCCTGGGGACTGCCGATGAAGAGCCAGTTCTTTTTGCCGAGGGCGCTGGGGCGGATGGCGTTTTCAACGAGATTGTTGTCGATTTCGACGTTGCCGTGGTCGAGATAGGCGCAAAGGGGTTTCCAGTGGGCCAGGGCGTAGGCGCAGGCTTTGCCGAGACCGGATTTGGGCAGGGCGCGTCGGGAGCAGATGCGGATCACCACATGTAGCCATTTGAGGATACGACGCTGTTCGCTCACGCGTCGCCGTTGCCGGGTCGGGGCGTCAAGGGCCTCCTCGCGGTAGCGCTTTTCGAAAGCGTAAAGCCGTGCGATCAAGGCGAGGACCCGACCGGCTTCCCGGGGATGGTTGTCGAGGGCGTCGTAAAACTTGCGCCGCGCATGCGCCCAGCAGCCGATCCAGGTGACATCGTTGCCGCGGTCATACCGGTCGTAGGCCCCGTAGCCGTCGGATTGCAGCAGGCCGGTATAACCGTCGAGCAGGCTCGTGAGCTCGCCGTGGCGGCGCGAGAGGCGCCAGTCAAAGACGACGTCTCCGCCGGGTCTGCTGATGAGCCACATCCAGCCCTCGCCGCTTTTGCCCTTTTTCGTATCGGGATCCTGGTAGCGGACGGGCGTCTCATCCGCCTGGATGTAATCGCCGGCCAGAAGCGAGCGTCGCATGTAATTGTAGATCGGCTTGAGCCATTCGGCCACCGTTTCCACCCAGTCGGCCATCGTCTTGCGGGAGAGATAAGCGCCCCAGCGCGGGGACATCTTCTCCTGCCGGTAAAGCGGAAGGTGGTCCATGTACTTCGAGAGGACCACCCAGGCCAGCAGTCCGGCCGAGGCGTATCCGCCCTCCACCGGGCGCGGCGGCGCCGGGGCGATCACCGGGGGACGTTCCCGCTCCGGCTTGAAGCGGTACTTGGGCCGTACGATCTCGCGCTTGAACAACTTCGGTGGAGTGATATCCACTTCAAAGGTCGTCTCTTCGCCAATGCGCTCGTACAGATCCGGATCGGCCTTCACCTCGTCGGGTTCGATGACGACCGTTTCCCGCACCGGCAGATCCTTGAAGCGTTCCTTCGGCGGCTCGTTCTTTTTCGCCCGACCCACCTTGCGTTCGTAGCTGACCTTCCGGGTCTTTTGCTCCTCGAGCCGGGCTTCCATCTCCTCGAGCTTGAGCTTCAACTGGGTGTCGTCGATCCGCTCGCCTTGCCCGCCGCCGAAAAGCTTCCTGCGCAGCCAGGCCACCTGTTCGCGCAGCACCGTGTTCTCCATGCGCAACTGCGCGTTCTCGGCCTCGACTGCCTCCACGGGCGGCATCGTCGCCGTATCCAATTAATCATGACAGCGATGGCAAGTGTTTTCATCGCTCGTACCAGCCTTTTCGATGGCCGTCCTTCAGATCGATTCCCGCCAGCAGCATCGTCAGCGCCTCCGGACTCAGCGACAGACGCTGGTCATCGCTGCCGACGGGCCAGCTGAAGCGGCCCTTTTCCAGCCGTTTGGCGAAGACCCACGGGCCGGTTCCGTCAAAGTAGAGGATTTTCACCCGGTTGCGCCGCTTGTTGGTGAAGACGAAGAACGCGCCCGCGCGCGGGTCCTCCCGGAGCTTTTCGCGCGCCACCGCCCAGAGGCCGTCGAACTGCTTGCGCATGTCCACCGCCTCGACGGCAAGGTAGATGCGCGTTCCCGCAGGCAGGCTCAGCATCCCTCAACCCCGGAGCATCCGCACCAGCTGCCCCACCATCGCCGGATCGCCGCCGCGCACCCGCGTGCCGTCGGCGAGGACCACCTCCAACGCGGTCGGTTTTTCCAACGCCGATCCCAGCCGCACCTCCTCGAAGCGTACCGGCTCTGCGCTCCGGTTGCGTTCGCGCCGCTGCTTCAGCCACCACACCAGGGTGCTGTACTTGACCCCCTCGCGCTTGGCAAACGCGCGTTGCGTCAGCCCGCTTTCATCGTACGCGGCCAGGATGCGCTCGCGCTCCTCCCGCTTCTGAATCACGCGTCCTCGCGTGTCCCGCTTCTCGCCCCGGTCGACCAATTCAAATTGCTCATTTTCCATCCCCTCACTTTACCCCTTTCCACGGTGCCCTGGGAAGAAGGACGCCTGCCGGACGCTTACGGAATGTTGAGATAATGGCAAGAGGTGCTAATCCCACCACAAAGAAACTAAAGACACTCATCATCGCATAACTGGCACCCACTTCAATCGGGGCAAAACGATACTCGATCATTCTGTAAGATATCCCTGTCAGCAGTTCTATCAATCCGTGCAGAACAGATAGATTGACTCCGAAGAGAAACGCCCCGAGAGGGAGAGAGGCAAAGCCAATGCAGATTCTCTTTAATCTCTTTTCTTCGGGTAGAAGGAGGCCAAGCAACCAGCTGACGACCAAGCCCGTAATAGCTCCCGCAAAATAAACAGAAACGATTTCTCCCGTAGAGCTATTCAGTTCGCTCAGAAATAAAGGAATCGTGGCCCATACTAGCCCGCATACGATTCCGAATATGTGTAGGGGTTTCATTCTTACTTTGTCCAACGTAGAACTGATGTGCGGAGATGGCGCCAGCCATCTACGTCACATCCAGCGATTTGTTGTGTGCTTATTTTGCATGAGATGAGATAGGGAATACTTGATCAAACTGCCTACCTAATAACTCATCATACTTAAGTTCACCTTCTCTTCCTTTTTCTTCCATGTAGGCCAATGCAAACCCGCACCACATTTGATCTTCCCAGCCTGGAATTGATGAGAGGAAGCCTGGAATAAAATCAAAATCGATCCATTGCACATACCTATTACTTTCCCAATCCACTGCCTTGATGCCTTGTCGACAATCTGGATTGAAAGAATCATGCATCAATATCCACAATGGCCCCATGGGTATGTAGTTAAGAACTTCCTCTATGTCCTTCCTAACCCCTTCCTCTGTGTGATCTCCGTCCACTAATACAAATCCAACTGCTTCCTCTTTCTTATTCAACTCATTGATCAAATTCGGCAGAACCTTCTGCGAAAATCCTGTAATAAATTCTACATTCTCAAACTTTTTTCGAAGGTTATCCTTCACCTCTGGATTTGGATCTATGCTATACACTTTCTCTGAATATTTTGAGATAATTGACAGGCTCCCTCCGTTGAGTGTGCCTATTTCAATCGAAATCCTCGGCTCTCTATGCGAAAGAATTCCCGCAAGGGCAAAGCGCTCAGCGACTGTCATAGTCCAATTTTCTCCTTGGTATCCGTGAGGTCCAAAGAGTTTTTTCGATATTTCATTAAACATAGTTTATACACAACGTTAAATAGGGGTTACCCGCATGGAGCAAATAAAGCTAGCATGCGGGGAACCGCCAACGAGAGGAAAATGGAAGGATTGCCCGGGAAAGGCGAGCTTGTATTTTGAACGACGGACCGGGAGTCGTGGAACGTTATGTCCTTCGAGGACCGACAGCTTACCCGACCCCGGTCCGTCTTCCAACACGGGCGAAACGACTCCTCAGAGGACGCCTTTGCCGATACAAAGCCGGCCCTATTGCCGTCGCCGCCACGTGTCCAAAACACAAATGAAAGGATGACCCGATGAAGCCGACAGGACCAGCCAAAACCGCCGCCCTTGACCTGTGCATTGACCGTTCCGACCGCTCCATAGCCTTCTGCCTGATGAGCGGGGAGACAATCCTCGAATCCGCCGAGGTGTCCTCTGATCCCGCGGCTCTTCGGGATTGGTGGATCGCCCAGCACAAACGCCACGGCAGTGGCCTCATCCGCGTGGCCTTTGAGCAGCCGGCGCTGAACACTGTGGTACGAGCCTTTGAAACCGTGGCCAATCCGGAGATCCTGGTGGATGCGCTCCACACTCAGCCCCGCCACGTACTTCTCCCGGATCAGCTCCCCGTGCTCCTCGCAAAGGCTTTGACGCCCCGGTTTCCCGGTTTGCGAAATGGTACACTTTGCCCCTTCCGTCCCCTCCGAGCCGGTTTGCGCAATGGTACACTTTGAATCCGCGTAACGCTTTACCGTCCGCCGGTGGATCCGCAGCTTATCCGCTATTCGCCGGTGACTCCAGCCAAGCGCCAGTAGGCCGCATATCGCTTCTTGTTTGTCCATCTTGAGGGTGTTTGCCATCCCCAAGGTGGTACACTTTCATTCGCAATTTACCGGTACATTTTGACCGCAAACTGACATGTC
>JAAAPI010000224.1 GCA_009908325.1 Verrucomicrobiota bacterium | reverse complement strand
GTGCGAATCCAGAGCTGCCTCCCATAAACCGGCTTTGACGGTCTTTGTAGAAATAATAGACCCCGGGGATATTTTCAAAAAGCAAGGTCATGATCTGCCCGGATTTGAGCGAGCGCATGAGTGATTCGGGTATCCCAATTTTTGATTGATCGTTTCTCATATGATTAACGTTGCTTTTCAAGATATTGGCTCGATCGGGTGCCCGTGGCTACAACCGATTTCTGTCTGTTTTTGGTTATCTGCTTGTAGAAAAATGTCGAATCTTGTGTCGCTGAGCACGCCAACTAGGGCCCAATTATAGCAAATTAGAGTAGGTATGCGCCTTCATTGACCCCTCCCATCCGGCAGCTGCCGGATGACCTCCCCTTAGCAGGGGAAGAACTTTAAAACTCCCCTCCTTAGCGAGGAGGGGTGGTCGGCTTGTCCGACCGGGGTGGTGCATTTAAGCTCAAATCTTTTCTAAAGTGGTATTATAGATGCGGGGCAGACAGGAAAGGAAGCTGCTCACGTATGTCCGCTCCTTTCTCTGTCCGCCGTAGCTTCGGCACCCTTCGTGCCGGAAGCGAAGGCGGAAGGTGCGGAACAGGCTAAGACAGCTCCGACGGACCAATTTTACCCCGCACTTGAAATCACACCCCGCCAATTACGAACGACGCTCCACCGCTTCCTTGATTTCGCGATAAAGCATAGCCAGCTCCGGCATGGGCAGGCCGAGCGCCTCGCCGCGGCGGAGCGGCTCGCCCCAGATGGCCTCAACCTCGACGGGGCGTTGCTCGACGTAGTCGATCAGCGAGGAGGGCTGGTAGGCACCCATCTTCGCCGTGACCGCGAACTGACCCTCCAGAAAGCTGTCTTCGATGCAGTGCCCTGCCTTGGCAGCAGCGGCCTGAACTTCCTGCATCAATACGCTGGCGCGGGCCTTGAGAGCGGGGTCGGCCAGGATTTGATCGCAGGTGATGGCACCTGCAGCGATGGCCAGGCCGTTGAAGGGTACGTTCCAACAGAGCTTGCGCCAGAGTGCGGCATCCAACGAAGCGGCATGGACAGTCTTCACCCCGGCGGACTGAAAAGCGGCCACGGCGCTCTGCGCCTGCTCCGGCCAGCGGTCTCCGAGCGAGCCGATCTCAACGCGACCCGGATGATAATTTTCCACGACGCCGGGAGCGACACGATTAACACAGACAAAGCAAAGGCCGGCGAGCACCGGGTTGTCCGGAAAGTGGCGGGCGTAGAACTCGGCGTTGCCCATGCCGTTTTGCAGGGTGAGGATGGTCGTGTGGCCGGGCCGGACGAGCGTGCGTAGCGGCTCGACGAGCGCATCATTCACCGTAGTCTTGGCCGCAATGAGGACGCAATCGGCCGGGCCGATGCGAGCGGCGTCTTCGGCGACGGAGGCGGGCCGCACTGCTGTCTCTTGGAGCACCCGACCGGAGCGGGGTTCCACCCGGGTGAGCGTGAGTCCCTGCGCCTTGAGGGTGGCGGCATCGGAGCGCGCCAGCACGTGAACCGCTTCTCCGTTTGCGGCGAGCAGGCCACCATAGTTGAGCCCGACGGCTCCGGGTCCGACCAATGCCCATGTTTTAAAAGATCCAGTATTCATGTCGCGAGGTACACTGTTGAGGAGAATTGGAATCAAATACAATCTACTTTATTGGCGAGGTTCCTTTTTCCACGGCTCGGACGTAGCTGGGTCGGCTGTGCCGCCCAGCAGAACTGCCCAACGGGTCGACCACCGCGGGCGGCAGAGCCAACCCGCCTACGGTTGGATTCTCTACGTAGCTGGGTTGGCTGTGCCGCCCAGCAGGACTGGCCAACGGGTCGGCCACTGCGGGCGGCACAGCCAAACCGCCTACGGTCGAATTCTCTACGTAGCTGGGTTGGCTCTGCCGCCCAGCAGGACTGGCCAACGGGTCGGCCACTGCGGGCGGCACAGCCAACCCGCCTACGGTCGGATTCTCTACGTAGCTGGGTCGCCGCCCGCCACCCAATTCTAGCACTTCCCGATTTTCCTCTAGGCCTAAGATGGCGAACTCCACCGGATGTTGAAAGACTGCCGCGCGCCGATAAAGTCCCCCGTGCCGACCAAGCTGAATCCCGATTACGACTCGCAAGTCGAAGCAGCACCCCTGAGTGAATTTCAATAGCGATCCCGCCGCGTAAAAGGCTTCGCCTCACGCGGTTCCATCCCATATCCCGCATCCCATATCCCACATCCCGCGTCCCGCGTCTCGAAAAACGCTTGCCAGCGATGCCGACTACCCGCGCACTGCTCGCATGATTCAATCGATAATTACCCATCCCGGAGGTGCGCATAAGGACGACTTTCTGGCCTGTGCGGTGCTGCTGACCCAGGCCCCGGTCGCCATCCTCCGCCGTGATCCGACCGAAGCAGAACTGAATGATCCGAGCGTGGCTGTCGTCGATGTCGGCCACCAGCACTTACCGGAGAAACACAATTTCGATCACCACCAACTCCCGCGCGAGCATGTGCCGACCTGTGCACTCTCCCTCGTTTTGCACCACTTGAGCATCTACGAAGCGACCCGCGAATTCTGCAGCTGGCTTGAAGTGGCCGAGTGGTTCGACTGTCGGGGCCCGGCGGATACGGCCGAGTGGCTGGGGGTGGATCGCGAGATCGTGAGCCGTCTGAATTCACCGCTCGACATTACCTTGATCCGACGTTTCGCCAGCGAGACCGAGCACAAGCCGGGCGAGCCTATCTGGGAGGTCATGCGCATGATCGGCCAGGACCTCGTGGACTATGTGACCAATCTTCGTGAGCGTCTCACCTTCGTGGCCGAGCATGCCAAGGTCTGGGAGTTCGATGGTTTTAAGGCACTCTTCATGCCCCGCACCGAACCGTTGCCGGATGATGCCGCATCAGGGATGGGCTACCATGTCGCTAAACTGGGACTGGAGAGCGAAGTGCTCGCGCTGGTTTATCCGGACAGCCGTGGCACAGGGTATGGGCTCCGCCGCTTTCAGGATAGCCCGGTCATGGAGTTTACTCGCCTCGACCACGAGGCGGACGTGCACTTTACCCATGCCCGGGGTTTCATCGCCAAGACATCGAGCGGCGAGACCGAACGCCTGAAAGAGCTCCTGAAGCTCGCCCATACGGGAGCTTAACGCTCTTAGATCGCGAAGTTACCGCTCCATCTCTTCGCATTGATCGCTTCATTTTAGTTGTCTTTGGGCATCCCATTCGCAAGCATTCGAAGGTGCCGCCGGGGCTCCCCTTGTCGATCCCGGGATTTTAAATCGCTGGCCGTTTGGCTATTTCTTGTAACTACACATCTCCCCCGTTTCATTCCATCCCCGTTTCATCCAGATCCTTGCTTCAGCCTCTGGTTGCTCCAACACTCAAGAAAACTGGGAGCGGCCCTGTTCATTCTTCTCTGCATTCTTAGTCAGGTGGGCAGTGCCTCCGAGATGGGTGGCCTACGCATGGTCATCCATGCTGGCGATGTTGACCGGGGTGGTTCCGTGATCCAGCTGAACCTGAACGAATTTGAGGTGCGTGCGTGATGGGCATGCTGCGGGCTTTCTGGTGATGAGCCACCCAACGAATTTCCGGCATCCGGAGTCGATCCGCATGCGGCATGACGGTCCGGGCCAGGGCGGATACATTCATTTCACTCCGACACGCGAAACAGGCGCAACACTGGAAACGGCCGTAAAGAGAACATTTCGCTATCGGGTCTTTGTTTATGACCAAACCATCAATTCAGCTGAGGCTGAATCCCTTTGGCAGCAATACGCCAATCCACCCCAAATCGAACTTCACATCCACCTACCGCATCGAGCGCCGAACTCCGAGCGCGAGTGCGAGCCCTGAGATTGCGACAAAAAGGGCTGCGGTTGCCGGCTCGGGAACCGCGATGGTGATGTTATCGATCGCTGCATTATCCACGGTCGTGCTGGAATTGGTGATATCAATTGTATCGAAAGGGTTACCGAAATTGGAAAACCCGAAAAAGGTCGCCACGTTATTCCCGACACTTACCGAATTACCGGAAACGGTTTCCGTGAGCGATCCGGTTAAATTCGTTCCAACCGACCCCGAGATTCGCCAGAGGGTCGACGTTCCGTCCGAAATGGTCGTTAGCGGTACTGTTGAAGTCGTGTCGTGCAGGTCATACAGAAGGAACGAGATGGCCTGAATCGGCGAATCGAAACTGATCGTGACTGTTCCAAAACCTTGCGTCCCAGGCGCGTCAAACGCAAGAAAGGCACCGTCGTCAGCGGTTGAACCAGCAATCGAATTAGTCGGGTCGAGAACACCACCTCCGATCATCGAAATCGTGAAGTTGGGCGTCGTGTTATCCAAATCGAACGATGTCGAACTCGCCTCGCTCAAAATACCCGAGAAGTCTTCAATTTCGGTCGCTACTGTCGTCGAGGCAGCTACAGCACTGTTGAAAGCTGCTTCATCGAAATAGGTCACCGGGGCGGCTGAGGCGGTAATGATAGCTGACAAGGAAAACGCGGCCGAGACCGCGGCAAACAAAACGTTTTCAGTGGAAGTTTTCATTAAAATTACGTTATTGATTTTGCTTCGAGTAAGTCAAGTAATTTTTCGGCCACTACGATTGGGATTTTCAGTTGGCAGTGGCAAACCCGGCCCGCTCGGGGTAATGCTCGATGAATTCGAGGAAGATATCTTTGGCCACAGGGCCGGCGGTGGAACCGCCATGGTAACGGTCGCTGGCGCTGGTGCCTTCGACCATGACGGCGACGGCGATTTGCGGATTTTCCACGGGAGCGGTGCCGATAAACCAGGCGAGATTGACGTTTTCGCCATGGGCGCGGAAGTCGGCGGTGCCGGTCTTGCCGGCGATGCGCAGGCCGTCGATCTGAATGAGGCGTCCCGTGCCCTCGGGACCGACGACGCGCTCCATGCCCTCCCAGAGTTCGGCGCGCTGTCCGGCAGTCAGGCCAATCGGTTCGCCGCCGTGGCGGACCCGGGCGGCAGCCTCGGCTGTGAGCGCCCGCAAAGTGGGCTGCGTGCGGGTCTCACCGCGTGCAATGGATGCCATGACCGTGGCCATCTGCAGGGGCGTGACGAGGAGAAAGCCCTGCCCGATGGCGGTGTTGGCTGTATCGCCGGGGACCCACCCGGCGCCGATCTGCGCCCGCTTCCAATCCTTTGAAGGGACTACGAGGCGGCTGGTCTCATAGGGAATCTCAATGCCCGTCTTCTGGTCGAGGCCGAAGCGTTTGGCTTCGGCGCTGAGCACGTCGATCCCCGTGCGCAGGCCTTCCGCGTAGAAGAATACGTTGCAGCTGCCCTCGATCGCGGCGGCCTCATCGACGAGGCCATGGCCGCCGCGGGCGTGGCACCGGAAGATGCGGTTTCCCACGCGGTAGACACCCTGGCAGTTGTGCTGCGTATTAGCGTTTGTGATACCCGCGCGTGCCGCGGCGATTGCGGTAATCAACTTGAAGGTAGAGCCGGGGGGATAGGAAAGCTGGACGGCGCGGTTGAGCCAGGCACCGCGCTCGTTGATGGATTCAAAGGTTTTGCTCGGGATAAAGGGGCTGAGGTCGTTGAGATCGTAGCCCGGCTGACTGACGATAGCGAGCACCTCGCCGGAGCGCACGTCGAGAGCTACGGCGGCACCGGTGCGATCACCCAGTGCCGTTTCGGCGGCCAGTTGTAAATCGATGTCGATGCTGGTGATGAGGTCTTGTCCCTGAACCGGCCTTTTCTGTTCAAGCAAACTGTCCTGAAAGCCAAGGGGATCGACGCGCCAAATCTCGGTGCCAACCTGCCCGGAAAGCAGGGCGTCGAAGGAACGCTCGAGCCCGGATTTCCCCTCTTTGGTTTGGAAGGTATAGGTCTTGAGTCCGTCGTCCGGGATTTCGTCGGGGTCGGGGTTGACGTTTTGCACGTAGCCGAGGGTGTGGGCCGCGGCGCTGTCGTAGGGATAGTAGCGGGCCGTATCGGTGTGTATCTGGATGGGTGATTGCACCGGGACTTGTTCGATGAGGCGGGCGTATTCATCGGGCTTCAGATCTTCCACCAGGGCAAGCGGCAGGAGCAATTGTTCGTTGAAATGACGGATGATTTTTCGTCTGTTGATCGTGTCGTAGCGTCCGGTGATGCGGTTGATCTCGTCGACGTAGCGCTGGATGACATTTTGACGGGCGACCCACTGAAGTTCGTTGTAATCGGGAATGAGAGCGGTCTCGTCGCGCTCGTCTGCTAGAACCGTCTCGTAGGCCTCTCTGAGCCGCTCGCGCTCGGCACGGATGATGGCGGCGTATTCGGAGCGGAATTCGCGACGCAAATCATCCAGATAGACCACCGCCGAATAGTGCGGACGGTTGCCCACGAGCAGGTTTCCCTTGCGGTCGTAGATATCGCCGCG
>JAAAPI010000366.1 GCA_009908325.1 Verrucomicrobiota bacterium | reverse complement strand
GATACCGAAGGCACTGTCTGCGATGCTTTTGGTAAGGGACGCTGGAGCCGCCATGCCTACATTTTTCAAGACGGTGTCCTCGTCTGGCGCGATCTCAGTGCGTCCACGTCAAATCAAGCAGCGGACGTGCTCGCCGCCCTCAATCAGATTTAGCCATAAGCATTACGAAAGGTCGCTACGACAATTTGATTTGATTTATTCTGAATTTTCAGGAACAATTCAACCTCTCAGGCCTCTTACTTACTCTCGAAACAAAACCAAATCAACCCACAGAAATTATGAAAAAAATACTATTAAGCACACTCCTCGCTTTCACCGCAACGCTCGCCTATGCTGGTTCCGGCTGCTGCAGTGCAGGCGGTGACAAAGACAAATCCAAAGACGCTGGTAAATCCGACTTCTCTGAAGCGACCACCACGGTTGCAGGCAGCTGCGGCGGAGGCTCTTGCGACGATAAGGACAAAGGCAAGTCCGGCCTGACCGAAGCGTCTTCGCTCTTTGCGGGTAGTGGCTGCTGCAGTGCCGGCGGTGACAAGGACAAGACAAAAGACGCTGGCAAGTCCGATCTCACCGAGGCCACCTCAACCGTTGCTGGTAAGAGCTGCGACGGTGGATCGTGTGATGATAAAGACGGCAAGTCTGAACTCAGCACAACCGACACATTGCTTGCTGGTGGCAGCTGCGGTGGCTGTTCATGCGGTGACAAAGACAAAGAAAAGGTTGGTCTGACGGTTTATGCAGACCCTCTTGCGTAATTGCCAGCTCTCCTCAATCGGGATCTATTTTTCAAACCCTGCGGGACAGCCCGCAGGGCTTTTTTGTGCCCTTTCGAAGTGGACGTAAGTTTAAGTGCGGGAAGCGGACTAATGCAGCTGATCGACACATCCGCCTGGATCGACTATTTTAAAACATCCGGCGATCCCGATGTTCGCATACGGCCGGCCTCCGCCCTTAAAGCCAACAAAGCCGCATTGTGTGAAATGGTTTTTTTGGAGCTGCAAGGCTCTCCAAACACTCGCCAGAGCGTCGCCATTTCCCTTTTAGAGCCGGTTGTGCCGGTAGTTCACATCGACGCTGTTTGTTGGTCGCGTGCGTGCCAACTCGCAAGACTCTGCCATCAAAGCGGACACCCGGTCCCGAACACGGATGCGCTGATCTACGCGACAGCCGAGAGGCACGGATGCGAGGCACTACACAACGACAAGCACTTCGACTGGCTCGACGAGATCACCGGACAAAACATCACCGAACGCCCGCTGCCCCTTGGCGGTTCGGCTTGATCGACGAGTCGCCACTGCCAGATCGGAATGTATTTCATCGGCTCCGGAAACCGGACATACAAACTGGCATCTTGACAGCACTTGTGCTTAATGCTTTGATGCCAAAATGAGAACCACTGTCACATTGGATCCGGACGTGGAGCACTACATTCGCGAGACCTGCCACCGCCGAAAGGCGAGTTTCAAACGGGTATTGAACGAAACTCTGCGCGAAGCCCTGAAGCCCGCTTCAACGCGTCAGCCTGAATTGCTGGCGCCTAAATCGATGGGACATGCTCCGGGCGTGGATCCAAGACGCCTGAGCGAACTGGCCGACGAGCTGGAGGCTGAGGCTTTTCTCGCCGCAGAGAGCGCGCGCGCTTACGGGAATCATATAAAGAAGCAATGATTCTGCCGGACGCCAACCTCCTGCTCTACGCGGTCAACCGGGACAGCCCCGACCACGAAGCAGCCCTTACCTGGTGGCGCAACACGCTGGAGAGCGGCGAACCTGTCCGTTTGACGTCCGGAGTGGTCTTCGCTTTTGTTCGCCTCGCCACTAACCGGAAAGTTTTCACACATCCGCTGACACCTGCGGAAGCTTTTGACCATGTTGAGAACTGGCTGGAGTTTCCATCCGTTGAACTGGCCGAAAGCCTGCCTGAGGATCTGCCCGTCATCCGGCAACTACTCGAAGCCGCTGGCACAGGGGGCAATCTGGTGAGTGACGCACAAATTGCGGCGGTTGCGAAGCGGCTCGAGGCCTGCGTTTACTCTGCCGACGATGACTTTGACCGCTTCCCGGAGATTCGTTGGCAAAATCCCCTGGTGGATCGCAGATCTCGAAAATGAAGGCCTAATGGAGGAAACGAATGAATTCAGCCCCCCGCTGTGCGGGAGAACACAAAAAGACGCGGAGAAAAAAGTTGCGGCATTCCAAAGAAGCAAATCACCCGCGCGTATTTTCTCGTCGTGACATGCCCGATTTCGGTTTATTCCAAAGCCTTCAGACCGAAACCGTGCATTCCGCACAGAAGACTAGGGTATAAAGGTTACACACAAGCCAACAGCGCGCCTAATTCGGGAGCTATCAGGTTTTCCCCTGTCGAGCGACGGAGAGCAGCACCTCGCGTTTGGTTTGAAGCAAAACGCCGAGTTCGACCTTGAGAACTTGGGAGAGAATCACAAATTCCGCATCATTTACCCGACGTATTCCTGACTCGATCTTGGAGAGAGAGGCACGCTTCAAATCCCATCCGGCTACATTGCAGCGCGCGGCAAGTTGACTTTGCGAGAGCCCCAGTGCGACCCGCCCTTTGCGCACATTCGTGCCGATTATGTTTTGATTTCCCATTGCTCCGATTTCGGAGCTTGACGATATCCTATTACCTAATTCTTGTTTCTCCGTTTTTGGAGCAATAGCACGCCCTTTTGTCCTTTATTTCTTCGACCCTTCCTGTTAACCCTGCTCGTCATAATGACTGATCAACCATGCCTCAACTACCTGACTCTTTTCGTAGGCGCTTCGGGTTTTACCTTCTTCTTTTAACGCTTTTCTCGACGCAGGCGGCTGCTACTTGGCAATTGGATGAGAGCTACATGACGCCCCCTCAAGGCCTTAACGAAAGGGTCTATGCCCTCGGCGTGGATAGCGGCGATCGACTCATCGCGGGAGGGCTTTTCACTCGGGCACAGGGAATGGGTTCAAGGGGTCTTGCCCGGTTCTTCCCAGATGGCACGCGCGATCCGAGTTTTGACATCGGCAGCGGTGTCGCGGACGGCACTTACAATTACGTCACTGACCTACTCGTCCTGCCCGACGACTCGGTGATCATAGTCGGCGACTTCGGTGGTTTTAACGGCACCACCCGCGGCAACATCGTGCGCGTCAAGGCGGACGGAACTGTCGATCCGGATTTCGCAAAGGGTGTGGCGGCGGACGCAATGATCCGTCACATCGAGCATTCCGGCGACGGCGGCTACATCATCGGAGGTAATTTCTCCAATTACGACGGGGAGGCTCGTTCGCGGCTCGCCAAACTTCAGGCCGATGGATCATTGGATGAAAGTTTTGTATTCGATCATGCCTTCAGCACAGGCGAATGGGTGGATCAGATCGAGGTCTTTGACGATGGGGCGATACTCGCTGCTGGCGACTTCGAGGCCTACGACGTCCTCAAGTTCACCACTTCAGGGAAGATCGACAGCAACTTTGACTACGACGACAATTTTTTCGATTACATTGAAGCCACTCTGGTCACTTCGGACGGCAAAATTCTACTCGGTGGAACGAACGGCATACTTTATCGGCGAAATGCAGACGGAAGCTTCGATGGCAATTTTGACGCAGCTATTCCCTCTTATGGTAGCGTTTACGGATTACGCGAACTGGAGGACGGGAAGATTCTTGTAACAGGCATGTTTTCCACTTCGGGACAGATCAATCATTACAGCAATTTTCTCATCCTCAACTCAGATGGCACCCTTGAAACAACAATCCTGCCATCTGATTTCGAGACATCAGGCTGGGTAGGACCGAGTATCATAAAAGACGACACTCTTATTTTTGCAGGCCAATTTGCATCGGCTTACTTCAATGGTTCGACTAACAGCTACAACAGGATCGCCCGCTTCAACACAAACCCGCCGAACAACCCTCCCAACGCCGTCTATTTTGACCGCAATTCAATCACCTTGGTTGAAAACGATTACCTCGACCGCAGCTTCCAGCTCAAAATCGACGAGACGCCCGTGAGACCGATCACCGTTTTTCTGGAAGTCGTCGAAAGCACTCCGTCAGGCGACCCCATCGAGGGCTTTCCGAATTTGCCGAATCAGATTCCCGTGCCTATGGACGGACCGAACCATACGGAAGTTTCCATCCGTTCCGATCGGGACGTTCCGGGGTATCAGGGCACGCGCCGGGTGAAGCACCGCATTCGATCCGTATTGGGCGATGCCGCCATCGGTGAACCTTCCGAGATCGAGATCATACTCCTTGACGATGAGCCACACCCCGATGTGCGCTTCGCGCAAAGCTCGATGGATGTCTTCGAAGGGCAGGATCCCGAGGCGGAGGGTTTCGCTCAAGCCAGCATTTTTTTCGACAGTGACGTCAACGAATACGCCCCTTACCGCATCGAAGTGGAAGCGGCCGAGCCCGAACTCGCCGACCGCATTCACCTCCTCAGCGAGTATTTCTCCCTCAACGATAACGCGCCCGTCGATTTCGAGATCGATGTCGAGGATCACGACGACACATTGACCGGTCCACTCGAAGTCACATTACGCATTGTCCCTGAAATGCCGGAAGCTGCGGCCTACCTGGGATCACCAGCTACCATGACCTTGCGAATTCTGGACAACGAAGTAGCGGGCGGCATCCGCTTCGACCGTTCCACCCTGCGACTCGTCAGCGGACAAGAAGACGTCGAACTTCAAACCCTGATCTCAGGCAGATTGGATTGGACCGGACTGATCTATGAAATCGAATACGACGATCCCGAGTGGGCAGGCAAGGCGAACTTCCATCCCGATCAGGAACCGATTGGATCGAACGCCTACGTCACAAATTGGGCGTCCTTACAAGACGGGAATGATGGCATCCTGAAATCCGGAACGGCAAGAGTGCGCATCCGGACCGAACCGGATCAACCCGAACTACTCGGCGAACCCTCCGTGCTGGAATTGACGCTTCACGACGATCAAGCTTTAGACGGCTGGCTGATCCTGCAATATCCCGAGAGTTTGGACGAGGTGGATATTCTCACGCGGGACGATGACCGGGACGGCCAAAACACGCTTTTGGAATGGTTCAACGAAACCGATCCGGAAGACGCTTCCAGCGCCCGCACCGCTCAGGCGGAATTGGTCCGCTACCCTTATCTCGACCAAGGAGACAAAGACTTCCTCGCCCTTCGTTTCTACGTCGGCATGAGCAAACCGTCCCACGTGGCCATCGTTCAAACCATCGACGATTTGAGCGCAGATGAATGGACGGCCGTCTGGCGCAGCGATGAAGACCCGGACTTCGACGCCGAACAAGTCGTCGAGCGCCCGGACAACAATGATGGTTGGGCAATCATTCGCCTGCCCGCACCGATTGCGGCCCAAGGCTTCGTCCGACTGAGTGTCAAAAAAGCCACCAATTGAGCAAATGGCTTCGCCATTGCGAAACCGGTAGCAAAATTCTCTAACTCCCCGCAGATTTCGGATATAATCGTATGTTGATTCCAAATCAACTTCAAAACTTGATCATATCAATTTATCCGTATATCTTGATATGTTTATGATCCAATCCGTGCACAACAAGCCTTACACCGCCAAGGGCCAGCAACTCGCCGACCTCTTCGCCGAGCGTATTCTCTTTCTCGACGGGGCCATGGGCACCATGATCCAGCAGCACCCGCTGGAGGAGGCTGATTTCCGTGACGACTCGTTTGCTGACGTCGAAGGCGACCTCAAGGGCAACAACGATCTGCTCAGCATCACCCGTCCCGACATTATCGAGGGTATCCACCGGGGTTTCTTCGAAGCGGGGGCCGATATTGTCGAAACCAACACTTTTTCCGGCACCACCATCGCCCAAGCCGACTATGGGCTGGAACACCGCGTGCGCGATATCAATTTGGCCGCCGCCCGGCTGGCCCGCAAGGTGGCCGACGAGATATCTGCAAAGGAAAAACGACCGACTTTCGTTGCCGGTGCCATCGGCCCGACCAACCGGACCGCCTCCATGTCGCCCGACGTGAACCGCCCGGAATACCGGGCTACCAGCTACGACGAACTGTATACGGCCTACTACGAACAAGTGGAAGCCCTCGTCGAAGGCGGCGTCGATCTGCTCCTCCCCGAGACAGTCTTCGACACGCTCAACCTTAAGGCCTGCCTCCATGCCATCGAGGACTTTCAGGAGACGCTCGAAGAACGGCTGCCCGTCATCGTCTCGGTGACGATCACCGACCAGTCCGGTCGCACGCTTTCCGGGCAGACCGTGGAAGCCTGCTGGAACTCCATCCGCCACGCCAAACCGCTCTGTGTGGGGCTGAACTGCGCACTGGGAGCCGACCTCATGCGTCCCTTCCTACAGGAACTTTCCCGGGTGGCCGACACCTATGTGCACGTCTAT
>JAAAPI010000024.1 GCA_009908325.1 Verrucomicrobiota bacterium | reverse complement strand
CCGTTTTTTAGCGAAAGCAGCACCGGAACCGGTCTTCAGATAGCGTTCGAAGTCGCGTGCTTTCTGTTCGTCTTCGAATGCGGCATACCAAGCGAGTTTCCATGGTTTGAATGGTCTGGTGTAGTCACAACACCCGTCGTTGTGTTGTCGCAGGCGGGCCCGCAGATCTGAGGTAGAGCCGGTATACTCCCTAGCTGGATATGACAGACTTCGAATTCGATAAACATAATGCATGGTTCGTCATATGTTGAGATTCAAACAAGACCCCACTCCGCTCGCTTTTCACCTTTGCTGTTCCACCTTCGCTCAATGAACTACGGCGGACGGGGCGAGCTATGATAGAGGAGGCGAGCTACGAGGGGCACCCTCCGCTTTTTGTTTTGGCCCCTTGGGCTATTTACTTTGGCTTACTCAAAACTGACTATGGCCTGCCGCCCGAAGCTTTTTGAATCAAAAAGCGAAGCCTTACAGCCGTTTTTTAGCGAAAGCAGCACCGGAACCGGTCTTCAGATAGCGTTCGAAGTCGCGTGCTTTCTGTTCGTCTTCGAATGCGGCATACCAAGCGAGTTTCCATGGTTTGAATGGTAAGCGACAGCGAGATGCAGCAGAATGTGGTGATAGGCAATGGTAGGGACGTAGGGGCTTCACTCGTGAAGACCGCAGTGGCGTAGGGGCTTCACTTGTGAAGACCGCAGTGGCCCAGTGAATTGGCGGGGCGGTCCGATAGCCAATTCGGCCGAAAATGCAGACGCCCAAAAGATGGCACCCGACAACGCGGCGGTCTTCACCCCGCTTCGCTCAAGAGCTTCGCCGGACAGAGCAAGTGAAGCCCCTACGCTTCGTGGCGGTGGTGACGGCGGTCTTCACAAGTGAAGCCCCTAGGCTTTTTACCTTCGCTCAATGAACTACGGCGGACGGGGCGAGCTATGATAGAGGAGGCGAGCTACGAGGGGCACCCTCCGCTTTTTGTTTTGGCCCCTTGGGCTATTTACTTTGGCTTACTCAAAACTGACTATGGCCTGCCGCCCGAAGCTTTTTGAATCAAAAAGCGAAGGGTGGGGTGGTAAACGGGACTCGAACCCGCGGCCCCTGGTACCACAAACCAGTGCTCTAACCAACTGAGCTACTACCACCATACGCGGGAAAAATCTTCCCGACAACGCGATCAGATGGTCTGATTTGCCGGGTGGTTGTCAATACCGAGTACGAATTTTTTTGACGGGTCTGCCGATACTTGAAATTGCGCTTTGCAACCTCGGGGGAGTGTGGTTGTCATTGCATGTTATCTTCATGAGGATTTTTTGGACACATCAGTGCGGGCGCATCGCGTGCTTTCTCCTGGCTTTTTCGGCTGTCGCTCCGGGGCTTTGGTTAAAGGGCCAGGTGCCCCTGGTGTCGGATGGCATCGCGGAGGTAGAGCTGGAGGATACGATCGAGGGTTCGTGGCAGGTCGCTGCCGCAGAACGGGCGCAGGCGGCTGGTTTGGCCAGCCTGGCCGAATCGATCTACCGACGGCTTTTGCTCCGGGAGGCGACGGTGAATATTGCTCAAGCAACGTCGCTCAAGCTGGGTCTGGCCAAGGCTTTGATTGGGCAGGGCCGCTATGTGGCGGCACGCGCACAGCTTGAATCGGTGCCCGAAGATCTTTGGGACGCGCGGCACGGTCTTTATTTGGCGGTTGCGCTGTATGGGGAGGGTGGACCCCGCATCGATGCCGACGGGTTTCGTCGGGCGCTGGCACGGGTAAAGCCCGAGGAACTGCCATCCGGGGATCTCCCCTGGTTTTCCTTCCTCGAGGGACTGGATGCGGCGTTGCAGGGGAATCCGGAGGAGGCTCGAGCCGCTTTCAACAGGGCGGCTGAGCTCGCTGAATCCGACGAATTGCGATGGCACTTTGAGAGTCTCGCACTGCGCCAGGAGATGCGCTCGGGACCTGCTGACGAATTAATGGTTCCCGAACTGAGGTCGCGGCTGCGCTCGCTGGAGGGAGAGGCCGCCGCCTTTCCCTTTGTGCGGGAATATGCGGTTTTGCTGCATCGCCTCGGGCGGAGTGCCGAAGCCGTGGATGCGATTGACCGGGAGCTGGACAACAACTCTGCGGGCTACGGCGGGCGCCAGCGCGGGCAGCTCCGCTTACTGAAGGGCTTGATTTTGGGAGCGGAATCGGACGCGGGGCGAGCGGCCCTCAAGGAACTCATCCGCAGTGGCGAAAGCCGTGACCTGATGGGGATAGCGCTGCAGTTATTGGCCCGAGTGCCGGACGGGGACGACGATCTGTTTGAATTTTTAAAGGTCATGATCTCGCAAACCGAGCGACATCCCCTGCTTGGGCAGATGTATTATCTGCGGAGCCAGTTGGCGCTTCGCTTCCCCGATGATCCGGAGATGGTAGCGTTGGCCGAGCGCGATGCCCGCACCTTGCTGGAGCAGTTCCCCGGGTTGAGCTCGGTGACAAATGTTTACCGCTTGCTGGCTTTTGCGGCGCTCAACCGGGAGCCTCCCCAGTATCGCACAGCGGCTGATTTTTTGATTCAGCTGCGGGATCAAGCGGAGGCGCCCGCGGATCTCGTCGGTTTGAATCAACTGATTGGCGATTGTTATTTCCTGAATGGAGATTTCGCCAACGCAGTTGATTTCTACACCGTCGCCCGGAACCGCCAGCTTGTCGCGGACGCAAATCCCGAACTGTTTATGCGCCTCGTCACGGCGCAAGTGCGCTCGGGCGCATTGGAAGCAGCCATGCAGTTGATCGATGAAGCGGACTTTTCGGGCAATATCAGCCAGCGGAATCGCTGGCGGGCGGAGTGGAATGTGGCCCAAGCCATGCAGACGGCGGGTTCGGTTGAGCCCGCACTGCGCCGGATCCGCCTGCTGCTCGATGAATCGGGCTCCGGGTTCGTGGATACGTTGCTCGACATTCGGCTGCGTTGGTTGGAAGCCTATTTGTCGCTCGAAGCCGGATCCATCGAGGGGCTTCAGGAGCGGCTTTCGGGGCTGCTTGCCCGCCTCGAGACGCTTCCGCAGGGCGAACTGAGCGAGTCCGCTTTTCGGTTATTATTGACAGAGATTCGCCTTCTCCGGGGAAACGCGTTGATCCGCTCGGGGGCGGCGAGCGTGGGAATAGCCGAACTGAAGGCATTGCGCGAACAGTTCACAGAGACGGCTGCGGCGGAACGTTCCTACCTGATCGAGGCGGCCTTTCATGGTGAGGTTGCCGATTATGAATCGGCCCAAGAGACGTTGATTGAGCTTTCCGAGCGTTATCCGGAGAGTCGGCTGGCCGTTCAGGCACTCTACGAAGCCGCACTTTATTGCGAGCGTCGCGGGGTGGATTACTATCCGGATGCGATTGTCCTGCACAACGACCTGGCAGAGCAATATCCGCAGGATCCCCTGTATTATTACGCGCGATTGAAGCAGGGAAATCTACTCCGCGCCATGAATGACTTTGCCGGTGCGCAAACCGTTTACGAAAACCTGATAAACCAGTATCCGGCTCACGAGCGGCGCTACCTGGCCGAGCTTTCACGGGCGGATTGCCTTCTCGCCCTCGCCGGTGACGAGCCCGGAGAATCGGTGGATGCGATCACTCAATTGGAGCGCTTGCTGGACCTGCCCAACCTGCCGCTGAATTTTCAGGCTGAGGCATCTTACAAGTGGGCCTTCGCCCTGGGCCGGACCGGGCGCACGGCCAGGGCGAAAGAGGTGCTCTCCCTGAGCGTCGCCCACCTCATGCCGGAACCGGGGCGAGCCGAACAGCTGGGCGCATCGGGGCGCTATTGGCTGGCCCGCTCCATGCTGCGGTTGGGTACAATTCTTGAAGAAGAATCCGCCACCGAGGAGGCGAGGCGACTCTATCGGGATATCATTGCCTTCAATCTCCCGGGGCGGAACATTGCCATCTCCCGGGTCGACACCCTGAATGAAAAATGACTAGCGGAGGCGTTTGCTGATTTCCTTAATTATGGACTACCTAGATAACAACTTTATCCTGCAAGGGGGGCCGGTCATGTACCCGCTCCTTTTCGTTAGTTTGCTCGGATTTATCCTCTTCATCGAGCGGGCGCTGTATTTGCACAAAGGACACATCGGGATACAGGATTTCCTGAGCGGGATCAAAAATCTGGTGAGTAAGGGGCGCCTGGTCGAAGCGCTCACGCTCTGTGAAGACACGCCCGGTCCGATGGCGCGGATCGTGAAGTCGGCACTGCTGCACTACGGGGAGTCGCGCGATTCGATTCGGTCGGCCATTCAGTCGGCCGCCATTGTTGAAATCCCCGGACTGGAGCGCCGTATTGGCACGATTGCGGCGCTGGCCCGGGTGGCTCCGCTCCTCGGCTTTTTGGGGACACTCATCGCGGCGCTTCAGGTGCTCTATGGGTTGGAGTCCTTTAATGGCGATAGCGGCCTGCTCAGTCGATATCTGGCTCAGGCCTTGATCACTTCGGCGACGGGCCTCGGCATTTCGATCATGGCGCTACTGGCCTTCCATTTCCTATCCGGGCGGGTGCGTGCCCTGGTGCAGGAGTTCGAATGGGTCGGGCACGAGATACACGAATTCCTCAGCACCGATCGGCCCGATGACAAGTCTGGCGAAGCGGAGGCGGAAAAGTGAAAGCGTCGCGTGAAGCAAGTTCCGGAGTGACCACCCGGTTCGGGGCCTACACCAAGCCGCTCGGTTTGACCGCCCACCTCAAGCGACCCTCCGTGAAACTCGATGCCGTGCCAATTTTCGACCTGATGGTGATCGCTCTGCTTTTCGGGCTGTTGTTTACCCGCTTCGTCATGGTGCCGGGCATGCAGGTGGATCTGCCGGATTCGGAGATGCAGATGCAACCCGGCACCCGGCCGGTCAGTGTTTTAACGGTCGGTAACCGCGGTATGCTTCTGTTTGATGGAGTCGTTTTTGAAATGGAAACGATCCAAGGCGGCTTCGAGAGCCACATCCGGAAAAAGGGGGAAGACGAAATCGTGCTTCTGGTCAAAACCGAGGGCTCCATGGACCTGCAGCGTTTTCTTGCACTCTGCCGCATGGCCCAGGAAGCCGGCTTCGTTCAGGTCCAGATCGCCGGGGAACATGTGCCGGAGATGAAAGGCCGTCTACCCAACCGGACACCTCCCGAAGACGCTACGGAAAGTGGCTTCCTTCCAGTCATGTAATGAGCCGTCCCCGAACAGACCCCAGTGATGACCCGAGCGCTCCGGGATCGACGAAAAAATCGCCCGCCAGGAGCGTTCTTTCCCCGATACTGCGGATTGCTCTTTTTCTAGGTGTCTGCGTGCACTTGCTTGGATTTTTGTTTTTCCGGGTGGTTTCGGAGCCCCTGCCGGAACGCCCGGACCGTGAAGGCTTCGTTCAGTTTGTTTCGCCGACCCGGCTGGGGTCGAGCGAGGCGCTGGAGGAACAGGCGGAATTGATGGATACTGCCCCGCTTTTCATACCCGGCCAGTGGAATGCCGCGCACAACTTGCAAGTGCCGGTCCGCGACGAGACACTCCAGCGCTTTCCCTATTATCAGCCGGAAATCGATGTGCTCGGACAACTCCGGCCCGAGCGCACGCCGATCGGCGAGCGCTTCGATGTCGCCACCCCCTCGGATCTGCTGGCTCTGCGGCATTGGGACCTATTTCAGGGTTTTGGCGAGCGGTCCAGGAAACGACCTGAATTTGCTTTGGCGGGACCCTTCGCCGAGATCAGCGATCTGCGCGGCCGCACGGTTCAAACGATTTCCGCCACGTTTGAGTGGCGCTCGGAGGGTCCCCCCGGCCCCGTCTCTTTCACCCTTCGCAGGGAAGCTGGCGGTCGAGCGGTGGGTCGCCCCGTTTTGGAGGACAGCTCTGGAAACGGAGACTTTGACGCCGCCGCCTACGGCTGGTTAAGTGCTGTGCGCATTGCGGTTGACTTGCCGGCCGGCTTCTTCCGAATTCGCATCTATCCCTGAAGCCATGGAGAACGACACAGCACACAGCGAAGCAGCGATGCTCGATCAACTGGAAGCACTGACTCAATCCTGGGGGCAGCGCCCTTCCTGGGATGCCTACTTCATGGCGACCGCCTTGCTCATGGCATCACGCTCCAGCTGCGAACGGCTCAACGTCGGCTGTGTCATCGTCTCCGGCGGCTCGCAGAAGAACCGGATCGTGGCGGCGGGCTACAATGGCTTTCTGCCGGGAGCGCCGCACCAGTCCCGGGTGCGCGACGGACACGAGCTGGCCACCGTCCATGCAGAGCAAAACGCGGTGAGCGATGCCGCCCGGCGCGGGGTCTCGCTGGAGGGCGCGACGATTTACATCACGCACTTTCCCTGTATCAACTGCGCCAAGATTTTGGCGGCGGCCGGTATCCGCTGCATCAAATACCACCGGGATTACCGCAACGACGATCTCGTGAAAAGTCTTCTA
>JAAAPI010000119.1 GCA_009908325.1 Verrucomicrobiota bacterium | reverse complement strand
CGCAGCCACAAGATAGTCGATTTCTTCGGGCGAGAGGGCGAGGCCCCATTCCATGTTGGCCCGGGCGAAGGCCTCCGGTCCCTCGGCCATGAGTGGCACGGTGCGGAGTGGGGCGGGCTCAGGATGTTGAAAAAAGTCGCCGAGGTTCTCGTAAACGCCCTCGGTCATGCGGTCGTGCAGGGCGAGCAGGGCCATGCCGAGGTCGACCGCGCTGAGGACAAGCCCGGTTTCGGTGGTTAAGATGTAGTGGATGCCGCGTTCCACGCGGGCAACGTGACTCAGCTCGCAGTTGTGGAAAATATCGGTGGCCTTGGAGGACCAGGGTGAAATGGTGCCCTTGCGGGGGGTGACGAAGAAACCGCCAAGCTGATTTTGACGCTCAAAGTGCTTTTCGGCACCGAGCAGCGTGAAGGCGCGGCGGGTTGTCTCGTCGTCGAGGGGCGCCTCCGATTCGATGAGGTAGACCTCCACGGCGTCGATCCGGGCGATATCATGCTCCGGAATGGTTTCGTTGAGGGCGTTGGTGAGGGAAGCGATCCGGAACTCGGAGAATGCCGGACGGCCTTGGAGGAGGATAGGTTGCATAGCTTGAAAAAGGCGAAACCATGACATTGGACGTCGATCATGGAAGGTCCAACATCGAAAAATTGAAAAAACCTTTTTTGCTTTGTTCTTTCAAAATCCGGCGACGACCGCTAGTTTCTCGTTAGCATGTTGAAAATAAGAATTTACCCCATGTTAATGCTCCTGTTTTACCTGGTTGGATGGAGCGCACCGCTCACCGCTGCATCGGAGCCGGTCGAGCTGAAAGTCGGTCTGCGTGAGGCGGCACCCTTCACGATGCAGATTGGAGACGGCGAATGGAATGGGTTGGCGGTGGATCTTTGGGAGCGGATCGCGGAAAAGAATAACTACAGTTTCGAGTATGAAACCTACCTGCTGGCCGATTTATTGGAGGCGCTCGAGTCGGGCGAGATCGATGCCGCAGTGGCTCCTTTGACCATTACGGCAGAGCGGGAAAAGATCTTCGACTTTACATTACCCTTTATGCAATCGGGATTGGCCATTGCTGCGGAGGTCAAGCCAACAGGCTGGTGGCATTCGCTCCGGCGGATTGTATCGCTGCCTTTCCTGCAGGCGGCTGGCGCTCTGGCGCTGGTCATTGCGGTCTTCGGGCTGCTCATGTGGCTTTTCGAGCGACGGAAAAATGAGATGTTCAGCGGCACCACGGTGGAGGGGTTGGGCTCCGGCTTTTGGTGGTCGGCCGTGACGATGACAACGGTGGGCTACGGGGATAAAGCTCCGGTTACACTGGGCGGGCGGATTGTCGGGCTGGTTTGGATGTTTGCCGCGATCATCATCATCTCGGGCTTCACGGCGGCCATTGCATCGTCGCTTACCGTGGGCAGCCTCGATAGCGGCATCGAAGAGCTGGATGACCTTCGGAGTCGAAGTGTTGGTGTGATCGAGTCCTCCAGCGCGGCTGCGTTCCTAGACGAGGAGCGCGTTCGCTACCGCCGGTTCGAAAATCTTGATGCGATGCTGGATGCGCTGGAAGCGGGGCGGGTCGCTGCGGTTGTTCATGACCGTCCTATTCTCCAGCACGTGCTTTCCCAACGCGAATTGGAGGGTTTTTCGGTCCTCAATCAAAGTTTGCAGCCGGAGGCCTATGCTTTTGGTCTGCCGACGGCTTCGCCACTGAGAGAAGCGATCAACCAATCTCTCCTGGAAACGATACAAGAACCCGCCTGGCAATCCACCCTAAGCCAGTATCTCGGCGACGAATAAAACTATGAATGATATCCCAAAAGTCATCGCTCACCGGGGGGCTTCGGCCAACGCTCCGGAAAATACCCTACCCGCATTTGCTCTGGCTTGGAAAGAGGGTGCCGACGGCGTCGAGTGCGACGTACGCCTGACCGCAGATGGCCAAGTGATTTGTTTTCACGATGCCGATACCGAACGAGTGGCCGGCCAGAAACTGGAGGTGGCCTCGACCGACTACGCCAAATTGAGCGAGCTCGATGTAGGGAGCCATCTCGGGGCAAGCCACGCTGGTGCGGAAATTCCACTGCTCAGCGAGATGATGGCGCACATGCCGCCCGGCAAGCGACTGTTTATCGATTTAAAATCAGACGCAGCGATTATCGACCCTCTGCTGGAGGTGATCGATGCGGCG
This sequence comes from Verrucomicrobiota bacterium, assembly GCA_009908325.1. Classification (GTDB taxonomy): domain Bacteria; phylum Verrucomicrobiota; class Verrucomicrobiia; order Opitutales; family Coraliomargaritaceae; genus Thalassobacterium. The sequence goes on along the minus strand of JAAAPI010000119.1, from coordinate 25,243 downwards.
CGGGTCGAGCAGCGACAAATTGCATTGCTCAGCTTTGATTCGGAAATGGTCAAATTGCTGAAAGAGCAACGGCCGTCACTGAAGGCTTACTGGTCAATCGATGCCAAGTCGAATTGGCTGGGGCGCTCCCAACTCAAGCTTGCCGATGTGCAGGATACCCTAGTCGATATCCGGGCGGACGGGCTCGGGCTGCGCAGCCACTCCGGCATCAAGCGCGACATGGTCAAATCGATTCTCGAATCGGACGTACATCTGAACATCTGGACGGTCGATGCGCCCCAAGAAGCCCGCCGCTACACCGGCCTCGGCGTGAGTTCAATCACGACGAATAGCCCGAGGGAATTGCTTCAGGCGATTTTGGGTAAAAATTCAATCCGTAATCACTAAAATTCACAAAATGTAATCTTTAGTGGTTGCAAGCGTGCTATCTTTAGGTCATGTATGGGTAATGAAATGCATCACTGTGAAAGAAATGAAAGCGCATTGGGCCGCGGTGGAAGCGCAGGTGCGGGACGGGGAGACCTTTGAGGTGCTCAATCGTGGGAGGCCGACCGCTCGAATTGTTCCGGCGAAACCGGCTTCAGTATTGGAATGGGAGGATCATCTACTGACTGCCGCGGCCGGTAAGGGGGCCTTGTCGCAAGATCTGGTTGCCGAGGATCGTGGGGGCCGGTATTAGTCGTGCTCTACCTGGACACCAGTGCATTCTTAAAACTTTACATTCGTGAGCTCGGTTCCGAGCAAGTCCAGGCCATGGTCGTCCGGCAATCGGAACCTTTGCCCGTTTGGGAAATATTGGAGATGGAACTGGGTAACGCCCTCCATCTGAAAGTTTTTCGAGGCGAATTGGATGCGGACGAAGCGGTGCATCAGTATTCGCTTTTTCGGCAGCGCCAAGCGAAAGGATTTTATTTCGTGCCGGAGATTCGAAGGGCGCAGCTAATGGCCGATTTCCGTGAACTCTCGGAAAGAACCCCGCGAATAGGCTGTTGGACCATGGATATTCTTCACGTGGCCTGTGCCATGCAGCTAGGCGCTCAATCATTCCTCACCTTTGATCGGCGTCAGCGGGAATTAGCGGAGCTGACCGAGTCATTTACAGTTCCGGATTTAACCTAGCCCGTCTTTCCCTATTCGGGGTGATTTTGATTGATCTGAGCGTATTTAAGGGGCTAAGGAGCCAAAGGTGGCACCACAGCAATGTATCTTGTATAGCCAGTAAATAAATTACTGCTTGGTAAACTTCAACTTTATAGCCGGTGTATAAATTTCAGGCTTGACCGGTGTTTTTTGGGTGGGATGATGTGGAGTATGAGACGACGACGAGTTGTGTGTGGCGAATCTGCATGTATACATCATGCGATGAGTCGGATTGTGGGTGGTGAGATGCTTCTGGGTGATCGAGAGAAGGAGGTCTTGCGGCGGATGATGTGGCGGGTGGCCGACTTTTGCGGGGTGGAGATTTTAACCTATTGTGTGATGTCGAACCACTTCCATGTCCTGGTGTGCGTCCCGGAGAAAGATCGGGCTGTGTCGGATGCCGAGCTGTTGCGCCGCTTTCACGTGCTTTATCCGAAGCCGACGAAATATCAGACGGCGTCCTTTGCGCGCCTGGAAAAGGCGTTGCGGGAGGGCACGGAGGAGGCGGTTCAAGTGCGGGCGCAGCTTCTCGCCCGGATGCATGATCTTTCGGAGTTCATGAAAACGCTGAAGCAGCGTTTTTCGATCTGGTATAACCGGAATCACGATAACCGCTTGGGGACGCTTTGGATGGACCGTTTTAAGAGCGTCCTGGTGCAGGGGGAGGGGAATCCGCTGCAGACGATGGCGGCCTATATCGACCTGAATCCAGTGCGGGCGGGGCTGATCGAAGATCCGAAAGATTATCGTTGGTGTGGCTACGCCGAAGCGGTGGCTGGCTCGAAGAAGGCGCAGCGGGGACTGCAAATGATTTGGGCAAGCTGCGCGGGGAACGGGATATGGGATACGGGAAACGGGATACGTGATACGGGAGACGTGTTGCGTGATACGGGTGACGAGTTGCGTGATACGGGTGACGAGTTGCGGGATACGGGTGACGAGTTGCCGGATACGGGTGAGTATGGGAAGTCAGAGAGTCTGAAATCAGCCATGGCGGCATACCGGAGCTTGATTTTCGGCAAGGGGGCTTCGCCCTGGACGTGCCGGGGTAAACTGATTGACCGCGAAACGGCGGAGCGGGTGCTCAACGAGGAGAAGGGTGAGCTACCGCTTTCGGTGGTGATGCGCTGCCGGGTGCGGTATTTTACGGACGGGGCTGTTTTGGGTTCTGCGGAGTTCGTGCGGCGCTATGCGAAACAGTGGCAGGTGGCGAGAGGGCGCCGTCACGCGGTCGGGGTCCATCCGGCTCGGGGTGGCCCTTGGGGCGACCTGGCGGTGGTGAATGCTTTGCGGCGAGCGGTGTTCGGCTGAGGCTGTGGAGGGATAGGCTTGGACCGAATGGAACTCCTGACATTCTGGAATGGCTTAATCGACTATGACGAAGACTTTTTCACTACCTCCCAATTTGCACGGGCTTATTTTTCGCGGTGCAGTTCGACGAGTTTGGCGAGTATGGCCTTTTGGGTGTGCAGGCGGTTTTCGGCTTCGTCGAAGATGATCGACTGTGGACTGTCGAGGACGGCTTGGCTGACTTCTTCGCCGGCGTGGGCGGGGAGGCAGTGCATGAAGTAGGCATTCGGTTTGGCCAAGGCGAGTAACTCGGGCGTGACTTGGTAGGGTGCCATGACGCGTCTGCGTTCGGCGGCCTCGGCTTCGTCGCCCATGGAAACCCAGACATCGGTGTAGATGACGTCGGCATTCTGACAGGCTTTGTGTGGATCGGTGGTGGCGTGGTAATTTTTGGGAAGGTCGTCGGCTTGTAATGCTTCGTCGATGGCCGAGGTCGGTGCGAAGCCTTCGGGGCCGGCCAGTGCAATCTCCATGCCGAACATGGCGGCGGCATGAATCCATGAGTTGGCCATGTTGCAGGCGGTGTCGCCGAGGAAGGCGACTTTTTTACTGCGCAGTTTCGCGATATCCATGGCCTCGGGCGAGTAGCGCTCGAGGAGGGTAAAGATGTCGGAGTAGAGTTGGCAGGGGTGGTTGAAATCGGTTAGGCCATTGATGACGGGCATGTCGGCATGTTCGGCAAAGGCTTCGACGATATCGTGGGCATAGGTGCGGATAACAAGGCCATGCAGGTAGCGCGACATGACTTTGGCGGTATCCTCGATGGTTTCTCCGCGGCCGATCTGGGTGGTCTGCGAATTGAGAACCAAGGGAAACCCGCCGAGTTCGTTAACGCCGACTTCAAAAGAGATACGGGTGCGGGTGCTGCTCTTGTAGAAGAGCAGGCCCCAAGACTGCATGTTGAGGGGCTGCGGGCCGTTGAGCCGGTTCGCTTTGAACTCTCTGGCGAGGGCAAACACTTGCTGGGCCTGTTCGAGGGAGAAGTCGGTCTCTTTTAGGAAATGGTGCATGGTTCGGGATGCGTGTTTTGTGGTGCGGGAGGCGGGATTCGGGATGGAACCGCGTGAGGCGAAGCCTTTTACGCGGCGGGATGCGGGATGGAACCGCGTGAGGCGAAGCCTTTTACGCGGCGGGATGCGGGATGGAACCGCGTGAGGCGAAGCCTTTTACGCGGCGGGATGCGTTGCTTCTTGAACTATGGTGTGTTGGCGAGGGTGGTGAGGGTTTCTTCGAGGATTGTGACGGATTGGTTGAGTTGTTCCTGTGTTGCGGTGAGTGGGGGGAGGAGGCGGACGACGTTGTGCCCGGCGGGGACGATGAGGAGTTGCTTCTCGCGGGCGGCTGCGGTGACCTTCAAATTGTGGCCTTCGGGTTTGAGGGCGAGGCCGACCATGTAGCCGGCACCCCGCACACAGTCGATTTGCGACGGGTATTTTTCGGCAAGCCCTTTGAGTTCCGCGTGCCAGGGCGCGCTGTTGGCGGCGACTTTTTCGATCAATTCTTCTTCTTCGATGACGTCGAGAACGGCGTTGGCGGCAGCGCTGGCGAGGGGGCTGCCGCCGAAGGTGGTGCCGTGCGACCCGGGCTGAAAAAGTTCGGCGTAAGCTTCCGCCACCCAGATCGCGCCGATGGGAAAGCCGCCACCGAGACCTTTGGCCATGCCGATGGCGTCGGGCTGAATACCGCTTTTCTCGAAGGCGAAAAAGTGTCCGCTCCGGCCGATGCCGCATTGCACTTCGTCGAGCATGAGCAGGGTATTGCGTTCGGTGCAGAGTGCACGCAACTCCTGAAGGAATTGAGGCTCGGCCGGAAAGACGCCGCCCTCGCCTTGTATCGATTCGAGGAATACGGCAGCAACGGTGTCGTCGATCAGTTCTTCGAAGCTTTTGATGTCGTTGAGTCGGCCGAATTTGAAGCCGTCGAGCATGGGGCGGAAACCACCCTGAATTTTTTCCTGGGGGGTTGCCCCCATGCCGCCAAAGGTTCTCCCGTGAAAAGCGTTGTGTGCGGCCACTACGGTGAAGCGCTTCCCTTCGGCACCATTGACCCGCTTGCCGTGGAGCCGGGCAAGCTTGATGAGGGCGTCATTCGATTCGGCGCCGCTGTTGCAGAAGAGCACGCGGCCGGGACCCGCCTTGGCGACAAGGCGGTCGGCCAGCTTTTGTTGGCCGGGGATGGCGAAGAGGTTACTGCAATGGGTCAGCTCGGCAGCTTGGGCCTGAACGGCGGCGACCCATCTGGGGTGCGAGTGCCCTAATGCGTTGACTGCGATCCCCGTGCTGAAGTCGAGGTAGGCTCTGCCGGCGTCATCGTACAAATAGAGCCCCTGGCCCCGAACTGCGGTAAAGGCGGGGGCCGCATAGTTTTTGATGAGGGTTTTATAATGGTCCATTATAAAGAGTTGTTCGGTTTTCGGTTGTTCGGTTCTCAGTTGGCGGGTCTTCGGTTTGAACGGATTAACGAAGAACGGAAAACCGATTAACGGAAATTGCGAACGTTACGCGTTCACAATTTCCGTGCCGACGCCTTTATCGGTGAAGATTTCCAGCAGGAGGCTGTGTGGTTGCTCGCCATCGATGAAGTGGACGCGGTGGACGCCACTGAGAAGGGCTTTTACCGCGCTGTCGGTTTTCGGGATCATGCCCTGGCTGATGGTGCCGTCGCGCACGAGGCTGTCGACTTGATCGACGCTGAGGGAAGATATAAGCGACTCCGGGCGGGTGATGTCATACATGAGCCCGGGCACATCGCAGAGGTAAACGAGGCGACGGGCCCGCAGGGCTGCGGCTACCCGGCCGGCGGCGGCATCGGCGTTTGTGTTGTAAATCTGGCCGTCCTCATCGCAGGCGATGGGAGAGATAACCGGGATATACCCGTCTTGCAGTGCCTTTTTGATAACCTTGGTTTTAACGGTGTGGGTTTCGCCAACGAAGCCGAGGTCGAGAGTCTCACCATCGAGCTCTACCTTTTTCTTATCGCAGACCAATATGTTGTTGCCGGGGATGGAGAGCGGTCGGGCGTTCTTTGCCTGGAGGATCTCGCAGATGTCCAGATTGACGACTTTGTTGAGCGTGTGGTCGACCACGTTTACGGTGTCGGCATCGGTGACGCGGAGGCCGTGCTTAAACTGGGTGCTGACGTTTGACTCGGTGAGGGCGCGGGTGATGGCTTTGCCGCCCCCGTGCACGACGACGACTTTGATGCCGGCGGCATGAAGGAAGGCAATATCGGTGGCTACCCGGGTGCGGACAGCGGGATCGGCGTCATCCATGAAGGCACCGCCGTATTTAACGACGAAGATCGCATTGCGGAAACGCTGGATGTAGGGAAGCGCTTCCAGCAGGACCGCTGCTTTGGTTGTAACGTCGAGTTGTTGAAGGTCGGGCATTGTTCGGGATGCGGGATATGGGATGCGAGATGCGGGATACGGGATGCGGGATATGGGATGCGGGATATGGGATGCGGGATGCGGGATATGAGAAACGTGATACGAGGTATGTGATTTCTGATGCGTGATGAAACTGCTTGGGGTGAAGCCTTTTGTGCGGAACATTCGGGGGGGCGCTCGCAAGCGAGCACGCCACGTAGTTACTCGGATTTGTTGAAGTTTACGTAGGCTTCGCTGAGGTCGCTGGTGAGGAGGCGGAAGGTGCTGTTGCCTTGGTTGACGTTCAGGGTGATGCGGAAGCGTTTTTTGGCGACGACTTGCTTCCAGAGACCGATGTTGGCATCCTGCGGGACGCCACCGAGGAGGGCGGGCACGTCGTCATAGTGGATGTCGAACCGGCTTTCGTCGAGACCGACACAGGCGTAGCCGGCGGCGCAGGCGAGGCGGCCCCAGTTGGGGTCCGAGCCATACCAGGAGCTTTTCACCAGGAGTGAATTACCCACGGCGCGGGCGACTTTTTCGGCATCGCTCTCCGAACGACAGCCTTCGACAACGAGTTCGATAAGTTTTGTGACCTTTTCGCCATCGCCGACGATTTTTTCGGCGAGGGCATCGCAGACGAGGTAGACGGCCTCACGAAAGGCCTGGAGAAGTTCGGGCGATTCGTGCGGCTCGAGATCGGACTGGCCGTTGGCGAGGATGAGCACGGTGTCGTTTGTGCTCATATCGCCGTCGATGGAGATACGGTTGAAGGTTTGGTTGCAGGCGCGGGTCAGGGTATTCTTCAGCGCGGTGTTGTCGGCGACGAGATCGGTGGCGAGGAAGGCCAGCATGGTGGCCATGTTGGGCTCAATCATGCCGGCACCTTTTGCCATGCCAGCAACGGTGATCGTTTTGGTTTTGTATTGGAAGCGGGCGGTCGCGCACTTCCGGCGGGTGTCGGAAGTGAGAATAGCATCGGCGGCCTGAAGGGAGTTTTCGGTTTTTTCGGCAAGGCTCTGCGCGGCGTTGGCGATGCCGCTACGGATTTTTCCCATGGGGAGCTTGCGACCAATCCGTCCGGTGGAGCAGACGAGAAAGGGAGCGTCGATGCCGGTCTCTGCCTGCGCTAGGGCCGACATTTCTTGGGCGTCGCGCAGGCCCTGTTCACCGGTGGCCGCGTTGGCATTGCCGCTATTGACGACGATTCCTCCGACTTTTGCGGTGGGACTGGCGAGCACCGAGCGGCAGGCATGAACGGGTGCCGCGCAGACGTCGTTTTGTGTGAAGACGCCGGCGGCGTAGCAAGGTTTCCTTGTGGAAAGAAGCGCCAGATCCAGCTGCGAGGCATCGCCGTTTTCACGAATGTCGCAGGCCGTCGCTGATGTTTGAAACCCGGGGCAATCGGAAAGGCCCCTGGGGTCGTCGATTAACTGGACTGTGGTGGCTTGGGACATTTTCGGGATGCGGGATGCGGGGTGCGGGAAGCGGGATGGAACCGCGTTAGGCGAAGCCTTTTACGCGGCGGGATCTTGCTAGAGGAGGCCGGCGGTTTCCTGGAAGCCGTATTTTAAGTTCATGATTTGCACGGCTTGGCCGCTGGCACCTTTGACGAGGTTGTCGATCACGGAGGATATGACGAGGTTGTCGGTGCGCGGGTCGTGGACGGCGGAGAGGTCGCAGCGGTTGGTGCCGACGACGTGCCTGGTGTCGGGGAAGGTGCCGCTGGGGAGCACGGAGACGAAGGGTCTGTCGGCGTAGGCTTTTTCCCAGCAGGCGTAGACCTCGTCGAGAGAGGCTTTGATCCGGGCGACGATGGTGGTGGAAATGCCCCGCGTCATCGGTGCAAGGTGGGGGCTGAACTGAACAATGCAGTCGGCAAAGGCGGCCTTACTGAGTTGCTCTTCGATTTCAGAGACGTGCCGGTGCCCCGGCAGGCTATAGGCCTTCATGCTCTCGTTGCGCTCGCAGTAAATGAAGTTTTCGGCGACTTTCTTACCCGCTCCGCTGACACCGCTATAGCTATCGATGATGATGCCACTGGGATGAACAAGTCCGGCTTTGAGCAGGGGGACGAGAGGTAGCTGGATACTGGTCGGGTAGCAACCGGGGCAGGCGATGAGCGTGGCGGTCTTCCATGCGTTGTCGGCCAGTTCGGGGACAACGTAGGGAGCCGCTTCGAGGAGATGAGGTGCCGGGTGGGGTTGATCGTAAGACGATTGGTAAAGGCTGGTCGAGCCGAGACGGAAATCGGCGCTCAGGTCGATAACGGTCTTGCCGGCCTGGTAAAGCGGCTCGGCAAATTCGGAAGCGACGCCATGGGGTAGGGCGAGGAAGAAGGTCTCGATTTCGCCATGGGCGGCGAGCTCGGCGGGGTTGGAAGCGGTGAAGGTCAGCTCACCGACGAGGTGGCGCAGCGCCGGCATTTGGTCGGCTACCCGTCTACCGGCCAGCGAGCGCGAAGTGACTGCGGTCAATTCTACATTGGGGTGGCGTGAGAGCAGCCGAACGAGTTCTTCTCCGGAGTAGCCGGAGGCACCGATGATTGCTGTTTTCATAAATGGGAAACGGGTGTGTCAGTTGGGTTTCGAAAAATAAAAAACCCTCCAAAGCACGCTTGCGCGGCTGTGGAGGGTTGCAAAATAGATGCGACCGAGCCGCCGCTGGCGGTTTAGCGTTTCGAGAATTGGAATCGTTTACGTGCACCCGGTTGACCGGACTTCTTGCGCTCGCGGGAGCGGGGGTCGCGCTTCATATGGCCCTCTTGCTTGAGGGGTACGCGCAGCTCGCCGTTCATTTTCTCAAGAGCGCGGGCAATGCCGAGGCGAGTGGCCCCGGCCTGGCCGTTGAGGCCACCACCTTGTGCTTTTACTGTAATGTCGACCTGATCGGCCATTTCCACGGTTTTGAGCGGGGATAGCGCCGAGCCAGTGAAATCTTCGTTTTTGAAGTAGTCTTCGGGCGCGTGACCATTGACGACGATTTTACCAGTGCCGCGAGTCAGGCGGACACGTGCGGATGCGGTCTTGCGGCGACCGATGGTGACAAATGTTTGTTCGCTCATTGTTTAGAAAGTTGTGCTCTTGGCGGAGGTTTTTCAGTGACCTGTTTAAACGAGTGCTTTGGGCTGCTGGGCTTCGTAGGGATGATCGGGGCCGGTATGAATTTTAAGTTTCTTGATCATTTGGCGACCGAGCTTGTTGCGGGGCAGCATGCCTTTGACGGCGTGCTCGATAATGAACTCAGGCTTTTTCGCCCGCATCTCGCTCATGCTGACGTGGCTGGCACCACCCATCCAGCCGGAGTAGAACATGTAGTGTTTGTCTGTATTCTTCTTCCCCGAAACTTGAATCTTCTCGGCATTGACGACGACGACGAAATCACCCGTGTCAACGTGCGGTGTGTAGGTCGGCTTGTGGCGTCCACGCAGGATGTTGGCGATTTTCACGGAAATGCGGCCAAGCGTCTCGTTGGCAGCATCGACCACATACCAGGATTTGGTGTGGTCTGTTTTTGTAGCTAAAGTCGTTTTCATGATTTTTGGAAAAGCGGCAGAGAGTAGAAGGGCGCACAACCCTGTCAATGGGAATTTTGAGCAAAAACAAAGGAATATAGCTTTTTTATTGCAAACGAGCACGGAACGGTCACTATAGAAAGTTTTCCCATTCACAACCACCGGAGGAACTTAATTTGAGAGACGATTATTTACACGAAGCGCAGAAGAAAATCACCGACCCGATGATTCTGGTCAATGTGGTGTCCCGCCGTGCCAAGCAACTCAAGAGTGGCTACAAACCACTGATTGAGTCGTTGGAGCGCTTGTCTGCCGAGGACATGGCACTTCGTGAGATCATGGAGGGTAAGATTACCTACCAACTCGCTGAGCCGGAGGAAGAAACCGTCGCCTGAACTGGTCAGTAGGTCACCGCCCGCCTTTTTCCTTTCGCCTACTGCCGGGGGGTGTCGCTTGGTTGACCGGCTCGGTTGGTTTCCCAACTGAAAGGCTAATACCACCGTGTGCGCCAAGAAAAAGTCGAGAGATCCGCAACGCGAGATCCGCAACGCCAAAGCCCACCACAACTACTTTGTGGGCGACCGTTTTGAGGCGGGCATTGTCCTGCAAGGGACTGAGGTCAAGGCGATCCGGGCAGGTGACGCACAGATCAGCGAATCGTTCTGCCGAATTGAGAAGGGACAAGTCTGGCTCTACAACTCTCATATCGGTGAGTATAAATTCGGTAATTTTCAAAACCATCCGCCCCGCCGAAAGCGCAAGCTGCTCCTTCATCGCCGCGAAATTAACAAACTGGTCGGCGCTGTGGAAGCCGGGGGAAAGTCACTCGTGCCGACGCGCATGTTTCTCAAGCATGGTTTGATCAAAATCGAGATAGCCCTTTGCACCGGGAAAAAGCTGCACGACAAACGCCAAACCATGAAAAAGAAAGTCACTATGCGCGAAGCCGAGCGCGAAATGGTCCGACATCGCTTTCGCTAGCGCGAAAGAGTCAAAGTGAGAGAGAAAATTAAAGTTAAAAGATAAATTTCGGTCGGCAGAGCTACGTCCCGATCCGTTTTATCGCGCATCCCACCGCGTAAAAGGCTTCGCCTAACGCGGTTCCATCCCGCACCACGCATCCCGTTCCTATGTCTCGTCGTTCCATCATCATTCAAGCACCCGCCAGCACGTCCAATTGTGGTCCCGGCTTCGACACGCTCAGTATCGCGCTGTCGCTCTACAACTTTGTGCGTTTGAAGGAGCGGGCCGATAGCAGCATCTGCCCGGTTGAGCCACTGCGTGCCGATACGCATGCGCTGATTGAAGAGGCAGCGCTCTCGTTCTCGGCGATGGCAGGGGTCGATGCGATCGGGTTCGACTACGAAATCTGGGGCGAGGTGCCGGAGGCGCGTGGGCTAGGCTCCAGTTCAACCCTGCGGGCGTCTGTTGTGGCCGGTTTGAATCATCTTCACGGCGGCCCGCTTGATCGGGAAGCTATGATCCGGTTGACGACGAAATTGGACAATGCCCCGGACAATGCCTGCGCTGTTTTTGCGGGCGGATTTTGTATCGCGCGCACGGAGCCGGAGACCTTTGCCTATCGCGAGCATGTGCACTTCGCGTTGCCCGATTCGCTTTCCTTCGTGGCGGTCTCACCGGATTATAAGGTGTTAACGGACAACTCCCGCGAGGTGCTCCCGGACACGGTTCCATTCAAGGATGTGGTGCGGAGCGCCAATAGTTTGGCGTTTCTGGTGGGTGTTTTGGTGTCGGGGGATTTTGCGCGATTAAAGGGGGCGGTCGATGACTTCATCCATCAACCCTACCGCGAGTTGCTCAATCCATTTGGGTCGGAGAGCATCGCAGCGGGTTGTCATGCGGGTGCTTACACCGGTTGGCTGAGTGGGAGTGGTTCGACGGTGGTCTGTGTGGGACCGCTAAAGGAGGCCAACCAAATCGCTGCGGCTATGGAGCAAATCTATAGAACAAACGGTGTCACAAGCCGGGCCTACCGCCTAATTGTTGAAAATAAGGGTCTGAAGGTCTCGGAAGAGACCATAGCTCCACGGTTGACCTGAGCGAAAGTTGGCATTTATCCTAAAGCCGTGAATGATCCCAGCCGAGATTTTAACGAAGTAATTCGCATGATCCGCAAAGACGACCCCCGCTACGCGCGGGGCGCTTATTACTTTTTGCGTCAGGCGCTCGACTATAGCCTGAAAGAATTGCATAAGCGTGGCGAGTTGGACAAATCGAACCATCTCAGCGGGCGCCAGTTGCTGGAGGGGATCCGCCTCTATGCCATCGATCAGTATGGTCCGATGGCCCGACCGGTCCTGGAGCACTGGGGGATCAAGGAATGCCGTGATTTTGGTAACATCGTTTTCAACCTGGTGGAGTGCAAGGTGCTTGGTAAAACGGACCAGGATAGTGTGGAGGACTTTTCCGGTGGTTACCAGTTTGCCAAGGCCTTCGATCAACCCTTCCGCCCGGAGCGAATCAAACCGACTATCAAAAAACCGCGTATGGGCTAAGGCAGCCGGGCTGTGTGTGACCGATCTTGAAAAGGATTGAGGTGGTCTTGTGGCGTGATTTGAGTTGGGTGAAACTTCGAACTGGGTTGGTCCTGGGGTAATCCCAGTCGCTACAATTGGTATTTTCGAGTATTGCTATGTCGGAGAAGCGATGCGCGCTTCGAATATTTCAGGAATTATCTGGCGTCCTCTTCGCTTTGTTCCACGCGGGCTTCGCGCTCGCTCAAGCTCATCAACTTTTCGAATAATTCGTTTTCGCACTTTTCGATGAAATCTTCGCGTTCTTTAAGCGCTTTTCGCGCTTCGACGAGTTGCGCTTCCTGCGCCTTCAATTCCTGCTGCAAGGCCCTGAGCGCTCGGGCTTCCTTATTCTGCTTCCGCGCTGGATCGCCGGTTTTCCCACTTGGTGAAGCCTGGCGACTTTCGATAATCTTACGATGGGCGTCCAGTAGGGCTTCCCTCTCGTTGAGCTCTAATTCGCGGGCTTGAAGCTGTTTTTCGCGTTGGGCTACCTGATCCTCCCGCACAGTAATCGCTTCCTGTAATTCAAGCAGATAAGTTTCCATTCCCTGTTGCCGACCGGATGGTGGTTGTATCGGAGAAAATTCATCCTGCGAATTTGAGGGTGAACTGACTTCGGTTTCCTCGCGTCGACGTCGCGTTGCCGCAATTGCCGCTTTTAAGCTCAATTTCCGCTCGGGTTGCCGCTCAGGCGGGGGTGGCGATGAGGGTGGAGTTTTCTTTTTCGGCTTCATGCTGGATTTTCTTAGGCTTAACATCAAGCGGATAAAGCGCTCGAATTCAATCATGGAGTTTCTTACCGGAAATGCGGATAATTAAGACTGGAACCGGACCGAGCAAAAGCGTTTCATTGTCATGATGCGCTGCTCGCGAATTTTCTTCGTTTTTAGTCTCCTGAGCCTGAGTGTTTCGCTTCACGGGCAAATGACGCCGAGCGCGCCGGTTCAGGATTTCCGCTTCCCGCGTTTTGGGGAGAATGGTTACACGCAGTGGGTGCTGCAAGGTGAGCAAGGTATCTACGACAGTGAGGCACAAATTCGAGTGGAAGGTATGGCGCTGCGCCTCTATTCCGGAGATGAAAGGATGGCGCTCGAGCTCTCGCTGGATAGTCCGCAAGCCACGCTACGTCTGCAGGAAAATCGGGCGTTTTCCGAGGATGCGATCACAATCGTTGGGTCGAACTTTGAGATTACGGGGGTTGGTTGGGAGTGGTCCGGCGAGACGAAGGAGATCGTTGTGAAAACGGAAACCGTTGTTCGGTTCACGCAGGCGATCGGCAGTGCTTTCTCCGAGGCAAGGACCGGGGCCGAAAAAGAAACGGAGATCCGTAGCAAGCGGCTCCTCCTACGTACGACCGAGGAAGGCTATTATTTTGAATTCACGGAGCAGGTTGAGGCGCTCTCGGGGGCGATGGATCTGCAGGCTGAGCGCCTCATTGCTATGGCAGATCCGCCCAGGGGGCAGGATGAGCCGGATGCGCCCATGCCTCCCACTGCGCCGACCGAGTTGGATGCCCTGCGCCGTATTTTTGCCGAAGGGAACGTTCTCATTACCCAGTCGGAAAGAACGGTGCAAGCGGACGAGGCCGAGTTTTTCCCCCGCGAGGAGCGGGCGCTGCTTGACGGGAATGCCAGCGTAGCGACCCCGGGAGCTTACCTGAGCGGTCAGCGCATCCGTAGTCAGTCGGGCGAAATCGTGCTCTCGGGTGCGGAGGGGCAGGGGCGTGCCCAGATGATTCTAATGGAAACCGGTGGTCTCGGCCTGCTGGGGAAATCGGGTTTGAGTGCGGAGACAATTGTTCTGGCCGATACGATCATTATGCGTGAACAGCCCGGGGAAAACCGCTTTTTGTTTGAGGGCGAGGTCGAGGTCATGTCGGGTGCCTTGCAAATGCGTGCCGATAAGATGACGATTGTATCGACTCCGGGGGATGTTGCCGAATCAGCGGTGGAGGTGAGCGAGCTTCAAGTTGGCGAGGTAGAGCGCATCGTGGCCGAGGGTGAGGTGGTGATTGAACAAAGCGGTCAATTGGCCACAGGAGAACGAGTTGTCTTCTACCCGGATGCACAACGCGCGGTGCTAACAGGTGAACCGCGTTTGACGAATGGTGACGCGGTGGTTACCGGAATCCGCATGGAACTGAAGCCGGGCAACGCCATTATCCGCGGGGATTCCGCGAGCCCGGTCAAGGTGCGGTTGCCGAAGTTGCCGGACCTGGGCTATGATTTGTCGGCCTCGAATGGGGAGACCAGCGACGTGACTCACGGCGATCCCGAGCCGGTTGAAACCGTGGTGACGAGCCACGTTTTGCGCATGATAGAAGAGGCGGATCATACGCTTTTCCGATTTACGGATGCGGTTTTGGTTGAGGCGACGAACCTCAGTGCCACCGGTGAGCGACTCGACGTGATCGCCCGCGAGGTAGCGAATCCGCCTTCCGGTGTTTCGAATCCACTTCAATTGGACCGCATTGAGGCGTATGGTGGTGTCGAGATCACGCAGACCGGGCGGATTTCGACGTCGGAAAAAGCCTTCATCTTGCCCGACGAGGGAAAGCTTGTTTTGGAGGGCGAGGCGGTGGTCGATGATGAACGCGGCCGCGTTTCCGGCCACCGTATGACACTGCTACAGGGCCAGCGCCGTGCCATCGTCGAGGGTGGTGGCTCCGGCGATGATGGGCGCGCCCGGATAACGTTGCCCGCGCTGCCGGATTGAGCCTGCGGAGGGTGCGTGACAATTACCGGCGTCGTCACGCCTTGGGAGCGAAGTAGGGGCCAAGAAGGGGCGAAGACGGATTAGAGCATTCCTTACTCGCCTGATTTCGAAGAAGCGCTCTGCGAAGCCAACAAGGCTTTCAATTCATCCTTACGCTCGTCTTCGAGCTTCGGGCGGTGCGCTGCGAGTTCTTCTTCATGTTCGCGATAGCACCGACACATTTCCTGGGATTCCATGACTTGCCGGTTAAACTTCCCGCAAACGAAGCACAACTTCACGTGAAGCCGTAAGAAAAAGCGGCGCATTGGCGGCATTTTTTCATACTCTTCCCTGGAGAGTGCGTTGGAAACCTGTTTACACGTTAACATTAAAAAATTCCTTTATTTGACATCTTTACCGGTCCATTTTGCCTCCAAGTGCACCTTAAGCTGTTCACGGGCGCGGTGCAACAGGACCCAAAGATAATTCGGTGTAATATCCATGGCCTTACAAACTTCTTCCGTGGTTTGATCTTCGAGCACTCGGAGGATGAAGGCCTTGCGTGCGGGATCCTTCACCTTGGCGAGGCATTCGTCAAAAACGACCCAGAATTCACTGTTGTCGTAGTATTTTCTCGGGTTGAACTGCCAGGGGTCCGGGTTGGTTGTGGCAATTCCACTGTATTTATACCAGAAGCTCTCGAGAAGGGCTTCGTCTTCCTTCTCAATATCAACTTTATTTTCTTTGATCGACTTGCGAATCTGGTCGACGATTTTGTTGCGCATGATGCCACGCAACCAGAATTTGATGTCGCGGCTTCCGTCGAAGCGATCCAAGGCTTTGATTCCGGCAAGGAAGGTGTCCTGCACGCAGTCGGCAGCCGCCTCGGAGTTACGCAGACGCGACATGGCAAATCCATAGAGATAGTCGCCGTATAAGTCGACCCACTGCTCGGGCGGGGTGATCGGCACTTTTGCTGCTTTTGCTGAGTCGGTTTCTGGCACTTTTGGGAGAATGTTAGATCGATTACGGGGGCGTCAACGGTTTCGCTCCAAAATTAATCGGAACTGTGGGGTCGATCTGTCGGCCTCGATGCATTGGAGCGCTCGTTGTTCCGCCCTCCGCATGGCCTGCCGATCGCTTGCTTCGCGGTCATCGTAGCCCGCGAGGTGGAGCCAGCCATGCGCCAGATAAAGGCTGAGTTCCCGACTGAAAGGCTCGCCGAGCGCCTCGGACCGACTGCGGGCGTGGTCCACCGAGACGACGATTTCGCCCGCCGTTTCCATGGCGGAGTCAGCGGGAAAGGTGATCACATCTGTCGGAGTCGGGTCTCCCAGGAATTCACCGTGGATGCGGGCGATGGTGGCGTCGTCCACGAAGGCGATGGAGAGCTCTCCTTCACCGATGGGGAACTCCCCTGAGTCCTCCAAGCGCTGAAAAAGCGCCACTGCGGCGGCTTCGGGCTTAATCAGCTCCTTATACAAGTTGTTGATTTCCAGTTGAGGCATCGGTCGCGTTGTCGTTTTCCCCGGTCTGGGCTTCTTTGCCGCGCTCGGCCGCTTTTTCAGAATCGCTTTTCGGGTATTCGATCCGTGCGTGCAGCATGTTGAGAACGGTGTAAATAAAGCTCTTCCGAATTTGATCGAGCTCCTGAAAGGTCAGTGGACAATTGTCTAGTTGGCCATCCTCGATCCGGTCCTTGAAGATCCGGTCGATCAATTCCTCGACGTTTGGCTGGGTCACTTTTTTCAGACTGCGGCTGGCCGCCTCGACGCTGTCCGCGAAGAAGATAATCGCGCTTTCCTTGAACTGGGGCCTCGGTCCGTCGTAGCGGTAGGTGCTTTCCTCGACCCGAAGCGGCGGCTTTGTTTTGCCTTTGCCGTTTTTGCCATGTTTCCCGTTGGTCTTTTCCGGGGCAGTGGGGGCGGAGCCTGTCTGTTGTTCCTCCTTGGCCTTTTCGTTGGCCTGATGGAAGAAATATTGGATCAGGGTGGTGCCATGGTGCTGGCGGATCACGTCGATAATAACCCGGGGCAGCTTATTTTTACGTGCGATTTCCACGCCTTCCTTGACGTGGGCTTTGATGACCAGCGCACTCATGGAGGGGTTTTTTTCATCGTGCGGGTTGATGCCCTCGTGTTGGTTTTCGGTAAAGTAGTCCGGTTTAACGAGTTTGCCGATATCGTGGAAGAGGCAGCAGACGCGGCAGAGCAGGGGGCTCGCGCCGATGGTCGCGGCGGCGTTTTCCGAGAGGTTGGCCACCATCAGGCTGTGGTGGTAGCTGCCCGGGGCCTCGACCTGCATGCGCCGCAAAAGAGGGTGGTTGAAGTCGGTCAGTTCGAGCAGGGTAATCTCGGTTGTTATTTTGAAAAGATTTTCGAAGACCGGTAGGAGGCCGACCGTGAGGATGCCGGTCAGCAAACCAACAATCAAAGTGACCAGCGTCTGCTGCCCGACAAGGCCGAAGGAGTAGCCATTGAGCAGACCGATGGCCGCGCTCGCGGCCGCTGCCGTAGCCCCCGCCATGAAACCCGCACGCACGAGCTTCGAGCGCTTGCGCGTGCCGATCGAAACGAAGCCGCCGACCACGCCGGAGATAAAGGCGATGAGAATAAACTCGACTGAATTGTTCTGCATGAGGCCGAAGACGACCGCCACAATGAGCGCGGAGAGGACGGCGGGTGCGCTGCCCACGAGGACCGCAACCAGGATCGGTGCCAGCGCGTAGGGAGCGATATACGGCAGCATGCTCAAGGAGGGCCGGTTGTTAACCAGTGCGGTCTCGCCCAATTCCATGATGAGCCGGACGACGAGTAAATTAAGAAGGATACTCACCGCCGTGATGGCGATGGCCCGGTTTCGCTTATGCAGCTCCCGGAGACCCTGTTTCACATAGATGTAAACCGCGATGAAAAGGATGAGGGTCAAAACCATCCGCTCCATGAAAAGCTGATTAAAAAACAGTGAGGTATTCCGGCCTTCCAACTGAATCGTGCGATAGGCGTTGAGACGCTCCAAGTCGGCTGGCATGATGATCGCCCCCGGTTCAATCAGTGTATCGCCCGCCCGGTAGGCGATGCGGATAGGTTCGATTTGTTCGACCGCCCGTTTGATAGCCCGATTCGTGCCGCTTGCACTGTAGAGTAGATTTGGCTTCAGTCCTTCGCGAAGAATCTCGAACAAGGCCCGGGCGGTCTCTGTATCCCGCGAGAGCGAATCGATGCGCACCCGAAGTGCCACGAGGGCCTCATTGA
Source organism: Verrucomicrobiota bacterium (assembly GCA_009908325.1). Taxonomy (GTDB): domain Bacteria; phylum Verrucomicrobiota; class Verrucomicrobiia; order Opitutales; family Coraliomargaritaceae; genus Thalassobacterium. The sequence continues at coordinate 7,387 of JAAAPI010000119.1, read as the reverse complement.
GCGAGCGAGCATCGGGCATATCGAAGCGGCCCTCTTCATCGACGAGCTGAATAACGGTCACTCCGGAGCCCATCTCATCCGAACGACTGGGGCGGTAGATCCCGTCTTCGTAAAGACCTTTCAAGACCGAGAGCGCGTCGTTAAAAAGGGCGGAGCGCTCACGCGGGCTGGTTTGCGCCATGAGCTCGAGAATGGTTTGCGGGTCGAGCTCAAGTGCATACCGCTCGATCAGCGTCGAAGCAGTATCCAGCAGAGATTCGCGAAGAACGTCCGAGCCCTCGTCTTCAAACTCGATTTGGTTTTTGGCGATGCTTGAATTGAGGTCTTTGATAAAATTACGGAAGCGCTCGAAGGGTTCGAAGGTGCGTTGAAAGACGGGGGGGACCTGCGCACGCGCCGCCGCAATGGCTTTTTCCGTCTGCAGTTTGCTTTCAAACTCGAAGTCAAAGTCCGCCACGATCCGGGCGGGGGCTGCCTGATTCAGGATGACGCGCGGTCCCTTGGGCTGCTGCCCGAGGAAGCAGATGGTCACGACCAGTGCTGTAAAGAGGATAAAGAGCCCAAATTCGATGATTTGGCTCGTTTCGAAAAAGCTGACAGCTTGGGAATCGTTGCCGCGGCCGCCGCTTTTGCGCTGCGGGCCCTTTGAGCTGTCCTTCCCTTTTCGGGAGGCTGGTTTTCGGTTAAAAAAAGCCATAGTCTGAATGGTTTGCTGATTGCCCTCACTGGGAGCTCAGTGCGTAGGCATTGATAATGTCCTGCACCAACGGGTGCCGGACGACGTCCTGACCATCGAAATAGAAGAGACGAATAGGCTCGATGTCTTCCAGTATGCGGGTGGCTTCTTTCAGGCCGGATTGTTTGGCCCGCGGGAGGTCGATCTGCGTGATATCGCCTGTGATGACCATGCGGCTGCCGTCCCCGAGCCGGGTCAGAAACATCATCATTTGTTCGTGCGTGGTATTTTGTGCCTCATCCAGCACGATGAACGCATTGGCCAGGGTGCGCCCGCGCATGTAGGCCAGCGGAGCGATTTCGACGATGCCGCGCTCGACGAGTTGCAGGGTCTGTTCCTTGCCGATCATGTCGTTCATGGCATCGTAGAGCGGGGTGAGGTAGGGCAGAATCTTTTCCTGGAGTTCGCCCGGCAAAAAGCCCAGCGCCTCGCCCGCCTCGACTGCCGGGCGGGTCAGTATGATGCGCTCGACGTGCCCCTCGAGGAGCTCGCGCATGGCCATCGCCATGGCGAGGTAGGTCTTCCCGGTGCCGGCCGGACCGATCCCGAATGTGATCGGATACGCATCGATCGCCTGGAGGTAGCGCTTTTGGTTCAGCGTCTTCGGCACCACGCTCTGGCGCTTCAGTCGGATGACCATTGGGTCGCGGTAGATTTCGCGCAGATTGTCGGCCCTGCCGTCCGCGACGCAGCGCAGCGTATAGTGGAAGTCGGAGTTGCGGATGCGCAGGCCCTGTCCCCGGGCGGCTTCCAGCAGTTGGAAGAGGGTTTTCGCCTGATCGATTTTTTTGGCCGGTCCTTCAGCCGTCACCCAGTCGTCACGGGTAGTCAGACGCACGCCGAGGGCCTGCTCGGCCGCTTCAAGGTTGCGGTCGTCGTTGGCAAAGAGCTGGCTCAGCTGACGCGCGCTGGGGAAGTGGAACGTTTCAGACGGCATCTGATTATTGATTTTTGTCGGGCTTGGGCTTGGGCTCGAGGCAGTCATGGAGGCGCTGCCACATCGCATCCATCGAGTCCGGAAGCACGCGTGTGTTGCCGATAACCGGCATAAAATTGGTATCCCCGTTCCAGCGGGGCACGACATGGCAGTGCAGGTGGGACGGTATGCCCGCACCGCCGGCCTTGCCGAAGTTGAAGCCCGTATTAAAGCCGTCCGGTTGCAGTGCGCGGGTCAGGAGGTTTTGCGCCTCCACGATCAGGTCCATCAGTTCGTGGCGCTCCGCCCGACTCAGATTCTCGAGTCGACCCACCTCGCGGAACGGGAGCACCAGCAGATGCCCCGCGTTGTAGGGGTAGCGGTTCATGACGATATAATTATGCTCGCCGCGCAGGAGAATATATTCCCTGGCATCGTCCCCCGTTTCAGTGATCCGGATAAACGGATTCCCCCCTTCATCCGGATTCTTCGGTGCCAGAATGTAGGGCATGCGCCAGTAAGCGTGCAGCCGCTCCATGGAAGGCGGCGGCTGGGCGGTTGACTGCGTATTTGTGGATTCGTCCATAATGAAAGCGCTTTTCAGTAGAGAGAAAACCAAGCGGCGTCGATGGTTAATTCAGGGGGCTGAAATGAGCTGTTTTATAGGTTGCTATGCAATGCGTGCTTCGCAAACTCCCGCGGGGTAAAAATCCAAGCGACCGTCCGTTCCATGAGCACTGAATCCACCAACCAAGGCCTGAAAAACCTTCTTCCCGAGCAACTCGCGGCAGCCTGTCTTATGCTTGGCTTCGCGCTTTACACCGTCTGGGATCAGCTCTTCTGGTGGGGTAACCGCGAGGACTACAGCTTCGGCTACCTCGTGCCGTTCTTTGTAGGTTATGTGCTCTTCGACCGGTGGCCGCGCATTCGCGCCTACCTGTTTACGGGCACGCCGCCCGGAGAAGCCGCCTCGTCCCCGGCGGATTCTTCGTCCGGTGCCCCGCCCCGTTCGGGATGGGGGCGATGGCTCGAAGCCATCGCAGTGGCGGCCTTCATTGCGTCGCTTCTGCTCTTCGCCATCGGAGCGCTCCTGCGTGCCGCCACGGGTCCGCAAAACCCGGCTTCGCTGGCTATCGCCACCAGTCTTGGCGGGCTCACCCTCAGTGGGGTCTTCATCTTCAGCAAAGAGCGCATCGACGGCCAGCCTATGCCCCTCAAGCACCGTCTCGCTCTCACTGCGCTTTTCCTTTTTCCCGCCCTCATCTGGCTACTCTCGGCCCCGCTTGTTTCCGTGGCGGAGACGAAGATCCGCGTCTTTCTGCTGACCAAGGTGACCATCGTTGTTTTCGGGCTGTTTGATTTCCTCGGTTTCGCTCTCGAGCGGGAGGGTAATGTCCTCATCCTTCCCGATGGTCAGGTCGGCGTTGAAGAGGCCTGCTCGGGCATACGTTCGCTCACCGCCTGCCTCTTTGCCGGTTCCTTTCTCGCCGCCGTCTTCCTCGACCGCTTCTGGAAAAAAATCCTCCTCGTGGCAGCCGCCATGGTATTGGCGGTGCTGACCAATCTACTGCGCAGCCTCTTTCTAACCTACTGGGCCTACCAAAACGGAGCCGCAGCGATCGACGACGACTGGGTGCTACCCGTTATTGGCAACATCGGCACAGTCCATGACGTCACCGGCATGGCCATCCTCGGGGTGACCTGTGTCGGCCTGATCTGCCTGCTCCCCATCTTCAATTACAAGCTGAGCGATTTGGATGAAGACGATTTCATCTCGGCACCCACACCCGAGAGCCCGAAAGACTGACTTTATGGAGGCGCAGCGTATTCTCATGGTGTCACCCGAAGTGGCACCCTTCAAGAAAGTGGGTGGTTTGGCCGATGTCGTCGGAGCGCTCGCCAAGTCGCTTCTCGCCCGGGGTCACGACGTTCGCATCCTCATGCCGTGCTACGCCGGTCTCGTCGGCTTCGAGGGTGCGGAGCCTCTCGACGATCCCCTCATCGTGCGCCTCGGTGGGCACGAAGCCTATGGACGCGTCTGGCAGCAGACCCTGCCCGGCACAGCGGTCCCCGTCTATTTCATCGAGCACAACCAGTATTTCGGTGCGCCCGGTGTCTACTCCGGACCGTCCGGGATTGATGCGGATAACGGCAAGCGCTTTGCTTTCCTCAGCCGGGCGGCCATCGATTTTTGCTACCAGACCGACTGGATTCCGGACGTCGTTCACTGTCACGACTGGCCCTGCGGTTTGATCCCGGTCTATTTGAATACGACCGAGGCGGAAGCCTCCATGGGGCGCGTTGCCACGGTTTTTACGATTCATAATCTTCAGCACCACGGCTGGTTTCACCGCAGCCTGCTTGATTTCGCTGGTCTCCCGGAATGGGTTTTTCGCAGTGACGGTCTCGAATCCATGGGTGAGCTCAACATGCTCAAAGGTGGACTTTACCACAGCACAAAGATCACCACGGTCAGCCCCCGCTATGCCGCCGAGGTGCAGACACCCGAAGGCGGGCATGGGCTCAATCCGCTACTGCACTTTCGTGCATCCGATCTGATCGGGGTGCTCAACGGTGTGGATACCGACGAGTGGGACCCACAGACCGACCCGGTGCTCCCCGAGCCCTTCAGTGCGGAGGATCTGACCGGTAAGGCGGCTGCCAAAGCAGCCTTGCAGCGCGCCTATGGTCTCGAAGAGCGGCCCGATGTGCCGCTTTTTACCGTCGTTTCGCGGCTGGCCCACCAGAAGGGGCTGGATCTGCTGGCCGGTATCGTAGATCGCCTGCTCGCCGACATGGTCGTGCAGATCGCGGTGCTCGGCACCGGAGAGCCCGCCCTGGAGAGCGTCTTTCACGAATTGTCGGCGCGGCACCCCGGACGTTTCGGTTCCTACATCGGATTCGATAACGAGCGTGCCCACCTGACCATCGCGGGCGGAGATTGTTTCGTCATGCCCAGCCGTTTCGAGCCCTGCGGTCTCGGCCAAATGTATGCCATGATCTATGGCTCGGTGCCGGTCGTGCGCGCTACGGGAGGGCTTATCGATACCGTTGTGCCGTATGACGAGCGCGGCAGCACCGGCACCGGCTTTGTTTTCGAGCACCCGACTGAAGACGCGCTTTATTACACCATCGGCTGGGCCTGCGCCACGTATTATGATCGTCACGAAGCGTTTCGCCAGCTCCAGCTCAATGGCATGCGCGGTCACTACACCTGGGATGTCTCCGCTGAAAAATACGAGGCCGTCTATGGCTGGGCGCGCGGGGCCCGCAGCGCGGCTTTCTGAGGGATGACGGCTTTTTGAGGGATGAAGGCTTTTTGAGGGATGAGGGCTGAGACTTGAGACCTGAAGGTTGGAGGTTGGATGTTGAGGGTTGAGTGTTTTTGTTTGGTCGGGTGCTGGAAGCGATTAACGTTAAACGTTCAAGGCACCCCTCCACCGCGCTTCGCGCGGTCCCCCTCCCCTCGGAGAGGGGAGGGATTTTTGAAAAGACTTCTTCCCCTTTGGGGAAGGTGGTCGGTTTGCCCGACCGGCCTGTACGCCGTCTTGTCCGGCGAAGCTTGAAAAATGAAGACGGAAGCTTGGAGAGCGAAGGAGGGAAGGGGGTAGGTTCGCCGTTTTACAGAGCTGAACAAACTATTGCTCAGGCTCCTCCGGCGGCTTGTTGAAATGCCCCTGTATTCGGTTAAGTACGGCCTCGGGCATTTCGAAAACGGTTTTATTTTCGAACCGGATGACCTCGATACCATGTTCCGCAAGATAAGCGGTGCGCTCGGCGTCATGCTTTGCGGCAATCGGTCCATCGTGGGACTGACCGTCGAGTTCTACGGCCAACTTCTCGGCGGCACAGAAAAAGTCGAGAATGTAGGGGCCAAAACTATGCTGCCGTCGAAATTTGCGACCGTCCAGTTTCTTGCCTTGAAGGTAAGTCCAAAGACGCGCTTCTGCCGGAGTCAGATTTTTCCGTAGTTTCTTTCGCAGGGGTTTGAGCGCCCTGCGATTGGACTTCGGGTTTGGATCTGGCATGGTATGAAATTGTTATCTATGGTCATCTGTGCCAATCCGAAAGTTGGTCCGTATTTTTCCTACCTCGGCGGGCACCCCTCCACCGCGCTTCGCGCGGTCCCCCTCCCCTCGGAGAGGGGAGGATTTTGAAAAAGACTCCTTCCCCCTTGGGGAAGGTGGTCGGCTTGCCCGACCGGAAGGGGTTGGGCCGGTGAGTGCGGCAACCCATGGATCTGTGCTTCCGGCTTCTAAAACGACTCAGGTTTCAGCCCTCAGGTTTCATCCCTCTAAACTCAGTCCTCCAACGCGAAATTCACGCCGGTGATTCCGGCGGCGGCGACGGCATCCATGACGTTGACGATGCGGGCGTGCTGGGTTGTCGGCGATGGAGAAATGGTCACCTGTGTCTCCGTCTTGTTGGCGCGGCTGGCCTCCTGCAGGCGGGTCAGCATGGCTTGCAACTCAATCAGGCGCCGCGAATTCGGTGTATCGTAGTTGTATTCATTGACCACTACCTGGCCGTCGGCACGGATTTCGATGATCTGCTCGTCCGGCATCTCCATCGGCTCCTCCTGCTCGACCGTGCCCGGCAATTCAAAAGAGATGTCGGCCTCCTGCCGCTCCAGCGAGGATGTGACCATGAAATAAATCAGCAGCAGAAAGACCGCGTCGATTAATGGCGCAATCGGAATCTGCGGTTTGTCCTGCGGTTTTTTCTTTAGGCGTCTCATCGTGATTTAAATCGGAATGGTCGCGGGGGTAAGGGGGCTTCTCTGGGTACGCCCGCCCAAGACCCGCTCGCTACGGTTTGGTTTGGTTTTATCTAATTATTCAGGTCTCTGGTTTCAGGTCTCAGCCCTCCTGTTATCGTGCTTCAAAGGTAGCGTAAATGATCTCGTAGGCACCCGACTCGGCGGCGGCTTTGAGGAGTTTCCGGACGGCGGCGTATTCTGTGGTGCGGTCGGCCCGTATCTGAATCTGTAGCTCAGGATCTTTGCGGATGCGGGCGGAGATGGAATCTTTGATTTCTTCGAGGCTGCGCGACTGGTCGCCGATATAGTAGAGGCCGTCGGCATCGACGGAGAGAATGCCGCGCCCCGAGGCATCTTCCGGTATTTTGCTCTCCTCCGACTCCGGGAGATCCAGTTCGACCGTGCGCTGACTCTTCGCGACCGAGGCCACGGTCATGAAAAAGACCAGCAATAAAAATACCATGTCGATCATGGGGGCCATTTGGAACTCCTCAGGTTCCTGGTTTCGGCGGCGTAGTTTTTTCATAGTTTCATCCCTCAGAGCTATTTTCTAATTTTGCGGTATTTGCCGCCGTTACGTGTGGCGATGCGGCGCATGCCGTTGCCGACGCGACCGTCTTGGATATTGCGTTCGTCCTGGAAGTGGATGGCGTGGATGCGGGCATCGCCGGGCAGTTGCTTTTGCTCTTCGCGGATGCGATTCAGCACATCTTTCAGGGGGACGGGTTGGTTGCCGTCCGAGGTGAAATAGCCGCCGTCGGAAATCAGAAAGATGACGTCGGGCTGCATGGAAAAAACAAAACTGAGGATGGGCAGAATCCCGTCCGAACCGTCCGGCCCGCCGCGCCAGCCGCTGCCGGAGCTTCCATCGGTGCGGAAGCGTTCGTTGAGCCAGCGGGTGGCGTTTTCTTTGTTGGCCACGGTGGCCGGAACGAGCGAGCTCTGAAAGGCATCGTAGCGGCGTGAGTGCTGGACA
>JAAAPI010000357.1 GCA_009908325.1 Verrucomicrobiota bacterium | reverse complement strand
ATCCATCGCCACTATCACACCCCGTCCACCCTGCAAATGCAAGGCCAAAACCCCGCTCAGCCAACCCATCCCGTCACGGATGCAGGTTTTTAGATATCCCTGCTGTTCGCCGTGATGCTCAATTCCATTCCGCAAGTGCTTGGTCGGCATATTGATGCGCGAATGGAAGCGTCGCCTCGAAGCTACGAAGTATGCTGGGATCATGCCGCAGGACATGAGCGATCTTCTCGAGGTCAAGCTCGTTCTTGAATTGTTGATAGTTCGTGAAATACGCTTTAGCGTCGTCAGTTTCTCCCAGCTTGTACAGAACGTGGTTTGTACGTGAAAGCAAACTGACCGTCTCCAAGCCATAGTCACCATTCTGAATTTCCCTCTGAATCTCCTCGCCCAAATCCGCAAGTTCCTGTGCCAAAGCGGCTCGCTGAAGATCGGGCAGTTTAGTGAGATACACTGCGTTAACTATGGCGTGCCCCACCGCGGTCCAATCCTTCATGGGTCGATACTCATCGATCCAATCCACGATAAGTCCGGCCGCTCGCGGCGAACCACGGTGATCCGCCAGATAGTTGATCATCACCAGCCGACCAAACGGATTGCCCGAATCAAGGATAGCCTTGAAATCTTTTGTGTCCGGAGCTATGCCGGGTATCTCGGCGAATAGCTTTGCGGTGTAAGTGGACGCGACAAGACTTCTGGCGTTGGCGCGATACGACACATTCTCTCGTTTCAGGTAGGTCATGAGTTGACCGCGCACCGCCATGCCGAGCGACGTCACATACTCGGTCGAAACGCCCGGATGGAGATACACTTCCGCATCAGGTTGCAGGCCCATCAAAGCCATCTCGACGCGACGATCCTTATCCGCATCCGGCCACTGAATCTCGTACCAGAGCCGCGTAGCCCGTTTGCGGAACCCGCGCACGAACTTTTGGTCCGAGTCGCGGCGGAAGTTGGAGATGTTACGGTTCAGCAGGGCCTCGAGTGCCGGCAAACTGTCCGGGCTCTTCATCTGCTCCAGACGCTCAAACACCCGGTGGTAGAAAGCATGACCGTCCAGCGTCCCTTGCAACTCCGCAAGAAAAAGCACCTGCCGATCGTACGGGGCGCTTGGCGCATCTTCATCCGCCTGCTCCTGGAGGTATCGGTCGTACTCGGCTGCGTACCCCTCCAGAGCCGCCGGCTCATCCGCGCCAACCCGTGGTGGTTGACTTGCCAAGCAAGCCAGGACGGTGAGCACCCCAAAAGCCAGCGCTCTTGAGTCGTTCATCAGCATCATTCCCCACCCCCATTCTTCCAGTTGGTTCCGTCCTTCGACCGCCCCCCCCCTTTTCCGGCCCCTCAATAATCAGTGATGTCCCTTTTTTCCGGCCCGTGCTCAGGTCCGGCACCTCGCTGCGCGCATCGATCGGCACGCCCAGATAATCCAGGTCCGGCAGGTACAGCGGCTATTTATCGGGGAGCGTCCCCGTTTCTATCCCCCCGTCTTCTGGCTCATCCTCGAGTTCGGCCCCTGGATCGCCCTCTTCTTCCTCGGCACCCTCATCGCCTCCTTCTTCGCCTAAGCCCGCAACCAGAGCCAAGTCCGGCATCTCGCTGCGCGCATCGATCAGCACGCCGAGGTCATCCAGGTCCGGCAGGTACCGCGGCTATTTATCGGGGAGCGTCCGGCTCTCTATACCAGGTGATGAAGTCTGCGACGCCATTCATGCCGTAATTCCATGAACGGTTACCTCGCTACTCCTTCTCGGTGTCCGCTTCTGCTTCATCATCACTTCTCTTGCGATGCTTTGACAACCACGCTTTGGCGCTGCTGTTTACTAAAGCATCACTTGATTCGCTTGCCGCGATACATATTTTTTCAGCTTGCTTTCTAAGCAAAGGATCATCAGAATAATCACCAAGATTTGAAATAATCAAAAACTTAGCATCACCACCAGAAATTTTATCATACAACGATAGCAGCAATTGCTGTGATTTCTTGTCGCTATCTCTGCATAGCGCCTCTACGATGGTGGCCAACTCATTGGTCCGAGTATGTTCATCGACTAAGGATGCAAGAATCTCATTGGCACGCTGAGTTCCTATGGCGCACAACTTACGAATCGCAATATCTCTATTTTCCTGATCTTCCAACTCCGTTAAACATTGATCCGTATACTCTTCAAGGTTTTGACGGCTTGGCTTAGAAATAACTACTTTTTTATCTATCGCAATTACAAGACTACCCCGTCGATCAGGCGAAAATGCAAACTCGTCAATTTCAATCGCTCCTTTGAGATGATATTCACCATTCATATGATTTTCGAGCAAATCGTCAAGAACGACTTCGAATCGGCGGGATTCATTGGGCGGAATTTTTACCGTTGCAACAAGCGCATCGCCTGCATCAACCTGATCATTGGCTCTTCCTTTCACAGCCACATTCATGTTTACCGGATGAAGTTTTAAATTTATCATCCAACCTTTCGAGTCGGGCTCAAATAGTGGTTCAGTGAAAGGGTTGAATATATCCAACCATAGAGATAATGTTTCATGATTGCCAAGGGCCTCTTTGCTTAAATCCTTCGAAATACTTATCCTCGCTTCATCTTCGTTAGCGATAGCATTCTTTGCTAACGTGATGATCACGACCAAAACAGCAATCGCAATCAAGGCACGGACCGGAAGCCACTTCAACATCAAGTTTACTGTGCTGTTACTTTGAGAAATGCACATTGATACTACTCCAGTTCTTCTATTATATTATACTATACTTCGCGATACTCACTCGGGGACGCTCAAACCTTTAGTAGCGCTTGATGATACATTGCCATCGTTATCTGTCACGGTTAATTGGAACTCAACTGTCTGCCCGCCGAATTGATCTTTGGGAATCAAAACCGTCGCTTCAGGGGAGTTTTCATTCTCACCCGGAAGAACAAAGCTAGTCCCAGCCGGAATTACCCACGATACACTCGCAATATTTCCTCCATCAATGTCATAGCTATCAGTGGAATCCAAAGTTACAAGCCAATCATTATCAATGGGAATTTGCTCCGTAAATTTGATGACTGCAATCGGCCCGCTTAGATTGATTTCGCAAATTACTCCAACACCAAGGCCATTTCCTGTTTTTTTAACTTGATACTTTCGGGGTGGTCCGGGTATTGTGGCGCGGCTTATGATATATGGCCCAGTATTAATCCAATTAGATTCGCAACGATGGCAATTAAACTGATATTGTTGATCGGCGTCAACCGGCGTATTGTCTGGCGCAGGTCCTATGTCGATTATCTTAAATCCTGTGTTTTCAATACTATGCGTATCAATAAATAAACCCGGTTTGGATGGAACTCCACCAACCTCAGGGAGAACAGTTGGATTCTGCGGTTTCCAGCCGATAAAGGGAGCGGGAGCTCCGGATTCCCCAAATGGATATGTTACATACTCACGGAAAAAACATTTATCTAGATCATCAAGATCGTCACTATCACTTTCCCATGTCACATCAATTTGAAGGGCCCCATCTCCTCGGCAGCCAGTCTTTGAATTTTCAAGATTCGCAATGTGCGCGCATACGCTAAAAGTTGGAGATTCGCCTTGTATATTCTGTCCAATCTTTCCCACGATTTTCAAATTCCCTGCGTGGTCGTCCTCCGTCATATCCCCCCCTTTCACAGTGATCTGACCCGATTCCGCGAGTGTGTCCTCACCCTCAATCGTAGCCGTGCCATGATCGGCCGAACCGCCTTCGATGCTGAAGGTGACTTCCTGACCCTCCAAGGCTTCTGAAAACGTGACCTGCACGACACGGGTCTTGCCGGGCGGCACACTGTGCGGCAAGGACTCGCCACGGACGACCGCGTCGATGATCAGGCCACCGCTTACCACTTCAGTCTCTGTCAAACCTTGCCAGTCTTCGAGTTCGCTATCACCGCCTCCACCCGCAACACCACCACTAGCCACGGGTTGGTATTTTCCGCCAATAGATATAGGGTAGGCTCCGACTCCAGCGTTCACCGAATCGGTTGTCATATCAACCTTGGTTGCACCGTTTGTAAAAGTATCAAGCAAGCCGTTCGGGTCTCCGCGCATTTCTGTGCTTTGAATGTAATCAACATTCTTACCCGCAACACCGACGGCGCGAAGATCGACTGACTGGCCTCCCAACTCCTTGTGGAGAATCGGCCGGTCAAAATCAGGAGCCACAGTCACGGATTTGGGGGCATGATCAACAATCAGCCTTGCTTCGTCGTACTGCGCCTGAATCGCCAAGCACGGAATACACAAAGCAATGATTATCCCTGCATGCCACCTGATATCGCGCATACTTATCATGGGTTTAGGCAAGTTCATCTCATCTCCTGCAAGGATATCGAAACGGGGACGCTCCCTGTTTTATCGGGGAACGTCCCCGTTTCGATATCCCGACCTCTGTAGGCGCATGAACCGCCCCCCGCTTGGCCTGGCCAAGGGCACCATCGACACGCTGTGCGGCTACGACTGGCCCGGCAATGTCCGCGAGCTGCAGAACGTGATCGAACGCGGACTCATCATGTCCCGCGGGGGGTCGCTGCAGATCCAACTGCCTGTGGCTGGCGACGGCCGCGGTGCTTCTTCGCTCAAACACGAGCCCGATTCTGATCGCATCTACACCGACGCCGAAGTGCGGAAGCTGGAACGGGCAAACATCATCCGGGCGCTGCAGCTGACCGATGGCAAGGTCGCCGGTGAGGGCGGAGCCGCGGAGCTGCTGGGTATCAGGCCCAGCACGCTCGCTTCGCGGATGAAGTCGATGAACATCCGACGGCTGATGGAATAGTCCACCGATTCATCTTCGCGCCTTGCCGCCGCAAACAGTTAGTGACCGATGCATCGCGGGGTGTTCTGGAAACCGGCCAAGCGCCATACGGCAAACTGATCGCCGATCGTCGATAATCGTGATATGGGCTTCGACCTGCTGATTCGTGCCGGTTCTATCTGGCTCTTGATCATCGTCGCCGAGATCATCCATGGTGTCGCGCGGGTGCGTTTGCTTGAGCCGCGGATCGGTGACCGGCGTGCTCGACAGGTCGCGGTCTTCAGCGGGTCGATCATTGTGCTGGTGATCGCCGCGATCACCACGCCTTGGCTTAACCCAGCAAGTGAGGTGGCAGCATTCGTCGTGGGGATGGGCTGGGTGGTGGCCACGGTTGCCTTCGAACTGTTACTTGGCCGCTATGTGATCGGAATGAGTTGGCCGCGACTGCTCGCGGACTTCAATCTCGCCCGGGGCGGGTTGATGCCCATCGGGCTGCTGGTCATGTTGCTCGCGCCGTGGATCGCGCAGCGGTGGTTTCACGGCCTCTGACGCCAGACAGGTTCGTCCCGTGCGGTTGTCTGCCGGCGGTTGCCGCATCGGTCCTGCCCCGCGCTACCGTGTCGGGCTCGGGACAGCCTTCGTGATGGCATGTTCACGTGTGAACATCGTCGCGCGGTTCAGCCAGACGATCAGCACCGCCACGACCACGAGGATGTAGGTGTCATACGGTTCCGCGGCGGGCAGGACCGGGTTCATCACCGCGAAGTGAAAGAACGCCGTCAGCAGGATGCTCCCGTGCGAGGCGTTGAACAGCGGGGTCACGATGACACTCAAGGCGATGCAGCCGACGAAGAAGGGCACCACCGCCCATTGGCTCTGCTGCGTGCCGCTGAGCATGAAGGCGGGCAGGTGCCAGAAGCCCCAGATGCAACCTAGCACCAGCCCGGCCCAGATCGGCGCGAGCTTCCGTTGCAGCAGCGGCAACGCGACGCCACGCCAGCCGAACTCCTCCATGGGCGCCTTGATCATCGCAAGACCGAGTCCAACGAGCATCAACGGCAGCGTCGCGAACGGAAACGGGTCAGTGAGCAGGCTCCCCCTCATCGCCGCTCCGGCAAGAAACACCACCGGGATACCGAAGATCACGAAGGCATACCACCAGGGGGAGCACCGCCAGCGCAGGAACCGGGACAGGAACCGGACCAGCCCCGAAAAGCCGGTGTGATACAAAACTACGATGAACGCCGCGATGGCCGGCGACCACACCGCCAGAAAAAATAGCGGGTGCTGTCCTGTGAGTTGGCCGAACAACCCGGCCATCTGGTCGGGCAGGAAGATGTACAACGCAAGGATGCCCCAGGCGATCGCGAATGTGAGCAGCAGAAACGGGGCCAGCGCCAGGAAGGGCACGTCGGGTCGGTCTGTCGCGGCGCTTTCCACCGGCAGTCCCGCCGGCACGGTTTGATTGCGCATCACACACTCCACGATCGCCGTTGCGACGATGCGTGCCATTGTATGGGATGCCCTTCCACGAGTCAGACTCTCAGACCGGCAAGGGGGCATTAACCCGGCGCGGCGCTGGGTTGGCGCATGTGGTACCTCTTTGCGAATTCATCACACCCGCAAGGAGGCACCACGATGGACGCAACGATGATTGA
>JAAAPI010000036.1 GCA_009908325.1 Verrucomicrobiota bacterium | reverse complement strand
GCCAGTTGGCGGGGCTTTGGAAATTGTTTGCGCAGTTCGCTTAAGCGCGGCGGCGGCGCATCATCACGAGGCCAAGCGTCATCACACCTGCGAGCGCGGCGAAGGAAGAGGGTTCAGGGACGGCTTGAACGAGTTGAATTGAGCCTGGCTCACCTACACTAATATCGAATGCGCCATCGTTACTCGGCCATTGGTATGAGAAAGGTCCTAGATTACCAATGAAATTGCTCCCTATTAACAATCCAAAACTGCTACCCTCTACGAGCGAATCAAGATCATCAGCATCGAATATCGCTACAATTGGTCGGACCTCGCCTGTATCTGCGAGGCTACTTTCGCGAGGTAAAAAGTTGCCTGTAGCTGCTCCGGGAGTTTCCCAGAATTCAAAACCAGAGGCACTAGTAGCATCGAGCGGAGACCATGAGAGATCTGCTGCCGAAAGCTGGGAGATTTGTTCGAGTGTAGGACGTTTAGGCGTGTCAAAAATTGCGCCTAAAGATTCTGTATCAAAATTTGTTTGTGCATACCATGTGGTGAAACCTGCGGAACGCCCCACGACTGTTCCGGTTGTATCCTTAATCGCTCCTGGCTCGATTATAATATTGAAACTTTGTGCTTTGGACAAATTGAATGAGGCGATTAGGCATGTTATTAAGAAGAATGAACGTTTCATGATTTTTCTTTTAGTTTTATTTTAGGAATAGATTTTAAGAGTTAATTACTCGAGAGTTGAGTTGGAAGATCTACAATCGAATTTTCCGAGGGAACGACAACGGTCGCAAAGCCACTACCTATTTCTACAGTAGAAAGATCACCGCTCCAGTTGCCTCCTAGAAAGGCAGGGCCGCGCGATATTTCGGTAGGATTATTGAAATTTCCACCTTGGGCGTAGTCTGCAATGCCAGTGCCTGGAGCAAGATCCTCTAGTAGTAAAGCAGTTTGGCTCATTGGTGCCAATCCAGCGACAATGTTAGTGACACCTCCGCTAAGCGAGTATTTAACGGTTTTAGTATTCACTGATCCGCTGAAAAGGAGTTCAAAGGCAGCGGGTGAATTAACGACAAATCCCTCTCCAGGAAATACTGGTGTCTCAGCTTCGCCAATCCAACCTTTTCCAAGGAAGTTGTCTTGGTATGAAGCCTCTGTTACAGAACCATCAGAATTGTAAAGTGCGACTGCAAAACCATTAGGTAAGTCTTCGCCTAGATCTTTAATTAAAAAATGAGGGTGAATTGCCACTGTATCGCCTTCGGCGATGCTTAAGGTTTGTTCAAGCCTTACTTGTGTACCATTAACTTCAACAATAGTTACAGCATATCCATCTGAAACCCCGGACAGAGGCATAAGATAATGCGGTTCATCTAAGGTTAGAGCAGTTCCAACATCAATCCAGTCACTGTTAACACCAATTACTGGCCCTTGAAATGTAGCTGATTTCACAAAGGTTGGTCCAAGAGTATAACCACCGGCAGAAAGTGATTTACTCACATACCCAACCGGATCAGTCGTAACCTGTCCGAAAAGTGAACTTGAGGCGAGAACGGCGACGCATGAGAACGTGGAGACAATTTTTTTCATAACTATATTGGTTGGTGTTAAAAAAAGTGTCCGAGTATAGGATCACCAGTATCGCTCGATTGCAAGGGGTTTTATGTTACGTTTGTGTTGATGAAGGTGAATCAACTTTCAGGGGTTGACAAGCGAAAACGTTCCCGATTCTCGTTTTTTCCTCAACCACCCGAAAGCCTGTTCAATGCCCGGTATGCCGTTGCCGTAGCGGAAGTATGCCTTCCAGAACAAGCGAAGAAGCAAAAGCGGCAGTTCTCTTTTTTAAATGAATCCGGTCCATTGAAGCTGGAAAACCTTGGTTTGCTAGGTTGAACGAAGATCGGTATTTGTTTTTTCCAGGGGTTTAAAAGGGTTTCCCATTGCTGACCGGGCAATTTCCTTCTTTACTTTACATAGCTCTTTTCACTCAGCATTCGAATTTACCTCCAAAATGAAACACTGCCTCGCCTACCTGACCCTTGCGCTGCTGGCCTTTGCCTCTACGGCCACGCTTTCGGCCGTCACGATTGAAATCGACTATTCCCTGGACACGGACAATTTTTTTGACACGCCCGAAAAACGGGCAGCGCTCGAAGCGGCCGCCGATTTATACGCCGACCTGCTGGATGACGATCTGCTCGAGATCGACCCGAATACCTTCGATAGCCCTGTTCCCGTAAGCTGGACGGCGATCGTCCGGCACCCGACGACAAATGCCGAGCACGAGATCGACAACCTCGTGGTGCCGGCCGACACAATCATCGTCTTTGCGGGCGCACGCCCGATACCGGGCAGCACGCTGGGCACGGGAGGTCCCGGTGGGTTTAGTGCCAGCGGGCTGCAGTCCTGGTTTGACCGGATTCGCGGGCGGGGAAACCCGGGGGCCATTGCAACACCCCGCACCGACTTCGCGCCCTGGGGAGGCTCCGTCTCTTTCGACAGTGATGCTTCCTGGAATTTCTCGCTCGAGGGCAATGGCCCGGGGCGGGAGTTCGTCTCTATAGCGCTGCACGAACTGGGCCATGTGCTCGGCATCGGAACGGCCGATGTGTGGCAAGTATTGACATCGACAAACGTATTTACCGGGCCGGCCGCCAACCAATCGCTGGGAGCGAGCCCGGACGCGTTTAATGGTCATCTCCAGAATCCCGCAGGCGGCACGCTGGAGAGCCCGCTCTTCGGATCGTTCGCAGCCTTGCATGGAACCGAGCGTCCCGCGCTCATGCTCCCCTCCTTGACAGATACGGGGAGCAATTTTGATGTCGCGACCGATCTGGACCTGTCCGTCCTCTTCGATCTCGGCTGGGAGGTCACGCCCCGGACTTCGCTTGAAGCCACTGCGCTGTCGCCGGATGCGGCCGCCTTCACCTGGCCGTCCACTTCCTTCATCGATTACCAGCTGGAACGCGCGACGGATCTGGCTTCCTTCGACACCGTCGTCACGCAGACTGCGGGCGATGGCTTCGCCCAGGCGGCGGCGGATCCCGCGCCCCCGGCGGGCCGGGCCTTCTACCGCCTCCGTTCACAAAATAATCTCGCGTCGGCCACATCCCAATCCGGCGGCGGATTGGGCGCAGCGGGCGGCGCGGTTGGCGATGAGCCGCGCACCATCCGGGTCGATCCGGTGATCGTCGAGTGCCAGGACATGCATCCCGAATAGGCGGCGGGGCGTGCCGGCTCGAATGGGTGACGGGACTGGGCGACGGCATCGAAGCCTGTGGATTGTCGGCCCGGTAGACGATGCGTTGTGTGCATCCGGGCGCTGCGGCACGACAAGCAGGATGCTTGTCACTACGTTTACGGATCGTTCACCTCGATATTCTGGTTGAATGAATTACTCGGTAGCTACCGTGGATGCCCCGGCCACACTACCCAGCCCTTTCCGCGGGGCCTTTGCATGGGTGGCGGCACCGTAGCCGGGTTGGCTCTGCCGCCTGCTCCGGGTCGGGCCCGGCGACCAGTTCCGCCAACAACGCCAGACCGGGCGGCAAAGCCAACCCGGCTACGGTCGGTCTTAGGGGCTACCCAGTGCTACCAAAAAGTCTGCTGGAGTCATGACGGCGACAGGGCCTCGGCATTCGGGCGGAAAGTGCTTGAGGTTACCACTCACGAGCGGGGCATCCGCCGTGGCGGCGACTTCGAGAAACATCGTATCGTCCGGATCGGGCGATGGAGACAACACCCAAGGGTGGGCACTTACCCGGTTTTGAAAAAGCATGCTATTCAAGACCTCTTCAATGCGTTTAGGATCGAAGCTGAAGCGTGGCCGCATCAAAACCTCGCGATATTCGAGCAGAAGGCGATCATCGTAGGCAATTTTTAGTCGTTTGTTGAGCAAGGCATCCAGCAATTGCCCCGGCGCACCGAATGGCTGGATCATTCCGGAAACGAAAACATTCGTGTCGATCACCGCTTGTGCGTCGCTCATTTCCCGGTCACTTCCTTTTTTGACGGACAGCTCGAATCTCCGCTTCGATTTCGCTCTGAGTCATGGATGCGATTCCTGATTTTGCGGCTGATTTACGTAACTCAGAAGCAGCTCGTCTCGCCCTCGCAAAAAGCAAATCTTGCACGTCTTCCAACCAAGTCTCGCTCGAGGTCGCATAAAAGATGCCCTCCGGCTGGCCGTTTTTTGTGACCACAACTGCGCCGTCTTCCTTGAGGGTTTGCCAGACGGCCGCTGGTTTGGCGGCTAGTTCTCGTGATGCAATCATTTTCATTGCTCAACAATATACTTAGTTAATGTCGTGCAAGCAAATGAAATCTGGAAGGTTTAAACGAAAGTGAAACGCCCCGCCGATTGAGAGCGTAATGGCGAAGGGGATGCGAATGCCTTCGATTATCCGAAAATTACTGTGACGAAACCGCTCTTCGTCGCCCGATAACTCGTTGATGTTGATTTGCTGAACTTCGGCATCGAAGCCTGCGGATTGTGGCCCTGCCAACCATCCGTTGAGCACATCCGCGCGATGCGGCACGACAAGCAGGATGCTTGTCACTACGTTTACTCGATATCGAAGTCGAAGAAGGAGCGGGGTGTCCCGGGATCGAGGCTTTCGCTTCCGATGGCTTCCGAGGTGTCGCCCGCATCCGGAGGGGCACTCTCTGCGGTGGACTCGCTGTCCACCGGCGGCATGCGAAACATCCAGCGGGCCGTTCCCTGATTGGCACGGACTTCGTCGATCCGGGTTTCGTGGACCAGCTCGCCGTCGACAAACCGCGTGCTGGTGAAGGGGATACGGATGCCTTCGACGATCCGGAAATTACCGTGACGGACCCGCTCTTCGTCGCCGGATACGTTGTTGATCGTGATCTGCTGGACCTCGGCGAAGGAATTCATGTCGAGAAAAGAGCGGATGACTTGGCCGTCGGGCAGTGTGATGCGCAGCTCGTAGGCGCGTTCCTCGTCGAGTTGCGTGATGCCGAGGAGCTCGATGGTTTTCCCCTCGATTCCGGGGTAGAGCAAGTGGCCTCCAGTGGTCGCGTCGCGGATGAAATTGCGCGCTTCCGCTTCGGGCATTTTCGAGGCCAGGATGGACTTCCGCGTGTCGAGCTGCCAGGCCCGGTGGCCATCGTAGCCCATGACGAGCTGGTGCCGCTCGCCGATGCGCAGAACGACTTTACTTAGATTGGGTTTTTTCTTGAATGCGGAGAAAGCGAAGCTCTCCTCCGAGAAGTGTAACTCGCCGTCGAAGCGGAGGCTCTCCACCGCGGCCCAGGTCTCGGCGTCTGTGAAGGTGCGCTCGTAGTAATTGCGCAGGACATTGGCCACGCCGGAATCGAGACCCGTGGTGTCGAAGGGGTCGAGTCGTTCGATGCTGGCGGCGTAGGAACCGGGCCCGGGCTGGGCTGCGCCGAGCGTGACGCTGAGGGTGAGCGCAGCGGCAACTCGGGTCCAGAAGATTAGACGTCGCGCCGGAGCCGTGGGCCGGGCTTGAGCGGCAATACACAGATAAGAGTGTAAGCTGAAAAGCGGGAACGGCATCGGGGAAGAGTTGAGATACTTTTCGGGTAAGAGGCAAAGTTTTTGCGAATTGTTTTTCGCAGCGCTGTTGCGGGTCGTAGGCAGGTTGGCTCTGCCGCCTGCTGCCGGACGCAGGCTACGGACCGGGCAGCAGAGCTAACCCGGCTACGGCCAACACCGCCAGACCGGGCAGCGGAGCTAACCCGGCTACGAAATGAACGTATACGGAAAATCAGACCAATTCGAACAAAGCCCTGCTTTGACGGGGTTGGCGGCAATGTAAGCCTTCCATTTTCTATATTCGACCTCGTCGCGGATAAGCCGGTCATACCACTCGGTTTGCCAAAAAGGGCCTGAGCGACCCATTTGTTGGTTCAATTGCTTACCCGAGATTCCCTTCAATGCCCGCCATGCCTTGACGAACCTGGCGACGCCATCAAACGCGACGCCGTCTGTTACCAGATGAACATGATTTGGCATAATCGTCCAATCCGTGAAGCGAAGTCCGTCACGCGCATAGGTCTCGAGGAATCGGTAGAACTGCGTGGCCACTACGCCCTCCGCGAAGGGAGCGAAACCGAGACCAGCATCGTCGTACTTTTCCAGAGTCAGAAACAGTTTCCGCTGCAAGAGGCGCATTTCTTCGGTCTTTGAGCTATGCAATTCCCGATCCTGATGAAGTGCTTTGGTCCGTTCTAAAATAGATTTCGGCAGACTATTCGCGCACCGCAGGGTCACGGCGTAGCGACCAAACTCGGCAACCATGTGTGGTAGCTGGACACGCTCCAGCGCGAAAACACGATTTCCATACGGCGACATTTGAATGAGACGTTTATTAAGCCGTGCACCACGGACAAGCGTAAACCGTAGGCAGGTTGGCTCTGCCGCCTGCCAGACGCTTGCTTCGTTGCTGCGGTTCGTAGGCAGGTTGGTTCTGCCG
>JAAAPI010000094.1 GCA_009908325.1 Verrucomicrobiota bacterium | reverse complement strand
GGCTTCCCATCGAGCCAATCGCCCGGTCCAGCGCCGAGCAGCGCAAAGGCCGCTGTGGCCGTGTCAGCAACGGCGTCTGCTACCGGCTCTACAGCGAGCAGGATTTTCTCGCCCGCCCCCGCTTCACCACACCGGAGATCCATCGCTCCAATCTGGCCTCGGTCATTCTCCGCATGATGGCCTTCAAGCTCGGCGATATCCGCAGCTTCCCCTTCATCGATCCACCGGCGGAAAACGCGATCGTCGGCGGCTATCGACTCCTCGCCGAGCTCGGTGCTGTCGAGTCCCACCGCGAAAACGCGCGGACCGACGGCTACCGCCTGACTCCGCTGGGTCGCCAACTTGCCCACATTCCCGTCGACCCCACCGTCGGACGCATGCTGCTCCAGGGAAAGGACGAAAACGTGCTCGACGACGTCCTTGTCATTGCTGCGGGACTATCCATCCAGGACCCCCGCGAGCGCCCCGCCGAACGGGCCAAAGAGGCCGACGCGATGCACAAGCAGTTCACGCACCCCGAGTCCGACTTCCTCACCCTGCTTAATATTTGGAACGCCTATCACGAAAAACTCGACACCCTCTCGCAAAACAAACTCCGCAAATTCTGCAAAACCCACTTCCTCGCCTACCAGCGCATGCGCGAATGGCGCGACATCCACCACCAGCTGGAACGCGTCCTTTCCAAAGAAAAAACAGGCAGGGCCCAAAACCACGAAGGTTCCACCCCGGATCCTCAACAACCCTCCGAAGCTCGAAGAGCGAAGGGGGGCGCATCCCGCCGCGTAAAAGGCAAAGCCCCACGCGGTTCCATCCAGCATCCTCAAAGACCCTCCGAAGCTCGAAGAGCGAAGGGGGGCGCATCACGCACCTACGCCGCCATCCACCGCTCCATCTTGACGGGCCTGCTCAGCAATATCGCACACAAGGAGGAGGCCCACAACTACCGGGGACCGCGCAACCGAAAGGCCCTGCTCTTCCCCGGCTCCGCCCTTTTCGATCACGAAGCCATCAAAAAACAACGCAAGGCGGCCTACGCCAAAAAATCCAAACCGAAACCGGCCAAGACCAAAGCCCCCGAGTGGATTGTCTGCGGCGAATGGATGGAGACCAGCCGCCTCTTCGCCCGCACCGCCGCCCGCATCGAAGTTGCTTGGATCGAAGAACTGGCGGCCGACCTCATCCAGATCCGCCACTCCGAGCCATTCTGGAGCACGAAAGCCGCCGCCGCGCTCTGCCGCGAACGCCGGATTCTCTTCGGGCTGGAGCTGAGCCGCCACGAAGTCAGCTACAGCCGGATCGACCCCGCCGAAGCCACCGATATCTTTATCCGCAATGGATTGATCGAGTCCGGCATCCGCGAGCGTCCCCCTTTCCTCGAACACAATGCCGAAATCCTCCTCGGCGCCGAATCCGAAATGGCGCGCCGCCGGATCGGCTCCGCCTTCCTCGTCGAGGATAATCTCTTCGCATTTTACCGGCAGCGCCTCGAGGGCGTCGGCTCCTACGCCGAGCTGCGCGCCTTCGCCAAAAAGCACCACGGCGGCTCGCTCGATTTTTTACGCGCCCGGGAAAGTGACTTACTCCCGGATGCGTCCAGCGATACAACCACCGACGCCTTCCCCCGTAGCCTTCGGCTCGGGGGCAGCGAAATCCCCCTCCACTACCGGAACGAGCGCGGCAGCGAGGAAGATGGCGTGACCCTCCGCCTGCCCCTCGCTCAAGTCGACGTCCTCCAGCAAAGCACCCTCGATTGGGCGGTGCCAGGCCACCTCGACGAAAAGATCGAGTGCCTCCTCCGTGCCCTCCCCAAGCAAATACGCGTGCAGCTCCACCCGCTCAAAGAGCGCGCCGCCGAAATACGCAGCGCAATCAAGCCCGGCGACCGCCCCCTTACCGAGCAACTGGCCGAGCACTTGCGCCGCCAATACGGAATCGATACCTACCGCAACCAGTGGGCCAGGGCGGATCTACCAACGCACCTGAAGCCGCGCATTCAGGTGGAAAATTCCCGAAACGAAGTCCTCGCGCAAAGCCGCGACCTCCACGAGCTGCGTCGGCAGCTCAGGCAACGCACCCGTCAAGCCGCCGCCGGCAACGGATTGCACGCCGTCCCGGCCTGGCAGGAAGCAGCCGCCCGCTACGAACGCGAGCAGCTCCAGACCTGGTCCTTCGGCGACCTGCCCGAATCCATCGACCTCAGCGGCGAATCCGGCCTGCCCCTGCACGCCTACCCCGCGCTGGTTTCCGCCGATCGAGCGGTCCACCTCCGGCTCCTGCCCCATCGCGATGCCGCCCGCCACGAAACCGCACGCGCCTGGCCCGACCTGGCCGAGCAGGTCATGGGCCGCGAGGCCGCCTGGGTCCAACGCGATCTGAAAGCGCTCAAATCCCTCGGCACCGCCCTCGTCCAGCTCGGCGGCTACGATGCCATCAAAGCCCCCGCCTGGGCGCAATTGCGCCGGCACCTCTTCCGCTGCGAGACCCAGCTACCCCTCCGGGAAAACAACTTTAATCAGACCCTGCAACGCGCCAAAGAGGAATCCCGCAGCATCGTCCGGGAACTCGTCGACAACCTCCGCGAGCTCTTGGAAGCGCGCGGAGCCGTCCTCCTGCTACTTGAGCAAAAGCGCACCAAGCAGGCCATCACCTACCCCGGCATGCGCGCCCACCTCGATTCCGTTGCACCGCCCAACCTCCTCACCACTTACGAGTTCACCGACCTTCCCCACCTCACCCGCTACCTCAAAGGCATGCAACTGCGCGCCCAGCGAGCCCGCGAAAGCATCCAGCGCGACATCGATAAATCGCAGCGCATCGCACCCTTCGAGAACAAGCTCGCACAACTGGAGCAACTCGCCGCCAAGATCGCCCCTCAGAGCACATTTCATCGAATCAAACCCTACAAAATGCTGCTCGAAGAGTTTAAAATATCCATCTACGCGCAGGAACTCGGCACCGCCCAAAAAGTCTCCGAAAAACGCCTCGACACCCTCGCCGATTCTCTGACCAAACGCTTAACCCAATTCCGCAATTCAGGCTGAGAAACGCGAGCTTAAGATAACGGGAGGGCGCATTCACTCATCGTGGCGTGCTCGCTTGCGAGCGCCTCCGCCAGGCGCATTCACTCATCGTGGCGTGCTCGCTTGCGAGCGCCTCCGCCAGGCGCATTCACTCATCGTGGCGTGCTCGCTTGCGAGCGCCTCCGCCGGACGCATTCGCTCATCGTGGGGTGCTCACATTCATTTCGACAAGCCCAAGGCCCTGAGTTTATCGAAGGGCGAGCGCCTCCGCCAAGTGCATTAACTTACCCGGCTTTCCCACCAAGCGGAATGCCGACAAAAAATCAGTGATTGTGACCAAAGTATTCACAATCTAAAAGCATCCGCCCAGAAAGTCCCATCCCGACTTCCATAGCATAATGAAAAAATCCGAAATCTTCCTCCCCAAAGTCGCCGCCAATCCCGGCAACCTGCTCTTCCGTTTCAGCCTCGGGCAGGCCCTCTACGACGAGGGGCAAACCACCGAGGCCATCCCGCACCTGGAAAAGTGCGCCGCCAGCCGGGCCGACTGGATGCTGCCGCGCATTCTCCTCGGCAAAGCCTACCTGCAAACCGGCCAAACCGCCGAGGCCCGGCCCGTCCTCGAAACCGCGCTCGCGCTGGCCATTGAGCAAAATCACGACGACCCCGCAGACGAACTCCGCAGCATCCTTGCGGACAGTTTCTAATGCCACCCGCCACCCCGGCCATGCTGCCCTGGCTCCAGAAGACACCCCGCTTCCCCCACCGGGGACTCATGCTCGACATCAGCCGCAACCGCGTGCCGACCATGGACTGTTTGCGCAAGCTGGTCGATGCCCTCGCCGCGCTGCACTACAACCAGCTCCAACTCTACACCGAGCATACCTTCGCCTACGCGGACCACGCCACGGTCTGGCGCGATGCCTCGCCCATGACCTCCGCCGAGGTCTGCGAGCTCGATGCCTATTGCGCCGCCCGCAGCATTGAGCTCGTGCCCAACCAAAACTCCTTCGGCCACATGGAGCGCTGGTTGCGCCACCCGGAGTATCAACACCTCGCCGAGTGCCCCCATGGCTTCGAGCACCCCCTCGCCGGCTGGCGCAATTTCGGCAGCACCCTCTTTCCGGATGCCACCAGCGCCCACTTCGTCGAACAACTCTACGCCGAACTCCTGCCCAACTTCCGATCCCGGCAACTCCATGTCGGCGGCGATGAGCCCTGGGAGCTCGGCAAAGGCCGGAGCGCCGACCGCGTCGCCGACCAGGGCAAACACACCGTCTACCTCGACTTCATGCGGCAGGTCTTCGCCGCCGCAGCCCGGCAGGGTCACCAGGCTCAATTTTGGGCGGATATCATTTTGGAGCGCCCCGACCTCGTCCCCCAACTTCCCGACGACGTCATTCCCGTCATCTGGGGCTACGAGGCCGACGCCCCCTTCGCCAATCAATGCCGCTGCCTCGCCGAAGCCGGCTTCCGCCACCAGTTTTACGTCGCCCCCGGCGCGGGCAACTGGAACTCCTTTTCCGGTCGCCTCGACGTAGCCCGCGCCAATATCCACCTCGCTGCCGAGCAGGGGGCCGCCCACGGAGCCAGCGGCCTCCTCCTCACCGCCTGGGGCGACAACGGCCACCACCAGCCCTGGGCCACCCTCTACCCCCCGCTCGTTCTCGCCGCCGCCGAGGCCCACGGGCAGAGCATCGATACCGCCACCCTCGCCACCATCATCGACACACTCTTTTTCCCCGACCAGCCGCCCGGCAACGGCGCTGCCCTCTGCCAGCTCGGCCAGATCGACGCTCACTTGCCCCAGCCCGCTCCACCCAACAGCTTCCTGCACAGCGCCTTCTTCGCCGATCCCGCAGCACGGGATAAGCTAGTCGCGACAACCACCCCGAACGCCCTCGAACGCTGCCTGCACGCCCTCAGCGCTATCGAAACCCGGGGACTCGACGCAGAGATCGCACTCGCCATCCAGCTCAACCGATCCGCCCTCGAAGCCTGCCTCCATCGGCCCCCCACGAAGCCCATCGCCGAAATCAAAGACAACTTCACCCGCCAATGGCACCGCCACAGCCGCCCCGGCGGCCTCGCCCAAAGCCTCGCCCAATTCCCCGAAACATTTGATGTTTGAAAAGAGCTAGAGACTATCCAGCGGACTCAGCACAGCGTCTGCCTGATCTTCCATGACATGCAGATAGATCATGGTCGTCTCAATGCAGGTATGCCCGAGGAAGTCCTGCACAGTCCGTATGTTGACCCCGTTCTCCAGGAGGTGCGTGGCATAACTGTGCCGCAAGACATGAGAATTGGAGCGCTTGGGGATCTGCGCTTTCACCGCCGCAACCGACAACTCTTTTTGGTAGGCCCGCGGCAGGATGTGGTGGCGCCGTTTCGGCGCGTCCACATCCCCGCGCGGGTCCTTCGAAAGACTCTGCATTGGAAACACCCAGAACCATTCCCAGCGCTGTCCCGCCTTCGGCATTTTTTTGTCCAGCGCGTTTGGCATAAACACCCCCGGCACTTTCGCTGCGCGGTCCGCATCAAATACCGGACGCACTGCTTCCAGATGCTTGACCAGTGGTTCCTTGAGCGATTTTGCCAGTGGCACGCAGCGATCCTTGTCGCCCTTTGAGGCCCGAATGTAGAGCTTGCCCCTTTCCAAATCGACGTCCTTGACCCGCAACCGACAAACCTCCGAAATCCGTAGCCCACAGCCGTATTGCAGCTGTGCCATCAAGCGCCACTTGCCCCGAACCGCATCCAGCAGCTGCTTGATCTCCCCCTTGGAGTAAACCACCGGGTAATATTTACGCGGATCCGCCTTCACGTAGTCGCTGAAATCCCCCAACTCCATCTTGCGGACCTCCCGCAGCAGGAAGACTCCAGCGTTCAACGCCAACCGCTGGGTTTTCGCCGAGACACCTTCCTCCACCGCCAAATAACTGAGGAAGCGCTTTAGGTCGTCCTCACAAAAAGCTTCCAGGCCTTCCTTGTGCTGACAAAAACGCTCGATCCGCCGAATCCAACCCAGATAGGTTTCCTCCGTGCGGTAGGCCATATGCCGCACCCGCATGACCCGCGTCATCTCATCATACCAAGGATCCACCGGCACCCGATCCTGTAATTCAGCGATAGTGTGCGCATACTGGCGTCGCCCATCATCATACTCCGCCGCATCCCCGTCCTGCGCCACCGCTTCGTCCTGAGCTGCACCATGCTCCGCTACGCTATGTTCGCCCACATATTCATCCGCCCTTGCAGGGGGCTCCGCCGGACGCCTTGACCCAGCGGAGTCAACTGACCCAACGGCCTCAACGGACCCACCAGTGTCCCGATGACGGGTTCGATCCGCCCCGACGGATTTCCGGCGTTTGTCCGAAAGACGCCGCCGCACCGGTGCCTCCTTGAAAAACCAGCGAATCCCCTGACGCCATTCCTCC
>JAAAPI010000361.1 GCA_009908325.1 Verrucomicrobiota bacterium | reverse complement strand
GGCGGCGGAGCGTTTTCGGCCAGAAAGGCTTGTTCGTGATTTTGAACAAAAGTACTCGGACCTGTTTCTGAATTCCCGGCGGACTTGACAGTCTTGAATGAAATAACCCTTTTGTCGGGGCAACTTGTACGGTCGCGTGTGGTCGGATACATATCGACGCGGTGTGTTGATATTACGCCTGAATGAATGCCGGGTTCGATACGTCATTCATCGGCATTCGGAGCTCAGGAATTGACTAAAGATAAACTGGTGAATTTTTTTATTGCAGGCGCTCCGAAATGTGGTTCGACATCGTTGTTTCGTGCCTTGTCGACCCATCCCGAAATCAGTTTCGGGCGCTCAAAAGAACCGCACGCTTTCGTCGGAAGCCTGCAGTTGCGCGGGTCCACGTCAATCGAAGCCTTCCACGAGCTCCATGACTTTGACCGCGACTTCAAGGTGTTCGGCGACGCATCGATCATGCATCTGTATTCTCCGGATGCGGCGCAGAATATCGCGCGATACAATCCTGACGCCAAAATTTTGATTATGCTTCGTGAACCGGCGGACTTCATCGTTTCTTACCATCATGAACAGGTTTACAACGGCGTCGAAGATGACCTTCCGCTGCAACAGAGTTGGGAGCTTTGCGAGGACCGGCGTCAGGGCAAACAGGTACCCTTGCGTTGTCCGGATCAACTTCTGCTGGACTACGCCGAAATTGCGCGCTTCGATGTTCAGGTCGAAAGGTTCCTGGGCGCTTTCGGGAAAGACCAGGTCCGCGTCGGCTTTTTGTCCGATATACAGACGTCGCCCGAAGCTTTCCTGGAACACCTGCTGGACTTCCTGGATGTGTCCCGTGATCCTGATCTCGTTCTGGAAAAACACGCTTCCGCGAAGACTTACAAGAACCAGTTTTCTCGCAATTTGGTCAGGGTCTTGAGCCATCCATCGGTTCTGTCCACCTGGAAAAAACTCCGGTCGTTCGTGGGGATATCCGGAAGGCTGAGGCTGCTGAACCGGATCAAGGTATCAAGCACCGTAAGTGGCAAGAAAAGCGCGATAGATCCCCAGCTGAAAGAAAATATCCGCAACCACTATGCGGCAAGTTGGGATAGGCTGCACGCCTTGACGAAAGACATCCGGCTGATGCCGTGAGTATTGGGCTGAACGCTGCGCGGCTTGACGCGATATTCGGCGCCTTGCACCTCTGTCGAAATTGACCTGCTCTTCTTACAGTCAGGCTTTATTGGTCGACCTGGTTCTCCAACGAAGGAGCCAGGCGATAAAGAGAAGCCGTTTCAGTGAGGCACAACTCGTTGCCGCTATATGTTCTTGGTCTTGAAAATGTTCTCAGGAATATTCCTGATCACCGTCATGATCAAACGCCAGACAAACTTCACGTAGATGACATTGCGCTTTTTCTCCACTGCATCGACCACCGTCTTTGCCACATGGTCTGGCGTGGTGGTCAGTGCCGCCGGCAAATCCATGCCTTCGGTCATTTTTGTCGCGACAAACCCGGGCAATACCGTGACCACATGGACGCCTTTCCTTGCCAATCGATTGCGCAATCCGGAAAGGAAGGCCGTGAACCCTGCCTTGGCGGAGCCGTAGACATAGTTGGTGGCGCGGCCCCGTTCGCCCGCAACAGAGCTGATACCGACCAAAGTTCCGTGACCGCGCTCTTCAAAGCGGTTGGCCAGGACGGCGAGGATACTGGCGGGGCCCTCGAAGTTGCTGCGTATCACGCAAGCTGCCGCTTCGAGGTCATGTTCGTTTTGCGCCTGTTCCCCCATCATTCCGACCGCGCAGACAGCCGTCTCGGGCAGTTCGGGCAGGTGTTCGACGAATGCCGCGTGAGACGACAAGTCCAGTGCATCGAACTCGTGCAAGCTCACTCGAACGTTGTGTCTGAGCGCGATGTCTGTCTGATCCGCCTCCAACGTGCTGGCGTTCCTTGCGGCCAGCTGGATCGGATGGCCGAGCGCGGCAAAGGCATGGGCAGTGGCTTTGCCGATGTCAGAGCGCGCGCCCAGGATCAGAACGGAATGCTTCGTCATATATCGAGTCTCCGGGATTGGGCGGACATGAAACTGTTCTGCCAGTCGCTGGCCTTGCGTGCGGCGCGGAATGCCTCGATCCTGGGATCGGACGCGGCAAAGGTCTCGGCCGACATACGACTGTCCTTGGCAAGATAAAAGCGCCCGCCATGATCAAGAGTGACGCGGTCAAGCTCGGTGAGCAAGCGCAGCGTTTTGGTGTTGATCGGAAAATCAAGCGAAAGCGTGTAGCCTTCCATCGGGAAGGAAAACGCGCTGTCCTGCGCGCCAAACCGCTTCAGAACCGAAAGGAACGAGCCCGTCCCGGCCCTGGAGATTTCCTTTAGCAGTGCACAGAGGCCCGCCTCGGACGCATCGAGCGGCAACACGCACTGAAACTGCGCAAAGCCCTTGCGGCCATAGATGCGGTTCCACTCCAATATCGTGTCGAGTGGATAGAAATATGTGTCCCAATCGACGAGTTGCTCGCCTGTTCCGCGTGATCCGGCCCAATAGTAGAGCGTATTGAAGGCGCGGATGGTAAGCGCGTTGAGTGCAAATGCAGGCAGGTCGAATGGCACTCTACGCCGCGTTTTTTGGGGCACTTCGAAAGGTGTCCGTCGTCGACCTTCGGGAAGCTGGCGCAAGCCTGCGTGTTCTCCGAGCATGACCAGAGAGCGGCCCATATTGGTGCCCCCGGCAAGGCAATCGATCCAAGCCACCGAGTAGGTGGCCTCGAGGTTGGCTTCGAACAAGTCCATCGCGGCTTGCAGGTTGGAGGCTGGATGGGTGGTTTGCTCGATCCACGCTGTTTCAACAGGGCGCAGACGGATCGCCGCCCGTGTGATAATCCCGGTCAACCCCATGCCCCCTAGAGTGTGTTCGAAGAGCATGGGATTGTCCGCGCGGCAGCATCGCGTGACAGTTCCAGTGGCGTCCATAACGTCGATCCAATCGACGCAAGTGCGAAAGCTGCCGTCCTTATGGTGGTTCTTGCCATGGACATCCGCGGCGATCGCCCCGCCAAGTGTGACGAACTTTGTGCCGGGCGTCACCCGGAGGAACCAGCCACGCGGAAGAAATGCCGCGATGATGTCGCCCAGAAGAACCCCGGGTTCCGTGACCAACTGGCCGGTAGCGGGATCGAAATCCAACATCCGGTTGAGATGCCGTGTCTCGATGGTCCCGGCCGCGTTGATAGCGCTGTCGCCATAGGCGCGCCCATTCCCCCGCGCAATCACGCTCTGCTCCGACTGCACCATATCCTGAAGCTCGGCAAGGCTGCGCGGCGCGTGGACTTTCGCCTTCAACACCGGGAAACGTCCCCAACCCGACAGCATCATACCGTCACCTCGAGACGGCTGTCGGTAAAGACGAACCGCCGATCAAGGTTGTACTTCACGATATACCCAATGCTCAGCCCGATGACCGCCCCAAGTTCACGCATGGCATCCGTTTGCCAGACAAGCCAGAATGCGGTCTCGAAACTCCAGAAGATCGCCGTCGTGAAGATCCCCATGGCCGTATACAAAGAGAATTTCCGGCTATGGGCCCTCGCACCCGTGCCGAGGTCGTAGAAGATCCACCTCTTGTCCAGAATGTACTTGGTGATCAAGCCGGCAAGTGTCCCGGCGCCGACCGCCAGAGCGAAGGTTGTCCCTTCGCTGCCCAGATACAGCACCAGGCGCTGCGCAGCCAGATTCACGACAGTCGCGATAACCGCGAAAGCGGTATATCTGAGGACAAGCCCGCGGCGGGTCACAGAAGCGCTCCGGCCATGACGAAGGCCAAGGCAATCAGGAAGCACGCCTGGCTTATCCGATCCCTGGCCGCGTAGACAAGCGGATCGTCATGCATGGCCCCGCGATGCGTCAGCAGAACCGTACGGGTGATCCAATACAGCAGGACGGTGCAAACACCCCACAAGGCCTCGGGGTGACTGTATAGGACCGTCACCGCAGGAGAGTTCACATAGAGCGCCAGCACCAGGACGGCGACATATCCCGCGCTGATCGAGATCATCGAAATGATCGGAAGATCTGTGACGTGATAGCCGCGTCCCGTCGCTTTGAGCCTGCCTTGCTTGGCGCTATCGACCAGTTCCGCCTGGCGCTTCACAGCAGCCAGAGACAGAAAAAAGAAGATCGAAAACGCAAGCAACCAGACGGACAAGGGCACGTCGGTTGCCGCACTGCCCGCCACGATGCGGACCGTGTAGAGCCCGGCAAGCACGCAGATATCGACGATGATGCGACGCTTCAGATAGACGGAATACGCCGTGGTCAGAGCGTAGTATCCAAGCATGACACCCAAAAAGGCTGGCCCCAGGAAGGCCGCCACGCCCATACCCGTTGCCAAAAGTGCCGCTGCCATCCAGGTCCCGGATGCAATCGGGATACGTCCCGCCGCAAACGGTCTTTGTCGCTTGCGCGGATGGGCCCGATCCGCGTTGAGATCGAGTAGGTCATTCACAATATACACACTGGATGCGACCATGCTGAAGGCCAGGAACGCGAGCATCGAAGCCATGACGCTTGGCCCGTCCAGCTGGTGGGCGGCGAGCATGGGAAGAGCGACCAAAGCATTCTTCATCCATTGATGAGGGCGGATAGCCTTGAGATATGCGCCCGCCGTCGATCGGTGGGTCGCAAGGTGCTCGACCTCATCGGCGACCCGGGCGGCGCGCGCCTTCATCGCTTGCGAGAGATTGATGGTGATGGCTTGCTTCGCGTGTTTCCAGACGGCCAGATCGGCCTCTGAATCACCCATGTAGGAAAACTGCCGCTCGCCGTATGTATCGATCAGGAAACGGGATTTGTGATGTCCTTTCAGGTTTTCCGTCCCGTTCGATCCGTGAACTTCATCAAACAGCTGGAGATGTTCACCAATGGATTTGGCGATCTTGTCATCGGTTGCCGTGACAAGGGCCGTGCGCCCGCCCGCGTCACGCCAGGCTTCAATATAGGCAATGACCTCTTGGTCATAGGGAAGCGTCGTCACATCTATCTGCGCAGCCTCCGCAAGATAGTGTTTCAGAGCGGCCTTTCCCCGAGACAAAGCAAGCGCGGACCGAAACGGGCTGCGCCAGTCCCGACTGAAAGCGGACCAGAAACTCTCAAAGAGCATGTCGCTCTTCAAAAGGGTGTTATCCAAATCAACAACAAGAATTTCGCGCATCAGAACAACCAGAAAAACGGCCTTGTACCATCCCACATCTGTCTTACACCACAGAGCCCGCAATGTCGCTTCCTACTCCGCAGAACGCGGGCATTGTTTCTGTGGCTACCCGCGGCGGGTTCGAACCACAACATTTTCCCTGGTCATTTCCGAAGTCCTGCACGTGACGTCCGATCAATCCCGCAACGCATCCCCGGCGAAACGCTGCGCAGGTTCCAGGTAACGCTTGCGCGCGACAAGGCGGCACCTGAACCCTGCCCAGCGCGCCGATCATCCCGGCGTCTTCGGGTGATGCTGTCGTTGAGCGCGTTGCATTGGCTGGCCTCTGACACAGGCTGCTCACCCAGGACGCTGAGGACAGAGAACCCATAAACGCAGCCTTTGATTTAATCTCGGTCCAATAAGAATTGTGCGGAACTGGTGGACACTTACAGAGTTTTTAAAAAGCAACCATTGCGGCAGAAGGCGTGTGATCCAGAATGAGAACTGCGCAAGGCAACATCTATGGAAATTTGGAAGCTGCCTTTTCTTTGCCACATTTCTACGCCATATTTCGCCGCATTCTCGCCCTTAGTGACGGACTATTGAATTAGGTGATTCCATGGTTTTTTTTCTTGGCATTTATGATGCAGATACAATTGAATGCGCCTTCGGGCGTCAGAGCAAGACCGCAACTTTCGATCCTGAAACCCGTCCGACCAGCTCAGACTCGAACAATCAGCTAAAACGTGACTGGGCAGATCTGATGGATAAGTTTTCCTGGCGGGCGCAACCGAGTGATCCGGTCAAGGCTTTCTGGGTAAAATAAAGCGTTTCGCCAAAAACCTGAACCAAAGCTTTTGGCGAAACGCCGTGCACGGCTTGATCGATCCGCGCGCCACGCGTTCATCTGATGTATCAGGTGAAAGGCGGGGCGCTTGCGTCGGTTGGCAAGATCTGACTCTTGCGGCTCGCCGCCCTGACTACGCGTTCGGGTGCATCAGTCGCACGTGCGACGCCGACAACTCCTGATGCGCGTCATGAAGCAGAGCCGAAACAAAAAAGAGCGGCCCCAACGGGCCGCTCTTATCATGTTATGTCCGGAAACCGATCAGGCCGCCTTTTTGCGACGCCGGCCCACCGCACCAAGAGCACCAAGACCTGCGAGCATCAACCAGCCAGCGGCCGGCAGCGGTATGACTTGGGTGCTGTAAGTGAAGAAAAGGTCGGTCGAGTTCGCCTCGCCTTCCGTCGTGATGAACAGGAAGGGCTCTGCGGGGTTGAGCGGGTCGAAGTCGCCACTACCGTCCAATTCACCAAAGCCCAGCACGGTGAATGTGTAGATGATATCGTCCACCACGACGACTTCATCCGCTCCCCCTACGGCAGTGAACGAAACAATATCGCTACACGGAACGGGATCACCCGGGCAAAGACCGCCGCTGTTCGTCGTTTCATCGTGTTCAAAATTGAACGTCGCAGGAAAGCTTGTCGCGCTTGTCGCTCCGTCCGGTGTCCCAGAGAAGCTGAAGGTCAGCGGAACGCCGGTGATACTCCCCGGGTCGGCTTGAATCGGAAAATTGAAGTGTGTGAACGTACCGAGGCTGCGAATGTCTCCTGCGTTCGCAGTGAACGGCGTGCTATTCGGCGCGAACTGATAGCCCGAGATAGGACCACCAGTGTCAGCCGGCTCACCCCAAAATATCGAGGCGGTCCCATCGGCCGCGACACCGGTGGTGAAATCGGTGAAGCCCGCAGGTGTCGGTGTACCGAAATTCGCGGTGATCGAATCGATCGATACGCTGGTAGCCGTTGCCCCCGTCCCGACGAAAGCAGCCGCCATGGCCGCCAAGGTTAACTTTGTCTTCCCCATAATGCAGTTCCTTTCATACAAACTATTGACAGCAGTCTCACGGGTGAGATACTACAACTATAAGTTTACTGCGGCGGATGTTCGGCAACTAAGATGGGCCGAACGAGTTTAGGACTGGACGGTCCTTAATCCCCCCGCATTTCCATGCCGAAAAGGCACAGACGCACGTATCCCCCACAAAACACACGCTCGCCCTGTGTATCACTCAAAATCCGATTCTGCCACAAAATAACCGCAAACTTGGACGGCCCCTATTGCCTTGGGTAATTGGGTCGCATCATATGGTATTTGCTGTGCGCGAAGCGCTCGAAAAGCGTGATAAGCGCTTTAAACAAGCCCGGCAGACACAAAAACCACCGGTGAGCAAGGATCGAGCGCTCTCGATTGTTTCTCAAACGGAAACAGAGATATTCTCAAAACCGAGCCGGAAAGGGCGGCGGCGCGCTTGTCTCCCGACATCGGGTAAAGCGCGCAGCGATCCCGCCTGCCAATGGCAGGTTTATGCGTGATCTAGCATCGTGGATATTAGTCGGATAAGGGTTACCCCGAACATACTGCTCTGGGGTTAGCCTTGCCGAAAAAGACGATCTCGATCCTTTTGCCTGATCTTCGCGGAGGGGGCGCGGAGCGTGTGAATCTCGATCTTGCAAAAGGGTTCACGGAGCGGGGCTTCAATGTTGAATTCGTGCTCCGCAACGCGCATGGCGAACTGATAGAGATCGCCGAGACGCTCGGCTCGATCGTAGACCTCAAGTCACCTCGCGTCAGATCCATGATCAAACCGTTGAAACGCTACATTGCAGAGCGGCGCCCAGATGCTCTGCTTGCGTCCATGTGGCCGTTGACGGCCATCGCCATATGGGCGCGTGACCGGTCTCGTCATCGCTGTTCTGCAGTTCTGGTCGAACACGGGATCTTGTCCCGCCAATACGAAAACCGGGGCGCTCTTCACAGCCTGGCTTTGCGAAAATCCCTGAGATACGCGGCGCAACGTGCGAACGGTGTGGTCGGCGTCTCGAAAGGCGTTGCAGACGACCTGGCAATGTTGACTGGACGCGACCGCGGACACTTCAATGTCATTTACAATCCTGTCCCCTGCCCCAGCGCTCCGAGTGACCGAATACGCGCACATGCCGAAGCCCTGTGGGACGGCGGCGCGGGCAAGCGGATCATTTCAGTTGGCACGTTCAAGCTGGTCAAAAACCAGGCCATGCTGATAGATGCCCTGGCACAGCTTGATGATCCCGAGGCGCGCTTGATGCTGGTGGGGGACGGGGACCTTCGCGGTGATCTTGAAAGGCACGCAAAAGCCAAAGGCGTGTCGGATCGCGTAAAGTTTCCCGGGTTCCAGACCGAGCTGAGTGCGTTCTATGCCAGCGCGGATGTCTTCGCGCTCGCGTCATGGCGGGAGGGGTTTGGGAATGTGATCGTCGAAGCCATGAATCACGGATTGAAGATCGTGTCGACCGATTGCCCGACGGGGCCGCGAGAGATCCTCGAAGACGGTAAATTCGGCCGCCTGACCAAGCCCGGTGACGCGGAACAGATGGCCATGGGAATGGCAGAGATGTTCACCAATCCGCCAGACCCGGACCGCCAGACATCTCGTGCTGCGCAATTCAGGCCAGATATCGCAATCGACGCCTACCTGGACCTGCTTTTTCCGGAAAATGGCCACAAAGTTGATGGATAAGCACCAATAACAGCAAAAGCCATCGACTATTTTACCAAGGTGAAAAATCCGAAACATCTGATGCGATCATCGGGTTGGAAAGTCAGCTCTGTCACGGTATCGAATTTCAAACGAACAGGTTAACTCTATGAAAAAAGTTCTCATTACAGGAACAGCCGGCTTCATCGGCTTTCACTTGGCGCAGCACTTGCTCAGAGAAGGCTGGCAGGTCCATGGCTATGACGGTCTGACGGATTACTATGATGTAAGGCTCAAGGAAAAGCGTCATGCCATGCTGCTCCAGAACGAGCATTTTGCCTGCACGATCGGGCAGCTCGAGGATCAGGCGGCATTCGATGCCGTGGCGGATCAGTTCGAACCCGACGTGATCGTTCATCTGGCCGCCCAAGCCGGCGTGCGCTACAGCCTGGAAAATCCACGGGCCTATATCGACTCCAATGTGATCGGCACGTTCAACGTCATGGAGGCCGCGCGACGACTTGAGGTTCAGCACCTGTTGATGGCGTCCACGTCGTCCGTTTATGGCGCCAATACCGAGATGCCGTTCGATGAAACCGAAAAGGCCGATACACAGCTGACGATCTACGCGGCCACCAAGAAGGCCAATGAAAGCATGGCCCACTCCTATGCGCATCTGTGGAACCTGCCGACAACGATGTTCCGGTTCTTTACGGTCTACGGCACCTGGGGTCGCCCGGACCTGGCCCTGTACAAGTTTGTCGATGCGATCCTCGATGACCGTCCCATCGACATCTACAACCACGGCGAGATGTACCGCGACTTCACCTATGTCGATGATCTGGTGCGTGGCATCGCTCTCTTGATCGATGCCGTACCGGAACGGCCCGAGACGCCTGAAAACATCGAAGACGGCGACAGCCTCAGTCCCGTTGCACCCTACCGCATTGTCAATATAGGCAATTCCGACAAGGTGCGCCTGCTTGATTTCATAGATGCTATCGAAGACAGTCTGGGCAAGAAGGCGCAGCGAAACTACATGGATATACAGATGGGCGATGTCCCCGCGACCTGGGCCAACGCCGATCTTCTGCAGCGATTGACAGGATACAAACCCCAAACCGATTTCCGTGACGGGATTGACCGGTTCGTGACTTGGTTCCGGGACTATCACGGTAAGTAACGTTGCGCGCTCGCACCGACACGTGGGACGCTTGCGGCCGCGAGACCCGCCCGCGAAACTGAGATTGATTAGGACAACTTGATGACATCGACCCCTCTGATTGCAGTCATTGGCCTTGGATATGTCGGCCTTCCCCTTGCTGTTGAGTTTGCCAAGAAGCGCGAGGTGATCGGCTTTGATATCAACAGAGATCGCGTGGTTGAGCTGGGTGATGGCCACGACGCAACCCTCGAAGTGGGCAGCGACGAGCTGAGCGAAGCCAAACATTTGCGCTTCACCTCGGAGCCCGATGATTTGAAAGAGGCCAGGATCTTCATCGTGACCGTGCCGACCCCGATCGATGCGCACAAACGCCCCAACCTGACCCCGCTCCATAAAGCATCCGAGACCGTGGGACGGGTGCTCAAAAAGGGTGATATCGTGATCTACGAAAGCACGGTATTTCCCGGCGCTACGGAAGAAGAATGTGTTCCGGTTCTCGAAGCGGTTTCAGGGCTGCGCTTCAACGAGGACTTCTATTGTGGCTACAGCCCGGAACGGATCAATCCGGGCGACAAAACCCATCGGCTACCTAACATCCGCAAGGTCACAGCCGGCTCCACTCCCGAGGTGGCCGCACAGGTCACGGCTCTTTATGATGAGGTCATTACAGCAGGCACGTATCAGGCAAAGAGCATTCGCGTGGCCGAGGCGGCCAAGGTTATCGAGAACACGCAGCGCGATCTGAATATTGCCCTGGTCAATGAACTGGCACTGATCTTCAATCGAATGGACCTCGATACCGAAGCCGTGCTCGAAGCCGCGGGAACAAAATGGAACTTTCTACCGTTTCGCCCCGGCCTCGTCGGGGGGCACTGTATCGGGGTTGATCCCTACTATCTGACGCACAAGGCGCAAGCCATTGGCTATCATCCAGAGGTCATCCTGGCCGGTCGCCGTATCAATGATGGCATGGGCGCTTATGTGGCCGAACAGTTGATTAAGGCGATGCTGATACGCCGGATGCCGGTGAATGGCGCGCGCGTATTGGTGATGGGCCTCACCTTCAAGGAAAACTGCCCTGATCTGCGGAACACGCGCGTGGTCGATGTGGTGCAAGAGCTCGGCAAGTACGGTGTGGATGTTGACGTCCATGACCCTTGGGTCGACACGCAAGCGGCCAAAGAGGAATACGATATCGATCTTGTGGAAACGCCGGAGGCCGGCGCCTACGACGGCATTGTCCTGGCCGTCGCGCATGATGAATTTCGTGCACTGGGGATCGACGGTATCCGGTCCCTCGGCGCGGCGGGTCACGTGGTCTATGATCTCAAATATGTGTTCGACGCGGACGCCAGCGATCTAAGGCTTTGAGACATGGTCGGCGCAAAGCTCTGGTTTGCGCCACCACAAACAACGACACAACGGTGCTTGATTACATGCGATCGACGGAAGGCACGCCAAGATCCGTGCTTCCGGTCCCGGTCTGCCGACTGGTGATCGCCATGCCGTCATCTCGACAGGACGAGGTGCCAAAAAGCATTGCGGTCAGAGCGAGCATAATGAGCGTGAGAGTGCCAACCAAGGGGTAGATACAAAGCGCAAGCAGCAGAGAACCTCCGCACATCAACACAACCAGGGACGACAGAACCCCGGCAACAATCGCGAAGAGAAGGTATCCTAAAATCATAAGCTTGCGTTAATCCCGTTCACCTTTCGATAGTTCAACCCTTCTGAGCGCAGTGAGCGTTAGCTCCATGATCATCTTCGGATCATGCTGACCCGTTGCTCGTCGCAACAGTCATACGGCGATTATCTTTGAAATTTGTACGGCCATATGGCGGAATTGCGACATCTTTGAGATCCGTGCCATTTGCCTTGACCAATAGAAGTCGGAATGCCCTTGAGGAGACCAACGACGGTACGAAAACGAGACTTGGCAGCCAAGCCAAAGACAATGACCCGATCTTTTCACGATTGACCATGCTTCCATAGAATAAAGCCGGAAAAGCTTGCAGAATCTTTAAGAAGGTCGCCAAAGCGCTTCGCCAAAATCTGTTTGCCAGGTTTCATCGCGAAACGCTATGGAGACGGGTATCATGAAAATCGTTTTGGATTAGTTGGAAGTCGCTTTATGATACGCAGTATGATTTTAACCGGTCGACACGCGCACGATGCCTCTATTTTTTGGCTTACACCGTGAGTCGTTGCACCTTTCGGACCTTTGGCAAATGCCCAATTCACTTACCGAAGATCTGCATCGGCGACTGGCAAAGTTGCTTTTGGACGTCAGAACAGAGAGAATTTCCGCAGTATTCTTAGTGTAGCAGCCCAAGGACATAATTTAGTCACAGGTTGCGTTCATTGCAAAACGCACACATATAACTGCAAGCTGGCAAGGGCTTGCCGTGGCAAACCCAAGTGGTACTAGTCAGAAATGAGTACGGTCATTTACAACGATCATTTCGGATTCTCCGAGCGACCTTTTTCCCTGTCGCCCGACCCTGACTTCTTGTTTTGGTCGAAGGCGCACCTGCGCGCTCGAACAGTTCTTGAATACGGCCTCGCCACGCGCGCCCCGCTGACCGTGGTGTCTGGCGAAGTCGGAACCGGCAAGACCACATTAATCCAAGAGCTTCTGCGCAAAGTTGACGACGGCGTTTCCGTCGGCCTGATTTCGAATGCCAGGGGCGATCGAGGGGATCTGCTGCGCTGGGTCCTGGGCGCTTTCGATTTGGAAGTGGACAGCAATGCCGATTACGTCGACCTGTTTCAGAAATTCCAGGACTTTGTCGTCGAACAGTATGCCGTCGGACAACATGTTGTGCTCATTGTGGACGAAGCGCAGAACCTTGGCGTCGAAACGCTGGAAGAGTTGCGGATGCTCACGAACATCAATTCGGGCAAGGACGAACTCTTGCAGATCATTCTTGTCGGGCAATCCGAGTTGCGAGACTTGATCCGCAGACCATCTTTGCGCCAATTCGCGCAGCGGGTAACGTCAACGTATCACCTGGAGGCTTTGGACGTGAAGACCACAGCGGCTTATGTTCGACACAGATTGAAACATGTTGGCGGTTCTGGTCAGGAGATCACAGAGGACGCCATTGTCCTGATCCATGAGGAATCCGCGGGCATACCACGCATGATCAACAAGATTTGCGATCTTGCTCTTGTCTATGCGTCGAGCGCCGAAGAAACAGTCGTGGATCGGAACACGGTACAAGAGCTCATCAACGACGGATTGATCCTGAAGCCGTATAATGAGGCGTACTTTCTGACGAACAGAATTGAAGGTACGGGTAGGGCCGCGGAATGAACTTGGACATAGGCTTTTACCGGTCTCTGGTACTGCGCCGCTTGCCTGTGATGACTCTTTTCTTCCTGCTCTCTTCGGGGCTGGGTATTGCCACGGCTCTGAAACTGCCTGAAGTCTATTCGACATCTGCCAGGCTTCTGCTGCAAGCACCCCAGATTCCCGCCAGCATGGTCCCGTCCACCGTTCAGACAGGTGCCGCTGAACAGCTCGATATCATCGAGCAAAGGCTCATGACCCGGAGCAACATGATCGATATCGCCAACCGCTTCGATGTGTATTTGGATATCCGGGGCACTCGACCCGATACAATCGTCTCCAGAATGCGGGAGGCCACCAAAATTCAAAGAAGAAGTGGCGGCCTGAACGGCGCGACCATGATGACGATTTCGTTTGATGGCCGCTCTCCTCAGATTGTGGCCAATGTTGTCAATGAATACGTCACTCTGGTCTTGCAGGAAAACTCGAAGTTTCGCGTCTCTCGCGCCGAGAATACACTGGAGTTCTTCGAGCAAGAGGTCGAACGGCTTGGTGTAGATCTGTCCCGCAAGTCGATCGAGATAGAGCAATTCAAGTCAGAGAACGCTGATGCCTTGCCGCAAGATCGGAATTTCCGCATCGGGCTCGAAAGCCGTCTGCAAAATCGTCTTGATGATCTCGAATCTGATCTGGTTCGCGCTCGGCAGCATCTCGACAACCTGCAGCTGCGGTTTTCGGTCACTCCGGGAGAGGTCGAGAAAAATGAACGGGAACGCCAGCTGCTCATCCTCAATGCAGAGATTGAGCGCCTGAGAGAGAACTATGACGAAAGCAATCCAAGGGTCATTCGGCTGAAGAACCGGATAGAACAGCTGGAGGCGGTCGTTGCAGCCGATAATGCGGCCGAGCAGCAGCCATCGCCCGAACCTCAAGGTCCCACAGAAGATGAAGTCCTTCGTGAGATTTCCTTGCAAGAAGCCAAGTCCCGCATCGCGACGCTGGAAAGTCAAATAGAGAGCACCAAAGTCTCGCTGAAAGAGACGCGAGAGCGAATTTCGGCGACTACGGCGAATTCCTTTCAGCTTGAAGAGTTGGAACGCGACTTGGCTCGGGTTCAGTCTCGCTATGACAGCGCCGTATCCAACCTCAACTCGGCACAAGTAAGCGAGCGCGTCGAGGCCACGGCACAGGGCGAGCGCATGAACGTGATTGAAAACGCGAACGTTCCGCAAGTTCCCAGCGGCCCCAACAGACTTGGTATTGCTGCCGCCGGCATCATTATCGGTCTTGGCCTGGCCGTTGGTTACTTTTTTCTGCTTGAAGTGTTGAACCGAACCATTCGACGCCCGGCCGAAATGTCCGAGATTTTGGAAACCGAGCCGTTGGTGACAATCCCTTATATGGAAAGCCGTATGAAGCGATGGTTCCGCCGGACTGCGCTGGTCACCGCGACGCTTGTTGTGCTGGTTGGGGTGCCGCTTGGGCTCTGGTACGTCGACACGAATTATCTGCCCTTAGAGCTGATCGTGGAGAGAGGCCTGACCAAGCTTGGTCTTGGCTAGCGCATCCGGGAAAGGTGAACTCCAATGGAAAAACTGCAAGCGGCGCTTGATAAAGCTCGAAAGTCCCGGACTGAACACGGCGATCTGCCAGACATCGACCGGGCGCCAGAAAACAGTGGCGCAGGGCCGGTCGGACGGGGCGCGGACCGTTGGGCGGCGCTTGCGCCGCTCGAGCTGAAAGATGAAAGCCTGGTCAAGCGCCGGATCGTGACCCGCACCGCGCGACAAGCGGCAACACCTTTTGATATTCTGCGGACCAAGGCCCTTTTGCAGATGCGCAAGAATGGGTGGACGCGGCTTGCGATAACGTCACCTATGCCACAGGCCGGCAAGACCACCATGTCTTGCAATCTTGCGCTGGCGCTTAGTCGTCAGCGCGAACTGCGATCAATGCTGTTCGACTTCGATCTGCGAGATCCGACTATAGCCGCTTTCTTTGATACCTTGCCGGAACATGGAATTGGCGAAGCCATGACCGGGGCCGTACCTTTCGACAAGCAGGCTATGCGCTACAAGGACAATTTGATCGTTTCCATGGCTCAACGCGAAGAGCCCGATCCAACCCGAATTCTGCTGGCAGATGAAACAGCGAAAAAACTCGACGTGGTTCAAGCCGAGTACGAACCCGATGTCATGATTTTCGACCTTCCGTCATTGCTGGTGAACGATGATTCCCGGGCGTTTCTCAAAAACGCTGATTGCGCGATCATCGTGGCCAGGGCGGACGTTACCCAATACTCTCAATTCCAGGTCTGCAAACGCGAGGTGTCCGAGCAAACCAATCTGTTGGGGGTCGTCCTGAACGCGTACCGTTACGACAAACACGCATACAGGAACGCATAGACGGTCGGGTCAAGCCGCCAAGGCGTTACTCCCGGCTATCCGAGAATCGGAATGCGGTCTGCGAAATCAGTAAAAGAGGTCGTCACCCCTGCTTTCGCAGTTCGCCCTTGGACCGCTTCATTTGGTGACGGATCGCCGGATTGGTGGGTGAGGCTACGGATTCGGCGAATCTCACCGTCTCGTCACGTCTTACAACTTGCGAATCCGGCGCTTGCTCGCCCCTGAATTGAGCGGCCCGAAAAACTGTCGGGCCCAATCCACATTATTGTTCTCAGTATAGAGACAATCTTTGCGATTCAGGTGCGTTTTGACAGTGTCACATAGCTTTAACTTGAAATGACTTGAAGCTAATCGCCGTTCCAGACATAATCACGCCTATAAAAAACCGCATTGGTTAACACCAGCGATATTGCTTCAAGAGGTTCGAACCGAGCAGTTCAGATTGTGTGGCTCTTTTTTGGGGGATGTGTTTGTGAAGCATGAGGTTATTGTAGCGTCCGGACGGACGACTCCTGCTGATTTGAATGTCTGGTCCGACAGCAAGACTTTTAAATATAATAGAATCTATTTTGCCATGACGAAGCGTGCGATGGATTTGGCCTTCGCACTGCTGTGCCTAC
This sequence comes from Verrucomicrobiota bacterium, assembly GCA_009908325.1. GTDB lineage: Bacteria > Verrucomicrobiota > Verrucomicrobiia > Opitutales > Coraliomargaritaceae > Thalassobacterium. The sequence continues at coordinate 11,325 of JAAAPI010000361.1, read as the reverse complement.
CCTTCCTGATGGTTCTGACCGTGGGTCTTTGGCTGGCTAACCCTTTCTGGAACCCCGGAAAGGTGTTTTTCCGGCAGCGTCGGATGGGACGGAATGGCAAGTCGTTCACGATGTGGAAGTTCCGCACCATGACGGACAATGGCGCGGCGGTCAGAGACGCTAACGCGCCTCTTGACGAAGACCGCATCACGGCGCTTGGCCGCCTGTTGCGTCGGTCGAAGCTGGATGAGTTGCCCAACATCCTGAACATTCTGACGGGCGACATGAGCCTGGTTGGTCCACGTCCGGATGCATTCGAGCACGCGACAGAGTATGCACTGAGCGTGCCTCGCTATCGCAAGCGCTTTTCCGTGCGCCCCGGCATCACGGGCCTTGCGCAGGTACGCGGTGGCTACGCAGACAGCTTGCGTTCGATCCGTCGCAAGGCGCACTACGACAGCTACTATATCCGGAACCGCAGTATTCTGCTTGATCTGATGATCATTTCGGCCACGTTCGCAGTCGTTCTGTCCGGCTTCGGGCAGCGCTGACCCGTTGCGCGAATGGTGGCACGATGCCCCGTTCGCGCCATGGGATATAGCCTCCGCCGAAGATCGGATGCGCCTCGGTTCGTCACGATTTTTTCGAACCGTTACGAACTGGCGTTTGGCTTTTTCAAAGCGTCTGTCTTGGCCGAGGTCGTTTTCATGTTTCGCAAAGAGAAGGCGTATCCCCAGGCCAGAAACTTTTTGGCAATAGAGTGATAAGCCAGGTAGCGCTGAATTTGCTGAATTCATTGAGGTCTATTTCAAGCCTGTCATAAGGCTCGGCTGGGTCAGAGACGAGGCGCACGACAGACACCGACCCGACCGAGCGCTGAAGCGCGAGCGAGGCGCGCGCCATATGCCGGCGTGATGTGATAAGGGTCACAGAGTCGACTTCAGGTTGCTTCTCCAACCAGCAGGCGGTTTCCAAGGCATTCTCGAAAGTCGAATGGGAATCAGGAGCGAGGACTATACGGCCGCTAGATATCCATTCGGACTGCTCAGGGGTGGGATCGAACAGGGCTGGAAACCGGTCTGGTATCAACCCGGAGGTCCGGTTCGCACCGGATATAAGCAGCTGATCGGCCCGATCAGATGCAATCATCTCAAGACCAAGGTCGATTCTGTCATAGGCCCCCGTGAACACAACCACGCTGCGAGGGGGATCGTCCGCCCGTTCATCCGTGTCCATGCGCAGGATGTAATCAAAAAGCATGGCGGAAATCAAAACTGACACCACGCCCAGACCTGCCATCAACCGACCAACCAAAATGACGAAGGCGCGAATTGCTTGCACTGAAAGGCCTCTCCAACCAAGAATTGTCTCCGTGAACGGACTTTGTGTCGTGTTTTTAGGCTTTTACCAGGCGATGTTTGGTCCGTGCATGGTCGTCGAGCCACTTACAACTCGCAAGAAATCGCGTAAAGCATCTGCCTTGCATAGCCTACGCACAGAACAATGTGTTTCAAGCAAAGATGGGATTCAGATTCCTCGCGAAACGCTCTATAAGGTGGTGAATTGGGAAAGGTTTTTCATAGGATCTAACTGCGTGAACATCCTCCTGTCAGTCAATGCAGCTTGGAATATCTGGAACTTCCGGCGCCCACTCATCGAAGCGCTGATGGCGGATGGACATGCTGTCACGATCCTCGCCCCAAAAGATGACTCCGTGCCAAAGCTGGAAGCAATGGGGTGCTCGGTGTGTCATCTCGACATGGATGTAAAAGGGCTCAGCCCGGTTCAGGATGTTTCGCTGATACTGCGCTTTCGCAAGCTTTTTCGCGAAATCCGCCCTGACGCGATCTTGAGTTTCACGATCAAGAACAACGTCTTTGGGGCGGTCGCCGCAAAGTCTTTGCGGATCCCCTTCATCCCCAATGTCACCGGATTGGGCACGGCTTTCCTGTCTGGTGCTGTGCTGGAGCGGGTGGCAACGGCCCTCTACAAGGCGGCATTTCGCAAACTGCCCGTCGTTTTCTTTCAAAACGAAGACGACCGAAGCCTGTTTCTTGACCGAAATCTGGTCACCGACGCGCAGGCGCGTCGTGTGCCAGGCTCCGGCATTGATCTCGACAGGTTCGCCGCTGCCGCCTTCCCTTCCGATACACAGGCCCCGGTCTTTTTGATGATCGCCCGGCTTTTGCGTGACAAAGGCGTTCTTGAATTTGTCGACGCCGCCCGCGCGGTGAAGCAGCGTCATGCCAAGGCGCGGTTTCAGCTGCTCGGGGCCACAAGTGCCGAAAACCGGAGTGCAATTGATCGCGATACCGTCGAAGGCTGGGTGCGGGAAGGCGCCATCGAGTATCTCGGAGTGACCGACGATGTGCGGACGGCTATCAAAGCCGCGCAATGTGTCGTGTTGCCATCTTATCGAGAAGGGGCGCCTCGCACGCTTATCGAGGCGGCCGCGATGGCCCGCCCCCTTATCGCATCGGATGTCCCCGGGTGCAGGTCCGTTGTCGATGACGGCACCACGGGTTTTCTTTGCGAGGTCCGCAGTGCCGAGAGCCTGGCCAGGGCTTTTGAAGATTTCATCGCTCTGCCCCCGCAGAAGCGCACGGATATGGGACTGGCCGGGCGGCGCAAGATGGAGCAAGAGTTTGGACACGACATCGTCGTGAATGCGTATCGCGAGGCTCTTCAAGACCTGGGTCCGGTTACACGCGGCCCCCTCGCGTGAAGGCGAAAACTTGCAATTTCGGGCAAGATGCCGGACAGAGCCTGATGACGTTAATCAGGCGGCGCGACGCAGTGGGGCGCCTGACAATTTTCAACGGCGGGATGAACGTGACCTCTTATAATCTGACACGAGAGACCCGGCTTCCGGGGCGGGCGCTGTGTTAGCATATGTCGGAGTATATTTCTGGCTCGCCGTGACAGCTCTTGCTGCTCAGGAACGTGCCCAAAGAGGCTGGGTCGTCTTTTTCGCGATCTTCCTGCTGTGGTATATGGGCGCGCGGGATACGGTTGGGTGTGACTGGTGGGGATATCTCCACCGTTTCAACGTCGTACCGCTGAACCAGCCGTTCACCGCGATACTATCTGACTTTGATGAACCGGGCTTCTGGCTGTTGATGAAGTTCGTTCGGGAAAACGGGCTGCACTATTTGTGGCTCAATTTCATCGCCACAGTCATCATGCTCATCTGTTTCGTGGTGTTTTGTCGGGCCCATCGCAATAGCCTGGTGATCCTGGCCCTGATGTTTCCAGTGATCATCGTTCAACTGGGCATGTCGGGTATACGGCAGGGCATTGCTGTTGGGTTTGTATTGGTGGCGAGTGTTGCCTGGATGCGCGGGTCCAAGTCTTGGACCGGGATTTGGATACTCGTCGGCTCACTGTTTCACACCAGCGTCCTGATGTTCCTACCGCTCGTTCCTATGGCGGGGCGCAAGGTCACGACGGCGTGGCTCTTTGGCGCTACAGCTCTTCTCAGCCCACTGGTGGTATTTCTGATGGGCGATCGGGTAGAGACCTACAGCGACAGGTATCTGGACAACTCCGACATCACATCGAATGGAGCGCTCCTAAGATACATCCTATTGCTCATCCCGGCCGTCTTCTACTGGAAGTACAAGGACAAATTGAAAGTCGCCTTTCCCGAGTCATTCGAGCTTATGCGACTGACGACAGCGTTGACCTTCTCATTGATCCCCGTCGCGATCTTTTCCTCGATTCTCCTACACCGGGTGATCTACTACATCATGCCATTGAGTATCCTGACGTTTGTTGCGTTGGCTCATGTCGCATTCCCCAAAATGGGCAGAAAATCCGTGCTCTTTCTTCCGATAGCGGTCTACGGGCTGTATTCGGTTGCGTGGTTCCTTTTCTCGTATCACGCAAATGTCTGCTACATCCCTTATCAGAATTTCTGGAGCCCATTTTGATCTTTTCTTGGCAAATCGATACTTCGTTGCGCGAACCGGTTGCGCATCAGGAATTTGAGATAAAGACCTGATTGTTCGGTTGGCAAAGTCATGAGCGGTTCCAAATCCACAAATCCTCACATGAAGACCACGCTGATTTTCGCAGCGGCGGCGCTCTTTGCGATCCTCATTCTCAATCGTTGGGTCGTATCCGACTTGGGGCTTCGGTCATTCGGCAGGGTTTGGCAGCTATACATTTCCTACTCGGATTTCGGTTTCATGCGCCGTGGCTTTGTCGGAACGCTTTTGTCGGCAAGCGGTGCAAACACCTTATTCTCGAACGAATATGTTTTCGCCCACGTCGTTCAGTTCATTGCAATAACGTCCCTTGCGGTGCTCACAGCAATCTACTGCATCAGAAACAACCTCAGTAATCCACTGTTTGTCTTCGGGATCGCGTTCTCGCCTGCACTTCTGACGCACTCCGGATATGCCACGGGCACTCTTGACGTCTTTGTTCTGCTGATTGCGCTGGTCAACATCCTCTACGTCAGAAGCTTCCTTGTCTTCAGCGTCCTGATCCTCGTCGGTCTTCTGACGCACGAGCTGTTTCTCTTCACATTGCCAGCCCAGTTTTTCGCGCTTCACCTGAACTACCCGTCGGACAGGCCCGCGCTCAAACCGGCCTATTTGGTCCCGTTTGTCGTAGCCATGGCATCGACGCTTCTTGTCTTGTTATTCGGTGCGGTGAAAATGCCCGAGGCGGAATTCCGAGAGGTGATGCGCCTTTATCTTCCACACGCACAAGACCGGCATCCTCTTTGGAGCGGTTACTTCGAAGTCGGCTCTCCGGTCGCGCGGAGCTTGAGCGAGTCACATCATCTTTTGGTCGCAATAAAAGAAGGCACGATCCTTTTTCTGCTGCCTCTCTTGGTCTACGTTTTTCTGCTGACGATCAGGGCACTGCAGTACGCGAAAAGCAATGGCGAAACTGCTTTGCTCATTGTTGCCGTATCAGCTCCTTTGTTGGCGTCTTTCCTGGCGAACGACCTGCATAGATGGGGCGGCATGGCGGCAAACATGGCTCTCCTCCTGACGCTGCGCCTGGCCGCGCGAGACGGGAACGAAGCGTCGAAATGGAATCCCCTCCTCGCCGCTTGCTGCTTTTTCGCGCCGTTCGGAGCTGCTGAATTGGAAAGACCGTTTCCGCTCCATTACTTTGTTTTTGAAAAACTATGGGCGCCTTGACCGGCACATCGCGGGGCGGCTGCGGTATCGGGGAAAAACCGAATCGCGCTGCCAAGATTCTGGACACGAAATCAACAAAATACGCTTTAGCTTGGTATTGTGTACGATCCAGAAGCAATGGCGTGATCCAGCGGCTTCGTTTGCGCATGAAATCAACACAGGTCAGTGTATACGAAGGCCGAACATCCGGCGCCATGGGGATTACGCAATTCACGCCTTTTCGCATCAACAGAGCGTATGAACCTGGAAATCGAAACATTTCCAATTGGTTAGCCTCAGTGATGTCGTTCTCCCATTCGGGTTCTACGGGAAGCTTGCCGAACATGGCTCAAATGCAGGTCTTTGGCCGCCGGATATCCTGGCGGCATTGTCATTTCACTCCGCTCATGTTTGCTGTATCAGATCGTTAAATGCCGCCACATACGGCCAGTTCAGTTAAAGAGGTTTCTATGTTCCGCAATACGTTTTTGGCAACGGCAATCGCCGGTTCCCTGACTGCACTTGCAACCACTGCGCATGGCGCAAGCGTGTCCTTCAATGCTGACAACAATTGGACGAAAGGCACTCTGTCCTTCACCGGTACCGATGGCACAAACGTGACCGCGAAAGCCTCGCTTTACGACAATGCGCTTCCGGATCCGACCTTTTATGGCGACCCGTATATTGCAAGCTGGGCAGGATCGGCCGGCGGGATCGGCATCTGTAGCGGCGACCAACATGTCCGAACAAACACGAACAGAACCGCTAGTTGCTACGACAATCACCAAGTTGACGGCTATGGGTCGAACGAAGCCGTCATTGTCAGCTTCGTTGGGCGGCAGGTAGAGCTGTTGAGCGCGACATTTTCTTACGTTGGCTACAATGACGGCTATGAAGTCTTCCAGCAGGATGGCAGCGGGTTCGACGTTGGTCTGAACTTGCCGAACAAGTGCTGGGTTTGCACGGTTTCGAACTTCGACATAGGGTCAGATACGTCCTTTGCCTTCGGCGCTTATTGGAGCGACGACGACTGGAAGCTGAAAGCGCTGGAGTATGAGGTTATTCCGACGCCTTTGCCTGCGACCGGTCTCATGCTGATTGCGGGCCTTGGGGCCTTCGGCTTTGGGCGGCGTCGCAAGACCCGGTCATAGCCCGATCGTGCACCACCTTGGCAAACCGCAGGCCACCTTTCCCGGGATGGGTCCATTTTGAACAAGCGATGTTCGGGCACCTATCGAAATGCGCGGCGCCGCCAACAGACCTCGTTTAAAAGGCAAACGCCGTCCAGGAAAGGTCACGAGGCAGCTGCGGTGCAACAGGACAGGAAGGGTAAAGGAAACGACTTGTTTACCTCGCGTGCAGTGTTTGCGAATTGCACCAGCGCACCTGACATGTAAAGTAATGATGATTTTAGTACATTGTCTTGAGGATCAATTTTCATGACAACGAAAGCAGATCACGACTTCATAGGCAGAGCGACCGGCGGCTTCATGACCTGGGGCCTTTTCTGGCTTTTGGCTATGTCCATTGCGGCCGCTGCATTTTTCAGCCACGGCTTCGTCATCTTGCTCAATGCCTGGAGCGAGCCGGAATACAGTCATGGTCCTTTGATCCCCGTGCTGTCCGCCATCATGTTCCTGCGGGAAATGAAGCAATTCCCCCCCCAGCCCGGCCCCAAAAACGATCGCTGGCAGGGTGTCGTCATCGTCGTGATGGCGATTTTGTTGGCCGCAGCGGGAAAGCTTCTGAAAATCGACTCGTTCGAGGCCTACGCGATTATCGTCTGGGTTGCCGGTGTCATCCTCATCAGCTTCGGTTGGCGCACGGGCAAGCATTTCTGGCCCTCGGTGCTGCATCTCGTATTCATGCTGCCGCTGCCGGGCATGCTGTATTACGAGGTTTCCACCCGGGAACATCATCGATCTTGGCGTCTTGAAGCTTCACGTTGCCGAGGCGTGTTCCGGGCTGCGCTACATGTTCCCGATCATGAGCTTCTCGTATATTTTCGCGGTGCTTTACCAGGGTCCGACATGGCACAAGATGGTTCTGCTCTTGGCGGCAGCGCCCATCGCGATCTTCATGAACTCGGTCCGCATCGCCATGGCCGGAATTCTGATGCAGCATTTCGGCCCGGAATGGCTGGAAGGCTTCACGCACCTGTTTGAGGGTTGGGTTATCTTCATTACCAGCATCATTATCCTGTTCGGCCTCGCCTGGGTTATGCTCAAGCTCAATTCCCGCAAGATGAGCCTGGCCGAAGCGCTCGATCTCGAAACCGAAGGGCTGGTGCCGCAACTGGCTCGTGTGAGGTTTGTCTATCCCTCCAAGGCCTTGATCGCAGCCTCCATGATAATGATCCTGACCGTTGCCGCATGGCCCCTTGTGCCGTCTCGTGACGCGCAGCCACCGACCAGACTGGACTTCTCCGCTTTCCCCAGACAGGTCGGCGACTGGCGTCAGTTCGGGGACGAGCAGCGCTTCTCGCCCAAGGTCGAGAGGATCCTTGCCGCCGACGATTACATAAACGTCCAGTACGGCCGTTCTGCAAGCGAGCCGACTCTCGATTTCTTCTCGGCATGGTATCACGACCTTGCAGAAGACGGCGTGGTGCATACCCCCGAAATCTGCTTGCCTGGCGCTGGTTGGGAAATTGCCAAGGTTGAACGGGTGGATATTTCAGGCGAAATTGGCCTCGACGAGCCCTATGAAATCAACCGCGTGGTTATCCAGAAGGGTGAACAACGACGTTTGGTGTATTACTGGTTCACGCATATGGGCGAGGCCATCCCGCGCAATACCAGAGCAAAGTTCAACGTGCTTACGGGCGGCGTCCTGGCCGGGCGCTATGACGGCGCCATACTTCGGATCATCAGCCCAATAGAGAAGGGTCAGCCCGAGTCAGTGGCCGAAGAGAAGATGAACGACCTTCTCAGGGAGCTCCTCCCGAACATCCCCCGGTTCATCCCGTCCTGATCTGATCTCGCCAACGCGGCCGCCGACAGGACGCTGTGCGCCTCACCCCGAAACGCGCCCGGGCTTACGGGCGGGGGCGCGGCGACCGGGCCCCTCGGGCACGTGTCTGTTTCAGAGAAGAAAACCATGCCCACCATACGAGGCAGCACATTTTTAAGCGTTCCGCCAAAAACCTGAAACACGGCTTTGGGCGACGTGTCGTGCAAGGCTTGACCGATGCGCACGCCCCGCCTTCATCTGATGTATCAGGTTAAAGGCGGGACGCTTCAAGAACCGGTGCCGTGTAAGCGTTTCGCGAAAATCTGTGGGTCAGGTTTTGCGCGAGATGCTCTAGTTGGTGAGCCGCTCCAGGATCAACAGGTCGTTGGCGGGTCCGCGGACCGTAGCGAACGCTTTCCGCCATTTGACAGACGGCGCTTCCGTAACGTAGATCGCGTCACCGTCATGGATATCGAACTGCTTCGCAAGCGGGATACCGTTCGGTTCAGTAAGATCCAGGGCGTAGATCACGCTCTGATCGCCCACGAGATCATTGCGCTGCATCAACGTATTCACAAAGCTGGACGAATGCTCGCGCACGACGAATATGCCCGTCGGATCCGCGGTGTTGCTATCCAAGCCACCGGCTTGCGCGACGGCCTCCAGGGCCGTGGGCTGCCGGCTTTCGAACAGTTGGTTTGTCTGCTGCCCGATCGCACCAAGAATGGTAAAGCTTCTTGGGTCTCGCCGCACCAGCACTTGGTCTCCGGTCCGCAGCGCGAAGTTCAGCTTCGGATCTTCGTAGATGTCTTCGAACCAGAATTGGCCTGTGTGGCTATTTCTCAAAAGGGACACGCGCACGACTTCGGAAGGTGCGGTCAGGCCGCCAGCGCGCGCCAGGAGGTCCGTCAGGGTGCGGTTGGAGCGTTGGATCGGATACACACCCTGGGCTGCGACACCATTTCCCAGGATAGATACAGTAGCACCGTCACCCTGCGCACGCTGCACGATAACCTGAGGTTCCGGCGTAAGTTCACTCAGCCTTTCGGTTACGATCTGGCGAAGACGGTCAGGCGAGTTTCCCGCAGCCTTCACGCGACCCGCATAGGGAATGAAGATGAAGCCTGCATCATCCACCTGGATCGATGACAGGTTGATCGAGCCAGAATCACCACGCGCGAGAACGCCGTCCGCCACGTTTTCAAAGATCGTCAGAGACAGCGTGTCACCCGGCTTGATCCGATCGGAAGACGCCGAACTCGGGGCCAGAAGACTATAGGCAAATCCCGGTTCAGGTTTCGCGGCTGTCAAATCCACGATACGTTTGTCGACAAACATAAACTGGGTTTGATCCGTCTCGTCGGATTGCGCACTCAACAACTCGTTCTTGCTCGGCCCCGGCCGAGAGATGGCGCAAGCACCGACAAGAAGCGCGATACTGAGTGCCGTCAGAACCCTAAGCGTTGGCGTTTTCATGCTTTGACCTCATAGAATTCGTTCGATCGCCGTTTCTTTGCGGTAAGCATGATCGCTTTCACACCGCTGGGACGTTTTGCGAAACCTAGATCGAGATTTCAGATTTGAGAAGCCATAACAAGCATTTCCGTCACACAGCCGGAAACCTGTTGCATAAGTGGACCAAAGCGAAACGAACCCGCCGGCTGCTAAAGCGTTTCGCGAAAAACCTGAATCACAGATTTTTGCGAAACGCAGTGCTCCGCTCGTTCGTTGCACGCATTCCGCCTTTAGCTGGTGCCTCAGGTTAAAGGCGGAACGCTTTAGGATGACCTGGTGCAACGCTGAGGGCGCACTCTATGTACAAGGCGCCTCGGCCTATGTCGGGTTGGTCGCGCGCCGGGTCCGATTACCGGATGCGCCAGGCGTGCCGTCACAGCGCCGGTAAAGCCTTGCCCGGGGTGTTTGACCTGCTTCCCTCGAAGCTGCCGGAACGAAACAGCGGCGCGTCCGCCCAGCCCTTAAAGCGATACGCGCGCAGCATCCGAACACATCGCCTGTTTTTTTGAAAGGCCGTGTTCCAGGCCACTTGCAAATCGCCTGGATGCGAGAGGACCCCGCAATTGGAGACCAGAACCGACCGAACAATGAAAAGCCGTGGCGTCACCGCCACGGCTTTCTTTTTCACGATAGTCCAAGACCCGAGGTCTCGGCTGTCACTACATTACGACTTGCGACGACGGCGCTTGGAGGCACCGAAGCCCGCCAGACCGCCAATGCCGCCAAGCAGCAGAAGTGCGGATGCCGGAAGCGGCACGGCGGAGATGGAGCCGATCGAGCCGTCGAAGCTTTCCACGCCATTCGAGTCCAGCGTGAAGGTCAGCGACGCGACGTTCTCGAAGTCCACACCCGTGAAGTCAGCAAACGCCTGGAACGGCGAGAAGCCCGTCACCAACAGTTCACTCACCGTGAAGCTGGCATTGGAGGTGTCAGTTACCGTAGCGGTGTACAGCGACCCGGGAAGGTCACCAGACGTAACTTCAAAGAGGAACTTGTCGTTGGTGCCACCATCAGTCAGGTCGCCCAGTGCAGCACCCCCAGCGTCAGTACCATACACAACCGTTGCCAGACCTTGCTGACCATCGTTGTTGTTGAAGATCAGCTGAGTGTTTGGCGCGCCGGTGCTCGTCAGCGACGAACCGAAATTCGTTGCCGGCGCGTTGTCCGGAGTTGTGTCCACGGTCAACTCCCGCGAACCGCCAAGGATAGTCGGATCGCCATTCACCGTTGACGTATTCGGAGCCCCCGGCAGCACCGGGCTGTCAGCGACTTGTTGGAACGTGTCGAAACTGTCGATCATAATCGTTGCGGCCGTCGCGGTGGACGCGGACATCGCGACAACCCCAGCGGCCAGAGAAACTTTGAGCATATTCATAATAAACCTCACCCCAGTTAAAAAATGGGTCACGCAGAATGCGCGATTCCCTCGTCATGGTTGAAAGATACGTCCAGCACCCGGCCAAGTCAACGAAAACGGTAAATTAAAGATGGTTTCTTGGCATTCTCGGGAACGTGGCGGAATGATTGTTATCAGCCCGGAAACAATGCTTTGCTTTTCGCCGAATCGTCCCCGATAAAGACGCGATCAGGTTGCAAACCCCTCGTTTTTCGGTGAGATGGCCCAAATCGCAGGGCCTGAAGACGATTCCAACACAAAGCGCCGGGTTACATGCTGAATAAAAACCACGTGTTTCTTTATGCTATAATGACATTGTGCTGCGTCATCGAAGGCATACTCACA
>JAAAPI010000239.1 GCA_009908325.1 Verrucomicrobiota bacterium | reverse complement strand
CAAGACCCGCAAGGTCCAATCCTCGAAGGACGCGGACAAGATGAGCCGCCTCTACACGGTGGAGAGTGCTTTGTCGTCCACCGGTTCGATGGCGGACCACCGTCTGCGTGTGGGCAGCAGCCAAATGGGTGCTTTCATCGCCAAGCTCGCCCTGGCGCTGGGCGTCCCGGGCCTTCCGGGCAGCCTGCAAGAAGCCGCCGCCAGCCTGGATGTCGACGCCAAGTGGGTCGATGCCTGTGCAGCCGATCTTTCGGCCCATCGCGGACACGCCATCGTCGTGGCGGGTGAGCACCTGCCGCAGTCGGTGCATGCGATTGTCATGGCGATCAATGCGACGCTCCGGGCACCGCTGCGCTATGTGGAAGTGCCCGACGCTGCCGATGGGATCGAAGCGGCGGTGGATCGTCTCAATACGGGCGATGTTCAAACCCTCGTCATGCTTGGGGGTAACCCGGTTTACGACGCACCGGTCGATCTGGAATGGTCCGGCGCGATGGGGCAGGCTGCGGAGAGCATTTACTTCGGGGGCGCGGTCAATGAGACGTCGCAGGCGGCGGATGTGCACATCGCAGCCTCGCATTATCTGGAAAGCTGGGGCGACGGTCGGACCTTCGACGGCACGTATGTGCCCGTCCAGCCCATGATCGAGCCACTCTTTCCGACCTTCAACGAGCTGGAAGTATTGGCTCGCCTGGCGGGTGCGGAAACGACCGATGCCTACTCAATCGTCCAAGCGACCTTTACTGCAATGGGCGGTCGCGACTTCGACCAGTTTCTCAGCATTGGCCTGCTCGAAGGGTCGGCTTACCCGGCGGTCAGACCCGCTTCCGGCGACTACGGTGCGGCGGTCGTTGCGACGGAGTTGACCGCACCGACGCTGAGCAGCGGCTCGCTCGAAGTCCGTTTTGCCGCCAGCTCGCACGCGGGAGATGGGCGCTACGCCAATAACGGCTGGATGATGGAGTGTCCCGATCCCATGACCAAGCTGACCTGGGACAACGCGATCCTCATCAGCCCGCGCCTGGCCAAGGACCTCGAAAAAGAGCAGGGCATCCAAATTTTTCCGGGCAAAAAGCCCATGAATAAGGACAGCGAGTTCTTCAAAGCCGCAGACAAACAAGGCGCAATTCAACCGGGGCAAGGAGCAGGCCGTCGTCGCCGAACTCATGTTGAACGGACGCAAATTGAAAGGCCCCATCCACGTAGTGCCGGGCATGGCGAACTATACTGTCGTCCTGCCGCTCGGCATGGGTCGCGAGGTCGTGGGCCGCGTCGGCCAAGGGGTCGGTTTTAATGCTTACCCGGTGCGCGAGGCGCAGCATCCGGCTATTGCGACCGGCGGGGTCCTGCAACTCACCTCAGCCGTTCACGAGCTGGCCAACACGCAGGAGCACTGGTCGATGGAAGGACGGGCAATCATCCGGGAAGGGACTTCGGACTACTACAAGAAGCACCCGAATTTTGCCAACGAGATGGGCGTGGAATCGCACGCTCCGGCCAACTACGGGAAAGACGACGACAAATCGCTTCAGGAAAAATCGGTCAATCAATATCGGGGCAACTCGGCCTACGAGCACCCCAGCTTTGCCGAGCCCGCGCCCAACGTGAAAGTCTGGCAGGGCGAAGAAGCCCGCAAAAAATACCCGGACATGCAGCAGTGGGGTATGGCGATTGATTTGAACAGCTGCACGGGTTGTTCCGCCTGTGTGGTGGCCTGCCAAAGCGAGAACAACATCCCCATCGTCGGTAAGGATCAGGTTCTGCGCGGTCGCGAAATGCATTGGATGCGCATCGACCGCTATTTCTCCGCTGAAAAATACGACCAAACCGAAGTTCCCGAAGACGTTCAAGTCTCGTTTATGGGCATGCTTTGCCAGCACTGTGAAAACGCACCCTGCGAGCAGGTCTGCCCCGTCAATGCTACGGTCCACGACAGCCAGGGGCTGAACGTGATGGCCTACAACCGCTGCGTGGGCACTCGCTATTGCGCGAACAACTGCCCCTATAAAGTGCGCCGCTTCAACTTCTTCGATTGGAACAAGCGCCAGATTGGTGAGTTCTACAAGGGCCCGCTCGGCCCGGTGGACGAGCCCGAATTGGGCAAGATGCAGAAGAACCCCAACGTGACCATCCGTATGCGTGGCGTCATGGAGAAATGCACCTTCTGCACCCAGCGCATCGAAGCGGCCAAGACGGACCAGAAGCGCCTGGCCGGTGCCTCCGGCGACATCAGGGTGCGCGACGGTGCGATCAAGACGGCCTGCCAGCAGGTTTGCCCGACCGATGCGATTACTTTCGGCGACATCTCTGATGCCGAGACCGAGGTCTCGAAAATGAAAGCCAGTGACCGGAATTACTCCGTGCTCGGCTATCTCAACGTTCGTCCGCGCACGACCTACTTGGCCCGCCTGCGCAACCCGAACCCGAAGATGCCGGATGCCTACGACAAGCCGTATGCCTACGCTCAATACAAAGAGCGCTACGGTGGAGGTGGACACAGTGCCGAAGGTTATCCGGACGGCTCCGGGCACGATCATGAAGCTGCGCACGGCGGCGCGCCGGAGGCTCACTAATCTCTGAAACTTTCCTAATTACCTGCGAACCGATTCACATGGCTACCACGACTCAAGACAGTTCAATGGACGCGACCCAAGCCGCTCTGCTGGCCAAGGTGCAGCCCGCCGAACTCCATGAACAGCCCCTCGTCACGAACAACCGTGACTTCAATTGGGTAACGGACAAGATCTGCCGCATCGTCGAAACCAAGACCCCCACCTGGTGGTGGATTTGTATGGCGGTTGCGCTGGTCACGGCATCGTTTACCGGCCTGGGCCTGCTTTGGCTCGTCAGCACCGGTGTCGGTGTCTGGGGCCTGGCCAACCCGATCAATTGGGGCTGGGCCATCGTCAACTTCGTCTTCTGGATCGGTATCGGCCACGCCGGGACGCTGATTTCGGCGGTGCTTTGCCTGCTCAAGCAGGGCTGGCGAACCTCGATTAACCGGGCGGCCGAGGCGATGACGATTTTCGCGGTGGTCTGTGCCGGTATCTTTCCGCTCTTTCACGTCGGACGGGTCTGGTTCGCCTGGTGGCTCTTCCCCATCCCCAATTCCAATGTGATTTGGCCGCAATTCCGCTCGCCGCTGGAGTGGGACGTCTTCGCAGTCTCGACTTACGGAACGGTTTCCGTGCTCTTCTGGTATATGGGGATGATCCCCGATCTCGGCGTTCTGCGCGACCGCGCGGTGCAACGCCTGAAGGCCGGTGTTTATGAAGGACCCAGTGCCATTGCTCAGAAGGTCGCCTACGGAATGGACGTCTTCCGTAAGAATTTTTATGCGATTTTCGCCATGGGCTGGCGCAATGCGGGCAACCACTGGCGCAACTATGAGATGGCCTATTTGATTCTGGCCGGGCTTTCCACGCCGCTGGTGCTCTCGGTGCACACCATCGTCTCCTTCGACTTTGCCCTCGCGGTGCTGCCGGGCTGGCACACCACCATCTTTCCGCCTTACTTCGTGGCCGGTGCCATTTTCTCCGGCTTTGGTATGGTGCTTACGCTCATGCTGCCGCTGCGTGCGCTTTACGGTCTGCACGATCTCATCACCCAGCGGCACATCGACAATATGTGTAAGATCTGCCTGGGCACGGGTTCGATCGTGGGTTACGCCTACATCATGGAGTTTTTCATCGCCTGGTATGGGGCCAACCCCTACGAGAGCTTCGCCTTCATCAACCGGGCCTTCGGTCAATACTGGTGGGCCTATGTCATGATGTTCAGCTGCAACGTCTTCACCCCGCAGCTCTTCTGGTTCAAAAAGGTTCGGGAAAACGCCGCGCTGGTCTGGGTCATGTCCATCTTTATTAATGTCGGTATGTGGTTCGAGCGCTTCGTCATCACGGTGACTTCGCTGGCCAACGACTTTCTGCCCTCCAGCTGGGGCTACTACTCGCCGACGATTGTCGATATCCTTACCTTCTTCGGAACCTTCGGCCTCTTCAGTGTGCTCTTTCTACTCTTCCTCCGCTTCCTGCCACTCATGCCGATTGCGGAAGTTAAATTTGTCATGCCTCAGGCGGATGCCCATGGCCACGGACACGGCCATGGCGATGCGGCCCAAGGACAAGGAGACCAACACTAATGTCTGAAAAATACGGAATCATTGCTTCGTTTCCCGACACCCCTTCGTTCTTCCATGCGGCGGAGAAGGTCCGGGATGCCGGTTACAAAAAGTGGGACACCTACTCATCGTTCCCCGTGCACGGTATGCCCGAAGCCCAGGGGCACCCACGCTCCAAGGTGCCGATTTTCACCTTTCTGGGTGGCATCACGGGCTTCTGCACGGGCCTTTTTATGGTCTGGTATATGAATGCCTTCGACTACCCGATCATTGTGCGCGCACAGCCTTACTTCAGTCCGGTCTTTCCCTTTCCCATCATGTATGAGTTGACCATTCTCCTGGCGGCCTTCGGCACGCTCGGCGGCATGTTTCTGACCAATTTGTTGCCGCAGCACTATAACCCGCTGTTTAACAGCGAAAAATTTCTCGAAGTTTCCGGCGACCGGCTCGTCATCGCGATCGAAGCCCGCGACGAGCGATTCGATGCGGTCACCACACGCCAGTTTCTCGAAGAAATCGGGGGCACGGACATCGAGGAGGTCTCCGCCTAGGACTTTAGTATCATGCGCATTTTTCTCATCATCTACGTTTTCGCGATCGTTGCCACGGTGACCATTCTTGGTTTCCGCGGTTCGCTCACGGAAAAGACACCCCTGGAAGTTTTCCCGGATATGGACCATCAGGCCAAGTTCAAGCCGCAGATGGAGAACTCCTTTTTTCAGGACCGCCGCAACGACCGGCCGATTCCTGCGGGCACCGTCGCCCGTGGCAATTATCTCAATCAACAGGCCGTCTTCTCCGAAGACTTCGCCGACAAGCGTCTGGGCGACACGGCCTACCGGCACGGGAAGGATGCCGAGGGTAATTTTATCGCCAAGCTTCCCATCGAGGTCAGCTACGAGCTGATCGAGCAGGGGCGGGAGCGCTACGAGATTTTCTGTACATCCTGCCACGGCGCGGCTGGAGATGGCAACGGGGTGACCAAGCCCTACGGCGTTTTGGCGGCCTCCTACCACGACGACCGTCTTCGCGGGGAGACGGACGGCTACCTCTACGACGTGATCATGAACGGGAAAGGCCTCATGTATGGCTTAAAGGACCGTCTCTCACCTGAAGAAAGCTGGGCCATTGTTCTCTATGTGCGCGCGCTGCAACTCTCGCAGAACGCCAGCGCCGACGCCTTGACTGCCGCACAACGCACCGAGTTGGGACTTTAATACTATGATTTCGGACACAACGAACACACAAGGTAGCAACAAAGCGGGGACGATTGCCCTCATCGCCGGAATCGTCGGCATTGTTATCGCGCTATTCGGTTTCAAGCAGGGCTGGGATGCGGGTGAGGTGCGCCCCATCATGAGCTGGCTGGTCGCAATTGGTTTCTGGCTCTCGATTGTCGTGGGCATGCTCTTCCTCGTGCAGATCTGGTATGTTTTCCACGCCCGTTGGCCGACCATTATTCGCCGCCAGTGTGAGCACTGCTTCGCGGCGCTGCCCTACCTGCTATTGCTTTTTCTCCCGCTCCTTGCCATTCCGATCTTTCACGAAAATGCGGGTCTGCTCTGGAAGTGGATGGATGGCACGAATGCGCTTCCCGGCCATGGAACCGTGGCGACCGACCCCCTCTACGAATGGAAGTCGCCTTACCTCAACATCGAGTTCTTCGCCGCCCGCGCGGTTGGTGTCTTCATCATTTTTATCGGAGTCGCCGCCCTGCTTCGCAAGTGGTCCTTCGATACGGATACAACCGGCAATGTGAACAACACCCACTCCGCCCGGCGTTTGTCCGCCATCGGCCTCTTTCTCTGTGCGATCGGCGCCACCGTGGCTTCGATCGACTGGTTCAAATCGTTGGAGTATCACTGGTTCTCCACCATGTATGGGGTTTGGTTTTTCGCAGCCGCGATGCGGGCCGCCCTCGCTTCGATCATCATCCTTTGCGTGATTCTTGCGGCCAAGGGCTACCTCAAAGGTATCCTCAAACAGGCCCACCGCTACGACATCGGCTGTATGATGCTCGCGTTCACCGTGTTCTGGGCCTACATCAGCTTCTCGCAGTATTTCCTGATTTATAGCGCAAACATTCCGGAAGAAGTCTTCTGGTATAATATCCGCGAGAAAAACTTCGACGGTAACCTAAACAGCTGGTGGTGGGTCAGCATGGGTCTGATTTTCGGCCACTTTCTCACGCCCTTCCTCCTGCTGCTTTGGTATAAGACCAAGGTGGTCGTCTGGCGGACGGTTGCCGTGTCGGTCTGGATTTTGGGCTTCCACCTGCTTGACCTCTACTGGAACATCATTCCCGGTAAGCTGGTCGCGCCGGACCACGGTGCCGGTTACCTTGTGCGCCAGTTTTCGGTCACGATTTACGACGTGGCCGCCCTCGTCGGGATCGGTGGCATT
>JAAAPI010000253.1 GCA_009908325.1 Verrucomicrobiota bacterium | reverse complement strand
AACTCCTGGACGGACGCCGGGCCCCACGGCACCACCACCGCCCACCTGCAAGACCGCATCATGAACAGTTATTATTGGTCGGAAAATCAGCCGGAAGACCGCGCCAAACGCAGGCAGCTCGGCCTGCAACCCGTTGCGCGTTAACCATATTCGAAAAGTGACAACGCTTACAGGATATCTCAGGATTGTCTCGAGCTATTTCCCATGAATCGAGGAGCAATCAACGATCACCTCTCCCCACACGGGAAAAAGCCCGCGTCCTAGTTCCTCACCTCTTTGAGGGAAAAAGAGACAGCGCGATGCGTGGTGATAAATTCTTGCCAAGCACCCCAACTTGCAAACAGTTTCATCATCTTTGGCGGGATCGTTTTTCATCCGTCCACACGGGTTCAGCTCTCCCAAAATTGTAGACCGCCTTCTCGCCGTTTCTATTTGCTGAATTTGCATTGATGCAAAATCCCAAAATATCAAAAATGTTGACGAAAATAGACGAAAACGATTTACAAACCGCTGAACCGCGCCTCTCCCGCTTGGAGAAGGGTTATGACATCGCCGGGCTACTCGACGACATTCCCGGGGTGCATTTCTTCGTAAACGAACTTGAGAGCCGATTCACTGTAATGAGTGAAAGCCTAACGTGAATCAACCCATGCACCTCCGCGTCCTCCTCATTTTCTTTGTCATAGTCACCGGCAACGCCCCTGCCCAAAACCGCGAGATTTTGGGTGAATACAGACTCGGCATGGTGGGCCGCGATCAGAATGACACGATCTACCAAGCCGCGAACGAAGGTGCCAAGGCGGCGGCGCTGGATCTGAGCAAGCGCTACTCAATCGACGTCGAACTTTTGGTCCACACGCCCAATCAGTCCCAAGGCACCGACCAGACAATCGCTCTCGCCGAGCTATTTATCGAAAACGCCGACGGCCTGATTATCAGCCCGGAAGATTCCCCAGAGGTCGCCAAATCTGTTCAATTCGCCCGGGATCAGGGTCAGAGGATCATCTATTTCGAGCGGCAGCTACCGGACATGGAGCCGCTGGCCGCTCTGTTGGCCGACGAGGTCGAGGCGGGCCGTATGGCCGGACGCGCTATTCTGGCGAAACTTCCGTCCCGGGGGCGTGTTGCTATCCTGACCAGTGAAAGTCCAAGCACCGAGCTGGAAGAGCGTCTCTCCGGTTTGCGCGAGGTTCTCGGCTATCGCCGGATTGCCACAACGGTTACCTGTCGGCCGGACTACCGATCCGCCACGGCAGCCATTCACGCAGCCGAGGAGGCGGATCGAAACGATCAAATCGACGCCTGGGTCTTTCTCGAAGACTGGCCGCTCCTGGGCATGCCCGCCCTGCCCTGGAAGCCCGGGGACCGCCCGGTCGTCGCAATCCAATCCACGCCTTCGGCTTTTATTTACGTCGATCAGGGCTATCTCGACGCACTCATCGTCCACCCCTACTACGACTGGGGTTATCGCAGCGTGGAAACCCTCATTGAAAAACTCCACAATGACCAGGCCCCCGAGTCGGCAATTCAGCGCACGACGCCCCGCGTGGTCGATTGGCGCAATGCCGAAGCCTATCGCGAGGATTGGAAACGCTGGCTGCGTTAGGATCGCATCCAATACGTTTTTTCACGTGGCGTGCTCGCTCGCGAGCGCCTGTTGGGGGTTGGCTGTCGGGGTTGTCGCCAGGGCGTCCGCAAGCGGACACGCCACAAGGCTTGCCGTGACTATGGCACGAGGAGCACTTTACCCAAGCGGGGCTGATTGGCATGTTTGATGGCCAGCTCGTATTCGCTGAACGGATAGCGGCTTTCGACAGGAAGGCTGAGCGTCCCCTCGGCCATCATCGCATAAACCGCTTGCATGACCTCGCGCACCCCGCCGCCACCGAGACGGCGGGCAAACGAATCCCACCAAAAGCCGACCATGCGGACGTCATTAAAAATCAAAAACCGGGTGGGAAAGCGAACCTTGTCCCCCACCATACCGCCAAAAGTTACCTGCGTACCACCTTCACCGAGTGCCTTGATTTGGTCGATCGCACTTTCCCCTCCGATTGAGTTGAGCGCCAGGCGGACCGGAGCTCCGCGGGTGATCTCCCCAACGCCCTTCGCCCAACCGGTGCCCTCCATGACAACATGGTCGGCACCCATCGCTTCGAGTGGCGCGACCAGTTCTTCCCGGCGGACCTGGCTGATGGTTTTTAAACCGAAAGCCTTCGCCATTTGAATCACAGACAGACCGACCGCCGAGTTTCCCGCATTTTGCAAGACCCAGTCGCCCGGCTGCAAATCGACGATTTTCTTGAGCAGACAATACGCCGTGGGCGGGTTGATAAAGGAAACCGCTGCCTGCTCGACCGGCACATCGGGCGGCACGACGATGAGTTCGTCGGCGGCCGCACAAGCCGAGACCTGCCATGCCCCGGCTTCTCCAGGAAAACGCACGCGGGTGCCCACGCTAACCGAGCTAACCCCCTCGCCCAGAGCGTCGACGGTGCCCACCCCTTCCCGGCCCGCCACGGCGGGGAGTTCACGGAGCCGCCCATAGCTACCGCCAATCATCCCGTAGTCCGAGGGATTGATGCTAGCCGCCTCGAGTCGCACCCGGACCTCACCCGCCTTTGGTTCCGGCTGTTC
This sequence comes from Verrucomicrobiota bacterium, assembly GCA_009908325.1. Classification (GTDB taxonomy): domain Bacteria; phylum Verrucomicrobiota; class Verrucomicrobiia; order Opitutales; family Coraliomargaritaceae; genus Thalassobacterium. Next base: position 25,045 of record JAAAPI010000253.1, on the reverse strand, counting down.
GATCTTCTCAAGTTTCAACACTTCAAGCGGATCCCCGAAGCTGTGATGGCGTATGGCTGATTGTTGCATAAGAATTGAGGTTAAGGAAAATCTTCGAAATTTAAAGGAACGAATCGTGCTTTTGAAACAGTGTGAAAACCGTAGGGGCTTCACTTGTGAAGACCGTAGAGGCTTCACTTTTGAAAACCGTAGGGGCTTCACTTGTGAAGACCGCTTATCTTATTAAGCCGACTACGGTCTTCACAGAGTGAAGCCCCTACGATGCGACGCAGCACCCACCGGGCAGCAAATAGTCCAACACTTCGCCTGCGGTGTAGCTCGAGCGATCCGTCCCCAGTATCGGGTCGAGGAAGCCCATATCCTCACCCCAGGTGACGAGGGGCGCCACCGGGATTCCCCGTCGTGTCTGGCCGAGGCCAATCGTAGCGAGTAATCCATTACAAAGACAGTGTTTACCCTCGGCTTCTTCGGGGGTGCCACCTTTACTCAAAAATGGTTTGCGCGGTCCGGCCGGGCAGCGGTAGCCGAGGGTGCCATCGTCTTTGGCATAAATCGTCCGCAGGTAGCCCAGATCGCAGGCCCGGCAGGCATCGCGCCGCCCGTTGGCCTCGACTTCGACCCGCTTGAACGGATAACCGGTCGGTGAAGCCTTGAAATCTGTGATCACATCGAGTTTGCCAGCACGGTGCATCCCGATGATCTCGGCCTTGATCGTCTCCAGAATCCCGGACTCCTCACAGCAGGCAAATGCCGTGCCGATTTGCACACCGCGAGCCCCCAGCGCCCGGGCAGCAGCCACCTGATCGGGCGAAGCACACCCTCCGGCCAACCAGAAAGGCAGCCCGAGACCGGCCACTTTTTCGACCGAGCACACGTCCCGCTCACCGTAGGCATCGCCCCGCCGGGGCGGCGCGTTGTGCCCACCGGCATTGTGGTGCTCGATGATAAATCCATCGACCCGTCCATTGGCCTTTTTCACGAGCGTCTTGGCCAGCACATCCGAAGCGATGACAGCGAAGAACAAAGGCCGACTCAAAACATCCTGCGCCGCACGCATGTGCGTCCCCGGATGAAAGGATGTCGAATAGACACGATCACGGTCCGAGGTCACCACGTTCAGGCGCATCTCCACGGGTTCAAGCCGCGCCATTTTATCGAGGGCCCCGGGGATACCCAGCGGTATGCCACCCCCCATAATGACGACGTCCACACCGGCCAACATGGCCCCAAACAGCGAGGGCAAGGTTGGTAGTTGGATTTTTTCCAAAAGATTGATCCCGACCATGCCTGCATGCCCCTCTTTCGCGAGATAGACTTCGACAAAATTAGCCACGATCAGGAGCGCCTCATCCTCGCGCAGCATTTCAGCGGTAGGTAGCGGCTTCAGTTTGTAGGGCGCATCGGCCGGTTTGCCCCCGGGAACAAACCACGCGTCCAGGATGGGACGGACCATCTCAGGTTGGGGAAATGCAGCCAGAGCACGCCGCATGTGTCCGTCCGGATCACCATCCTGCAGGCGGCGGATTAAAACCGTGTCGAGAGCAGTGCCGGACACCACCCCGAGCTGGCCTCGCTCAGCCACCGCACGCGCCAAACGCCAATTGGAGACGCCCGCCCCCATGCCGCCCTGAATGATTGTCGGATAGTTGAAAGCTTGCGAGGAATCTGGGTTGCTTAACATAAGCATACATAATACACGGCCGACATAAAATTAGTCTACATCAATGCAGGCCGACCCACCGACTATTAAGAAAACTCTTTCCCGTAATCGTAATCCTAATCGTAATCCTAATCCTAATCGTGCTCGTAATCCTAATCGTGCTCGTAATCCTAATCGTGCTCGTAATCCTAATCCGACTCCGAATCGGTTCTTCGATTACGAGAACGAGAACGATTACGATTACGTGGCACGCTTACGAGCACGATTAGGACTAGGATTAGGAGCACAAGGACTACCAAACACCGAGCGCCTTGAGTTGTTTTTCTGCCTGCTGTGCCCAACCGCGGTTCGCGGCGGGGCTGGCCGGACTGGGGTGCAAAATACGGGCCGTTTGCAGATCGTAGCCCTCCAGGGCCACCTTGGCGCGGGTCTCCGCAAAAGCGCCCACGCCGATGATCCATGTCGGCCGGAGCACATCGACCAGAGTGCGCAGATGGGCATCGCAGGCTGCGTAAAGGGCCGCACTTTCGACAGCGGGCAACTTATCGGGGGTGCGGTTTCGCCCGGTCGCTTCCATGAAAACCAGCGGGCAGTAATTAGCCACGAAGTGATCCGCAAAAAAATCACGGGCATCGGGATATTTTTCGGCGAAAAGCCCCCAGAGCCGTCGCCCGCTCACTTCGCTTCGCGTGCAGGCAAAGCCATCGATGGGCCGTTTGGGATGTTCGTTTACGGGGCGCTCAATGGCAACGTCCACCCCGACCCAATCCCGCACAAGCGAAATTTCACCGAAGGGGACGCCGGTTTGTGCCATCCCGAAAGGCCCCGGATTCATCCCCAAAAAAATGACCTTTTTACGGTCGCCCGCATGTTGAGTCAGATAGCTTCGATGCCCCGCCCAGGCATAGCGCAGCGGGTTGTAAATGTGGGTGGTGGGCTCGCTGAAATGCAGCGCATCCACCGCATCGGCCAGATGCTCAGCGGCAGCCATGCAGGCTTGGGATATTTCGTTTTCCATTTTATTTTTGCCGGTCAGTTGTATCGCTGTGCCCGAGGTCGCGCTCCGGCGTGATAACATCGCGGAGGCGCTGTTTGAGTTCTTTCATCTCCGGGAAGCGCCCGGCCGTCTTACGGTCCCAAAGCAGATGGCGATCGACGCGCACGGCAAACGTTCCCCCGGTTTCCGAAGGTTTCAGACTGACGGAATCGAGATCCGCTTCGAACGTCGTCAACAACTCCTGAGCCGTCCACGCCGCCCGCAATAGCCAGCGGCAACCCGGGCAGTATTCAATCTCGATCTTCGGTTTCATACTCGTGGAGCGTGCAAAGAAAACCCACAGCGAGTCAACGCATCCATGGGCAATTCTGCCGCCAGATCCGCCACCCGCCGCCCGCGTATCGTTAAATCAGGCGCGATATCCCGTAGCGGATGCAGGACAAAATCCCGCTCTTCGATCCGCGGGTGCGGCAACCTCAGTCGATCAGTCGAGAGCTCCAGCTCTGCGTAGGCAATGATATCGAGATCAATCGTCCGCGGCGCCCACTGCCGCGAGCGTCGCCGGCCGAGCTGCCCCTCCACGTCCAGACAGAGGTCCAGCAGAGCCAGCGGGGCCAGGGATGTTTTGATCGCGGCGGTTGCATTCAGAAAAGGGTCGGCCACGCCCATGCCCACCGCACGGTTTTCATAGACCGGGCTGATTTGCTGCACGACGACAGATTGTTGCGTCAGCCGGTCTAGGGCCGTCTGCATCTGCCCCAGACGGTCCCCCAGATTACTGCCAAGCGCGATGTAGGCGGTGGCTAGCGGCACCGGGTCACCTCCGCCGCAAAGTAGTCGCAGACACAATCCACCGGCACGGAGGGCTTTTTTACCTTGACCGAGATCGACCGCACCTGGGCGAACGCTTCCAGAACCCCCAAGGCAATCGCATCCGCAGCCGCTTCGATCAGATTGAACCGCCGCCCGGTAAATATCGTTTCGACCCGATTATAGAGTTCGACATAGTTCACCGTGGCCTCCGGCTGATCCAGCGAGAGATCGAGTGGCCCCGCCAGCTCAACGACCACATCCAGCCGAAAACGCTGCCCCAGTTTCGCCTCCTCCGCCAACACGCCATGCCGGGCAAAGAAAACCAGCTCCTTCATTTCAATTTTCGCAGTTTGCACGCCGAAGACTAAAACCGGCCCACAGGCCAATGGAAAGACCGCAATTCAGAAATTCAGCCAGGGCCAAAAGCGTCATGATAACAAAGGCGGAAAAGAAGAGTGGGGTTAAGGGTAGTGTTCGTAGTAGCGACTGGCTTTACGCCAGGAGATTACCCGCCATTTTAGCCAAGCCTTTTTCTTCATAAAAAACCGCTCCGGTTGGAGCCGTTTTCGAATTGGGTGCAGGGGCTAGATTTGAGCGAGCGATCCCGCAGATCCGGGATTATGAGCCGCCGTCGGCACTCTTCGCCAGCATCCGGCCGCAGTTGCCCTCCGGCGAGCTGGGCAAGCTCGCGCTCCTGGCGTCAAACCGGAACGCGCGAACCATTCCAGCAGCTCCTTGATCTCCCGAGCGGCTACGCCGCATCTGTTTTACTTTGGTTGATACTTGTTTCATGCCGTCGAGATTAGCCCAAAAAAGGCCCGGCGGGAAGATGCGGAAAAAGAACACTTACTTTGCCGCTTCGAATCAGTTATCGGCGATGGCCTTCAGTAGCGCGTCTTTGGCGTCTTGGTAGAAATGAATATCGACCTTGGTGGCCATGTCGTCGGAGAGGTCGAAGAGTTGTTTGCGACAGGTGACCGGCATGAGGACGGCGGCGGCTCCTTTTTCGACGGCGATCTCCACCATTTCGACGGCATTGTGGACGGGCTCAATCGAGCCGCCGAGGTTGATCTCCCCAATGACGACCAGACCGCCCCGGATACTCTTGCGCAGGAGGGCGGTGCAGAGTGCAAGTAGTGTGGCCACCCCCAGCTTGGCTCCGCTTTTTGCGGCATCGAAGGCCCGCAGTTGGACGGTGAACTCATGCTGCCGGGGGTCCTTGTCTCCTACCAGTTGCAGGGATCGGGCATACAGGTTTTGCTCGGCATAGCCGACGCTCTCCCGGAAGGCGGGCGGAACGGGCTTGTTGAGGATCTTCACCCCGCTGCCGGGACCGACATTGGTTTCCAGGCGGTAGAGACCGGGATGTTCGCCATCAGGATCGCCCGGGCTGATCGACCAGACCTGGCCGGGTTCGAGGGGATCGTCGCCAATGCTGTTTTCGCTCCGCAGTTCCGGCGTGGATACAAATTTCTCCACGCCTTCCAAGCCAATGGTGTAGCTGAAGTGGGTGTTCCTGAACTCCGCGGCTCCGATTCGCTTCTGCTGCTCTTTGACGCGCCGCCTTGCTTCCAGGGCGATTCGGACCACCCACTCAAGATCTTCGTCGGAAATGTCCTCAGTCCCGCCCGGGAACAATAACTTGAGCAACCCGCTGACGGTTTTGTTGGCGGCATTCACATCCCGGCCGGAAAGCGCACCTCCGTAGCTGATGCGGTTTTGCATGGCACTCAGGCGGGTCTGCGAACGCAGTTGCGTCCAACACTCGGAGAGGAAGTCACTCACAAGCCCGAAATGGTCGGTGAGTATTTCTTTGCCGATTTTCGGAATATCCCATCCGGGCAAATAGGCGTGCAGGCGATCCATGAAAGCCGTATCGTCTCGCATCTCCGGCGGCATAGGACCAAACAGGTGCCCGATTCGTTGTTGGTGCTCGACGTCCACATCAAAATTGCCAACCAGAACAATACTGCCGTCGGCACGGATGCTCTCCTTGCCACGACTGAATTCGCCCGACTCCATGTAGCCCTTCATAATATTGACACCGTCCTTCTGGTCGAACGAGACCCCGGATACCTCGTCGAAGCACACCACGTCGTATTGGCAGACTAGACCTCGCTGGCCGTTGCTGTTGTTTACAAACATTTTGGCAACGGTCGCTTTGCCTCCGGAGATGAGGTGGGCGTAAGGCGAAACTTGTTGGAACAGATGGCTTTTGCCGGTTCCTCTCGGTCCGAGTTCGACCATGTTATAGCTTCGCTCCACAAATGGAACCATTCGGAGGAGCATGGCAATCTTTTGGCGCTCACCCAGCGTTTCCGACTCGATTCCAATGGACCGGAACAGCAGCGTAATCCACTGCTCCGTGGTGAACTCACTGCGAGCTGCCGCCAAGACATCCAACACATCACGCTTGGAAAGTTGAATCTCGCGGATGCTTTGAACGCCGAAGGGGCGCCCGTTGGATTCCTGGGCGATTGACGCATCGTAGCTCAATGTCACTTCAGCGTAGAAGCCTCCTGTCAGCATCCGCTCGTGATTACTGACTTCTTCGGCGGAGATGCGCACATCAGCGAGTCTCAGACTTGGCAGTGCGGCCACGTAAGAGTCCGTTTTGGCATCCAGGCGTGCCGTGAGCAGATCAATGATCTTCACCTCGCCGTCTTCCCTGGCCCGCGCCTTAAACAGCTCCTCTTCGCCCGCTTTGACCGTTTTGGATTTTAATTGCCGCTGCACAATCTCCAGGCCTTCGCTGATTTCTTCATCGTCGACGCTGGCGCAATACCTGCCGAGCAGGAATTCGACGACGTAGGTCGGCACCGGGAATTGCCTGCTGAAGGTTCGAACCAGATCCTTGCGCACAAGGTATCCTTCCAAGGTTTTCGCTGCCAGCCTATCTAGTTCATCCAATTCTGCCATAGTTACATTCCTCCGATCTGGGTTTCAAATTGAGCTGCAGGTTCGCCATCTTCTCCTGTTATGACCGCAAAAGCCTTTGTGTCCTGTAGACTGTCGTCCTCGATCACCACCGATGCTTTACCATCCTTAAACGCCTTCGGATTCATGGCGAGGGAGCTGCCCGGATCGCCTGCGTATTTTCGAACGTCCAGCAGCAATCCTTCACCTGAGCTTTCAATCGCGACCGTAAAGCGCATGCCTCTCCACAACTTATCGGTAACCTTAACGCTACTATTTGAAGAGTTTGACGCGGTGATGGTAAACCGTTGCGTCAGGCATTCCTGAAGCGAAAGGCCGCCATGTGCGTAATCACGGCTGCGGCCGTAGCAATTGACTCCACTTGCCAAAGCAAAACTGTGTGCCGGGTTCCAGAACCATGAGTAATGCGCCTCTTCACTCTGCGCACCCGGCTTGAGCGCGGCGCAACGGCCCCAGGTATTCTCGGAGAGCGTGCTGCCAAGCTTGGTTGTCGGCAAGCCTCCTACTAAGGCCAAAAAGCCATGGTCGGTAACCAGCTCGATCCGTTTCCAACCAGCACCGATTAGTTCCAAGATGCGCTCCTCAACACTCAGGAGCAGGCTATCCAAATTTTTGGTAAACTTACTGATATCCGCATGGCCCTCCTTGTCGATATCGCCGATCTCCGTCCAGGCCATGCCGCTGGTATCACCCGTTTCTCCATTTGCGAGTATTTGCCACCCGCCATCGCCGAGAAGCTTCTTGAAGTGGTGTCCGCCTTTGAGCGACTTTTCGGTAGCCTTGACCACAGGATCAAACTCATCGCTGACGTCGGCTCCTGTGATCTCTTGCCGAACCGGAGAAACTGCGGGTTTCGCTGTGGCTGTCACACTTGGTAGTGCTGACCAGCCATGCTCTCGTTCAAATTCAACACCACGCTTTTCCAATTGGTCAGCCAGTTTCTGCGCCAGGTCAAAACGAAGCCCATCGACAAAGAAGATCACCATGCCGGCTTCGACGTGCTGAAAAGCAGGCTCGCTTGCCTTGGGGCCAGGATACCCCTGTTGCGTCACCAGCTTTTGAAGCTGTCGCGCCCCTTCATCCAACCATGGCAAATAAATGGCAGCTAGTGCCACTTGCACCGCTTCAAGTGCTTCCCCTTTCGGAACCGCTTTGATCGCATTCAGTGCCGATAAATCTGCCTGCCATCCACTGATTTTATAAATAGCCACCATGTCATCAACATTGGCAACCGCCAGCGATTGCTCGCAGATACGGACGACCTCGGCCAAATCTCCGATAGCCACAGCCAGCGGACTCTGTCCCAACTGCGCCCAAACCCACGACCGCCGTTCACCGTGTTCCTGATCCAGTTCACGCACACGTTTTCTAGCATCATGGGGTGCCAGGTTTTCCAGCTTTTTCAGGGCGGTTTGTAACTCACGCTCTTTACTGGTGTTCAACTGCGGCCAACCGCTTGGGTCCGCAAATAAGTCGTTCGGGGTCGGGCAGCGCTCGATCAGACCCGGTATTGAAGGATACCGTGTTGGTGCCTCCATGTAGCGCTGCCAGACGGGAGACCATGGTCCTTCGTGTCCGGCCAATTTCTCGGCTGCGCTGAGTTGACCCTCCTTGCCGGGATCAAAGCCCATCTGCGAACGTGTCACTTCGACAAAGGCCTGCCATTCTGTTTCACCCATCGACTTCCTGAAGCCGTCTCCCTGGTCAATCCACAGAAGGAGATCACGTGTCGGATCTCCACTCGTCAGTAGTTTATTGAAGAAGTCCCGATCCAGACGCTTGCCTTGAAGTAAGTCCACCTCCTCGTCGATGAGACGGTAAAGCGCAAGTTGCATGGCACGCTTCGTTTCCGCGTCTTGTGCCACGTCGAGCCCCAGACCTCCCTGGTCGGTTTTTAAAAAGGCCAGAATCGTCCAATCCTTGGCATTGATCTGAGACCAGATACAACCCCGATATTGAAGTTCGGCGAGCGGCTTCAATTCATCCGGGCAACTCTCGACGGCTCTCAAATCCTGCCGCCCGACGCCGGGCAGGTAGATGATCGGCACCGGCGGCTGGGGTGTGGCACCTCCACTCTTGTAAGCAGCCTGAGCCTCTTCCACCGCCTGCGCGAAAGCAGGTTCGGCTGCATCCATACAGTGCCCCGCTATCGCCGCCCGCAGCCAAATGGCCGGGCCACGGCGTTGCGCGGCATCGTATTTGCCCAGAACGCAGAGTTCAGGCATTTGTTCCTGGAGCCTCGGGATAATCGCCTCGAATTGGCGCTCCTTGTCCGGCCAGAGAATGCAGGCAGGCGGCACCTGGATCTGTGCATTGAAGACAGATGCAGAGCGGACGGCTCGGATCAGTTCGTTGATTACCAGTGCCATCCTATTTGAGTCTCCATTTTCCGGTTTTCTTCGAGCCTTCGCGTTCCAGTAGTGCCATACCTTTTAGTTTTTGAATGTTTCGCCGAATCGTTGAGATGTCCTTTTGAGTCATTTCCGCCAATTTTTCGTAGGAAACACCTGAATCTGCCTCAATGAACTCTATGATTTGCCGCTGAAGCAAGTTTAATGAGGCAACATTCGCCGATATTGCGGGATATTTTTCATTTATAGAGGCATTAAGGGCGCTCTTTTGCCCCTTTATTTGCCTCAATACCGTCCTCAAGTAATCTTCACTTGCCTCAAAAACGGCTTCGCTGCCTCCGGCGCGCATGAGGGGGATGATCTTCGTCCGCACCCCCATGCCCCGTGCATCGACATAGCCGTAATCTCTCAACACTTCCACCAGTATCGGATTCCGCGGGGAACGCAGCCCGGCAATCATTTTATCCACGGTCATCGAGTTCGGCAGAGCTCCAGGGCTGACCACTTCCAGCCGATCCGCGTAGAGATTGACTTCGACTTCAACAGACCTCGTCCAGTCACGATGGATAAAGGCATTAATTACCGTCTCGCGGATCGCCTCCAGCGGATACTTCCAGCGCCCTTCACGCCGTAGATTGGGGTCAATGTCGGAACCCTCCTCGTAAATAAAGGGCCGCAACGCCTCAATAAATTCCTCGATTAGCCCATGATCGACCAACTCCTTTTTGCCTGCTTGCTGACTCCAACGGCCAAGTAACGGGGCATCCAGCACACGATCCAGCAAGGCTTTGTATTCCTTGTCCCCGCCTTGGTAAACCACCAACCGCATTCCAGACTGCTTAAGAAATCGTCTGGGTTTCACCCCGAACAGAACCAAGCCAGCCATCGTGCACGCAGACTTCCCGTCTGTGCTGTTGACGAGAAAGCCGAGGTTGAGCAGACGCTCCTCCCAGGCGGCAGCACTGTTCGGGATGTCGGGATCGTTAAGGATGACTTTGAGGTAATTCTCGATGCGAACCAGATCCATGGTCTCCATCGTCGTCCCAGGCACCGGAAGCAATTCCGAGTGGAGCAAGCCTCCACTGGAAAACAGGCGGGCCTGCTGCTCACGAGTGGCCAGTCGTGACTGGCTACCCAGACGCACATAGATGTCCTCCCGATCCTTAGACCGCACGACGTAGGGCTTACCAGCACCCGTGGTGAAAGTGATCGCCGCCACCCGTTTTTCTGCGTCCCACTGCACCTCCTCGTAAAAAGGGATGATAGTCGGGTGGATATAGCGCCCAAAAACCGTGTCGATGATCCACGCCTCCAAATCAGGACGCGTAATACCACTGACGTCGCCATTGTCCTCTACACCGATTAACAGGCGACCGCCGTTCAGATTGGCCATGGCTACGACCTCCTTGGCCAACTGCTCCGGGCGCACATCGTCCCGCTTGAACTCGATGCCCGAGTTCTCGCCGTTTTTGATGATCTGCTGGAGTTCTTTTTTGAGCATGAGACGAAACTTTAAACTTAGTTATTTGCGGTTAAGCGCCACTTCTCAAAAAGCACTTCGAGTAGATCGGATTGACGTTTCTTAACGTCTTCCTCTGTCCAAGATTCTTGGGTCGTCACCTGAGAAGTCAGAGCATACGAGGTTACATTGCTGCTTCCTTTAAAATATTTCTCCTTCTTCTTTTTGAAATCATAGTTACTCGCCGAAGGATTTCGGCGCATATTCAGCGGAACCAGATTACCTAAGCGGTGGATCCAGTAGTTGCGCCTTTCTTGCTCCGGCCATGTTTGTGCCCACTCGCTCGCAGAATCTACGGTTTGAGGTAGCACATGTTCGATCGTCAGGATGCTGGCATCATAAGTAGCGCCACCATCGGAGACAAAGGAATCCAGACGAAGGATCAGGTAGTTTCGGCGACGCGCCGTGAGCGTATAAATCTCGCTATCCAGCCGCTCTCGCATCAGTTTCATTTCAGCCTCTGTAAGTTCAACCGCGTGCACTGGATTGTTCAAATTGTGGTCGCTTTCCAATCCTTCAATGACCTCAGCATAGCGATCAATTCGCCAATTTACATTGTAGGCGCAAATGTGCATGAAGGCTGCCAGTCGTTCCATACGTTCAAAGAACCATAACACATACTCAGGATCATCTTTCTTTTGCGCCAAAAAGAGCATTGCCGGGGGAATCCAGTCGGAGTTGTCGATACGATTCAGCCAGCGAAGGTAGTTGTTCGCCTGTTGGGCATCGGTCTCCGCTCGATAGTTGCCTTCCTTGAGTATGTGGAGCGCCTCGCCAAAGGGCTCAAGGGTTTCACTGATCAGGGATTCCGGTGTGTGCATTCGTGGCAGCACGTGCGTTCTAAACTCTTCGAGGAGTGCCTTCTTGGCTTTGTCTTTGGCATAGATCATTCGCACATAGGCAAAGAGATCGTTGAAACCAGAACGGCCCAGTTCGACCTCAAGGTCTTCCCACCGTTCATTATATTCCGGCTGCTCAGAGTCGGCAATTTGTCCAATCAAGTCGGCTTTAATGATATCAGTCGGTTGGAGATCGAGACCACGGCTATTCATCACTGAAAAAACCCGAAATGCGGACTGCTGGCTAGGGGTAGATACCGCAATGATAAAGCAGCGCCCCAGGACGAACTGCACGAATTTATCAAGTTCAACCGGATCATTGGAGAATTTGGCTTCCATGCGTTTGAGCAGGCATTCGCTGTTCAGCTGAATATTCCTTTGCGACTCATTCGCTAACGATTGCTGCCCGAGTGCCATGAGCAGATCAAACTGGAGTCCTTGCACATACTTTTCAAAGAATACGCGGTCGCGGTCGCGTAGCGTGAGACGGGGCTTTGCCTCGATGCCTTCATACTTTTTTCCTGGCTCTACAATGTATGCCAAAAGCTCTTTGCGGTCATCTCCCTCGATTCGTGATGCGATCGCAGAGAGCAGGATGGTAATTGTCGTGAGTCGTTGCTGGCCGTCGATCACTTCCGATTTCGGATCTCCATCTTTTTTGATCAGCACAATGCTCCCCAGGAAATAGCCTTCGTCGCTTTCCGTTTTAAAAAAGTCATAAAGATCATCAAAGAGCTCTGATGTTTGATCTGTCGTCCAAGCGTAGGGACGTTGGTATGACGGGATAAAATATTCGAATTTCTTGCTGAAAATATCAGCTAGGGAGAATTCGGAGCCTGTTATTCGGTTACTCATTTCTTCTACGTTTTGGAATTATATTCATATAAAATTGGATTTCAGATTTCCATACGGTAACATTATTTTGGCACGGGAACAGTCGAGGTGTTACTGTGCAGGAAAAGTGTTACCGGGAGTGGTCTACACAGCATCAAAGCAAGCCTTGTCGATTCGCCTCTTTCCACACGAAAGGCGAACGGCGTTTTAGGAAATCCTCGTTGTAGTAACCTTGGCGATACTCCTGATAATAACGGGCTCTCATCTCACGATTCCAGACGTCATCCAGGCCAAGCCTCACAATCGAGTCGTTTATCTTGGACTTACGCTCATCTACAAGACCGGGGTTCGCAAATATGCGGCCCGATATGAGTTCCAGGTAAAAATCGCCTTCGAGGACATGAAAGGGATCTATCACATCCTCATAATCACGTTTCCGGCTATTCATTCGAGAACATGCCAACCTATAATTCTTCCACTCGTAGGCTTGGTCAGCGCGTTTGGATTTTGCCACGAAATGATCGACTGTTCCCACGCCTGTGGTGCGTTCAAAGAACACCGCCAGGTAGGCACAATAGCCGTCGTAGCTACGATAAAGATCGTCCAGACATGCCCGCCAGCACGCTTTTATCTCAGTTTTTGGCGGGACGGGCTGGTCGAGATCAATGCTTTCTTTATTCAGCCATGTAAGTCCTGGCTGTCTGACTTGAGCATCAAAGGATGCCGGTTCCGGCTTTTCTTGAACGTGAATCATTGAAGCCAGCCTTTCTTCTCGGCAACAAAGCGCCAGCGCATCCAAAATGGATCGGTATCAGACAAAACTTTGCGCAAATCGGCGTCCAGCTGCTTTGCTGAGTTAGCATCCAGCGATTCGTTGGAAAGCGTTTCGGTTGCTTTTTCAAGCACTTGTTCAGCCTCCAACGAATAAGTGGATTTAAGATCGAAGGCTTCGCTGGTAAGCCAATTCTTAACATCGCCGCGTCGAATAAACTCACGCTTTCTCGAAACGACCTCCCCGTCTTCTAAATCCAGGTCGAACCAGGCATCTTGAGATGAATCAAAGAGTGGTTCAGCAGAAGCCATAATCAGTGGAGAGTGGGTTGCGGTCACCAGTTGGACCTGAGTCTTCTTTGAGAGACCTTTCATTACCTCAAGCAGAGAGGGCATAATTTTTCGCTGCCAACTCGGGTGGAGGTGAGATTCCAATTCGTCGATAAGAAAAACGATTTGTTTGGTCGGTTGATCACCCAAGAGCTTTGCAGCGCGCTGATGCTCTTCCCACGACCACACGAGCAGGTAAGCCATCGCGACAATTCTTTTTATTCCCGAAGATGCATGAACGATTGGAATTTCTTTTTCATAAGGAGCCTTGATTGTCGGCATGTCGCGGACGTCATCCAGGCTGATACGAGTCAGACTCCCGGGCTCGATTTTTTCTTCGTGTGATGGTGAGAGGTTTTTCAACACCTGCTTCAAATGCTTAAACGCGTTGCCTTTCTCCTTCTGCCAGGAAGCCCAATCACGAATTAAACCGTTGCAGAGGGATGCGGTGCCACCTTCAGGCAAGCCATCCCATATCTCAGTCGGACTAAAAACATACGCGGGAGGGCGCTCCTGGATATCGACGCCTTCTTGAGTTTTCCAGTAGTTTCGAGCCGGATCCCACACTCCAAAACTGCCATCAGACATAGCGTAAAGAACTAAGCCGGGATTTGCCGGACGTCCTGCACGCCCCGTCCAGCTCTGCTCTTTCCTCTGATAGGTGCTCAAGTAATTTTCAAGTTTTGCTTTTCCGGTAAATGCAAAACTTATTGATGCTTCCCCGCTCCCACTTGGAATCGCCTTTTTGCCGGTGGTGAGTCGAGGATTGGCTTCATTCGGCCATTTTCTCGTCATCGACCACCAAGCAATGTCCAGGATAAAGCTTTTACCCAGCCCATTGTCACCTGTGATCAGGTTTAGTCGTTTCTCGAAATCCAGCGACATTTCTGGCGCAGGTCCAACATTTTTAAGTTCTAGATATTTAATCATAATGCTTTGTCCTTTCTCGCCGCTTCCTTCTCCTCACGGCTCAGGTGGTGGCCGTTGATGCGTTCGCCTTGGAAGCGGTGGAACCAGGGGGCGGATTCGACGTCCTTGCCTCGGTCTTTCTTCCAGTGGATGTTGGGCTTTTCGCGGAGGATGCCTGCGCCTTTCTTTTTCAGGTCGGGGCCGGTCATGAAGGGGCGGATGTTGAGGCGCACGCCGTCGTTGAGGTCGGGGTTCCAGCCGATGGACTGCTCCTCCAGGGGCTTCCAGCGGACGAAGATATCGTAGGGGGCTTCGCCCTCGCGGATGGCTTCGAGGCGTTGCTTGAGGGTTTCGGCGGCGGCGAGTTTTTCCTGGGCACCGTCCACGCCGTCGCGGATGTCTTGCTGCTGCCGGGAGATCCAGTCGCCTAGGTAGGTGTAGATGAGGGTCTCCAGGGCCTTGGCATCGAACTTGTGGTAGTTGACCAGAGCGGCGAAGCCGTCGCGCAGGCCGTCCCAAATGTGCCAGATGAAGGGGCGATGCTGGAAGCGCTTGCAGTGCTGGACGAAGAAGCGGTCCCGCAGCCAGCCTTCGAGGGATTTGTCCTTTTGTTCGGCATCGGTGAGGAGTTTGCCGAGGTAGTTGGAAAAAGAATTTTGGTCCACGGAAGGCACGGAAGGCACGGAATCTTCCTCCGAATCTTTCTTCTGTGCTTTCTGTGTTTTCCGTGGACCCTCTCCCGTGGACTGCTCCCAGGCGGCAGCCAGCAGGTTGAGGAGTCGGTCGGCGGCGGAGGCTTCACCCCGGACGGGAGGGATGCAGACAATGCCATCCTCGTCGGCGAGATGGTTCAAACCCGCCGCGAGATCTACCTTTTCCCAAGCCTCGTCACTCAGTTCCATTGAATGTGGGTCCACTGAAGGCACAGAAGACACTGAATTTTCTTCTGAATCTTTTTTCTGTGCTTTCTGTGTTTTCCGTGGACTGAGTTCCGCAGGCCACTGATAGCCCAGCAGCCGCGCCACCGCCACCTGCAAGGGGTCGTCGCTGCCCACCGGGTGCCCGTGAAAAATCCACTGCGTCGGGTCATCTGAATACGGCTTCGGCAGGCCGTTCGGGTATTTTTCTTCGGCGACTTTTGTCCAGTGTTCGAGGTCGAAGGGGACTTGACCGAAGTGGTTAACCTCAACGCTGAGCTTTTGGTTAAAAATTCTAAGCTCCTTTTGAAAGATGCCTGACTCCACAAAACACCAAAGTGGAGCTAGATAATCTGGATTTTTCGGAATGAGTGCGCAAGAAGTGGTGTCCCATGCACTTCCATGGTAGATTGATGCAGGAAGATGGCTCATCATACCGAAAAGGACTCCGCGTTTAGACCACTGATCAGTATTGCGCAAGTAAGCCGACTCTGAATTGGCAAGCGCTCCTAATCCATCCTCCCACAATAGAACGTCCGAATGTCCAGCTCCCCATGGGATTGATTTTTCCGGCGCTGATCTATATACAATGTAACTATTTGAATCCGCGTTAACTTCCCAGAACTTGTAGCGAAACCTTGCATCGTCCCCGGTGCCAAGTCCTTTGAACGGTTGAGCATATTCACGAGAAAGACTGAAATTTGCTGCTTCCTCCAAAATAATCATGGCATCCGGATTCTCCAGCTGCCCAGCCTGGCTGACCGATTTGATTTCGGTGGAAAGGGTTTGCTCCGCCTTCGCTCGGGCGGTGCGGGGTTCCGAAACATCGAGGCCGCGCAGATGGTGGACACCTTCGGATTCACTGCCCAATGAAAAACTTGCGGTATTGCCCCGGCTGAGGGTGAGCAGGATCGCTTTGACAACTTCTCCGCTGATGGTCTCGAAAGCTCCAGGTCCCAAGCGAGCGATCAGATTCCAGGTATCATTACGCAGCAGCTTCTCGCGGAACTTCTTGTAGCTGCCCAGAAAGAGCCAGTTTTGGGGCAGCACGACATTCGTGCTGCCGCCTTCATGACAGAATTGCAGGCAGCGATCCAGAAACACCGTGGCCAGATCGTTTTTTCCGGCCGGATACTGACGTTCACAAAAGTCCTTCAGCCCCTCACTTTGTTTACCCCTCGCCAGATAGGGCACGTTGGTCATCACGTAGTGGTATTTGGAGGACAGCAGCTGCGCCGCCTTGGTCAGGCCCTGAGCAACGATGCCCAGCTCGCGCTGCGTTTCAGGCTGCTCCCCCTTTAAACTATGATTCAAGGCATCTTGAAGCACGGGCCAGTCCACCACCTTGGCGGCGTCCGATTTCGACGGGTCGATCAGGCTGCCCAGCACGGGCGCTTTGGCGAAAGTATCGTAGAGCCAGTCCATGGCCAGGCGCAGGTTTTTGCCCTCCAGCGGCAAGGCCTTCCACTCCTCCTTGGCCACACTGATCGACAATCCCGAGCAGGCCACCTGCAACTTCGGCAGCGGACGGTAGCCGCCCGCATCGGGAAAGCGCCAGGCGGTCAGCGCCAGGGCGAAGGCGGCGATCTCGACGCAGCGCGGGTCGATTTCCAACCCGTGGAGGTTCTCCCGAAGGACGGCATCGACGGCCTTGCGGGCGCTCAGGCCTTCGCGCTCTATCCGCATCGGCACCAGCATCAGGAAGGCGGCGACCAGGAAGTGCCCCGAACCGCAGCAAGGATCCAGCGTTTTCAGCTCGCGGAGTTCGTTCGGCCAACCGTCGAACCAACCGGCGGCGGGTTGCCAATGTTCTCCGCTGAAAACGCTGGAGTTGTCAGTTGTCAGTTCGCAGTTGTCAGTTTTAATAAACCGCAGGTAGTCCAAAGGCATCCCCGGACGACCGAAAAACTCCCGCAGTTCTTCCTCGGTGGTCGCCGTTTCAAGTTTCTGGCGTGCTTCAACTGACAACTGACCACTGCCAACTGATAACTGCTTCACCCACCAGGCTCCCAGGGAGTTATCGAGGAGAAAGCTGACCATGTAGGGCTCGGTGAAGAGCTGGGTGACGGCAGGCAATTCCCGCGCCCCGATCTTTACCTCGGAAGCGTTCACCTCGTCCTTTCGCTTGGCCTGCCAGAACTGGTAAACCCAGCCCAGGGCATCGGAGGCCTGAAAGACCCCGACGGCCAACCCCGCCAGCAAGTTCTCCAGCTTGCGCTGGTATTCCGGTGGCAACTCCAGCTCAAAGCTGGGCGAATCAGGCCGAAAAATCTGCGGCAGCATTTTCGAGGCATACCGCGCCGCCAGCTCCCAGCCGTTGCGGGCCCCTTCATCCGCTGCCATCTCCTCGCATTCTTCCAGCGAGACCGCCACCGGCTCGTCGGGGTCGGGATACATCAGGAGGTCGTTCTCCGCCAGGAAGCGGGCAAAGAGCATGCGGTGCCAGTGCTCGTAGGCCACCTCTTCCATCAGGCAGATCACATCCTGTGTGCCCTCAGGCCGCCGCGCATCGCCCAACTGCCGCCCATGCGCACGCAAACGCCGCCGCAAATCCTTTTCCGCTTCACCGAGGTGGGCATCCGCCTCCTTCAGCCCCACACCCAGCTGCTGCAAAGCCGCCAAAGCGCCCGCCTCCGCAATGTCACGGGCTTCCTTGATCGTGTTCTCAAGTTTCGAGCGAAGTTGTTTTTCGAGGGGTTGCATGGTCTAGTTAGATAGTAGGTGCTCTATCGTAAGCTGTCAGATGCCCATCCAGAGTCCAAATGTAGACACGTCGGCCCATATTTTTCTGACACTCGCGCTCCCAATCTTGAATAATCGAAAGGTCGCCTAAGCCGCTACCGGTGCCGACATGATCCGGAAAACTGTCGAGCCATTGGAACATCTGATCTCGATCAAGAAAGTTAAGGGGTTTGAAAGGCGCCTCTCCCTTCATCGCATCCTTAACGAGATTTACAAAACGCTCAGCGCATGCTCTTCGCTGAACTCCGTCACCATTTTGACCAACGTGGTTGCCCGACTCAAAAATTGTGGCCATGGGAAGAAATAGTGACTCGGAGCCATCTACTTTGCGCTTAAGTTCCTCCATTATCTCCTCATGCCGATTCGCTTTCATCGGAATATTCAGGATCTCGTCAAAGATCGAGGTGTCGATTAAGCAGACAGCATTCACGCCTCATCCTCCTTTGCGCTGCTTGCATATTGGTTTAGCCAATTCAATGAACTTTGCTTCACTTCTTCCGGTGAACGCTTGTCTTTCAAAAAGCGGTCCAGGATCTGCGAAGTGACCAGATCGCCGAGAGGACCTTGAGCGACGAGTTCAGGGTAGCGGTCCAGATCTCCGAGTTTAACCAGTTTGCTGTCACCCATATCAGGATCCCGATAGCAGCAGACGACATCGGCAAGGGCTGAAACGGGAACGGCGTTGAGCAGGGCGGGATTATGGGTGGAAAGAAGGACACGCAGGTTCCTTTCCTTCGCGACTTTCTCTACCTGTTCAATAAGGGTTTTAGCGCGACTGGGGTGCACTCCATTGTCAATTTCTTCGATGATGACCAGTGTTCCTTCCTTGGCAGATAGGAGGGCCGCAGCAATTGACAACACTCTCAGGCTACCGTCTGAAAGAAGTGGGGCGTCAATGGGACGGCGGTTCTTGCCGAAGGTTTCCTCCAGCTGCACCATAACCTCGCCACGCTCAGTTTTCAGAAAAGAGATATTAGTTATATCCTGCTCGGGAAGGGATCGAATGAAATTCAGGACCTCTTCATGCCGTCCCTGTTTCTTAATAATCTTATGCAAAACTCCCGAAACGTTTTTTCCCGATTCATCAATCTCGTCTTCTGGATAGGCCCAGTCACGCATTCCAGCAGGCCTCGGATCTAGAAACAATGTGCCGCGAAGTGTCTCCCTAATAAATCTCGTTACATCAGGGATCGTTTTCTGAGATTCTTTATGATCTTTTCCGAATCGCCCAGGTGTTTCCAGTTGATAAAATATAGCCTGACGGCAGGAGCATGGAATGTGGGGTTTGTTCTTCCCACGCTTAAAATTATTGTAGAGCACGCTAACTTCATCCGAGTGCTCGCTCGGTTGGCTGTCGATCTGGTAAAGCGGGACCTTCTCTTTCTCCTTCGAAACCGATTCACCAGTAAGGACTAAGTTTTCGAAGGGTCTTCCAATCGAAACCTCAAAGTCGTTCCATTTACCAGGAGCTCCACTTAACAATGTGCCCAAACAAAAAGACTCATTGGTAGATCGAAATAGGTCTGAGGACTGTCCGCGAACAATACTGTCTCCTTTCTGAACATCTTTCTCAATGTCGTCGAGTCGACTTCCCTTTGCCAACCAGTTTAAAAAACGAATAGCTTCAATCGCGTTACTTTTACCAGATGCGTTCGCTCCAATTAGCAGAGTCAATGGGCCCAGAGGAAGGGTAGCTTCCCGATAGCTTTTGAAATTCTTTATGTTTAGTTCTTCAAGCATGATATTATCCTTTCAACTATCTAACGATAATCGGACCCTCCTTTAAGGCCTTCTTCAATTGTTCTCTGGTTTGCTCGACCCAAGCATCAATTTCCTCATCGGATTTCAATGTGGTATTTTGTAAATAGACTACCTTGGCGGTCGGCTCTTTCAATTTTGCCGCCTCCTGTAAGGCTTGGTCGAAGCGGGCCGGTAAAGCGGCGACGCGGTCGGCCAGGGCACTGACGGAAATGCCTCCGAGGGTCTGGAGAATGGCCGCCTGGTCGCTCAACTCTACTTTGGGCTGAGTGGCCTCGGTCAAGTTCTGGGGGAGCAGGATGCGGTGTTTCTCATCGGGATCGAGCTCCGACCAAGTGGCATCGGCTTCGAGTTTATCAAATCCGCGTTGGTAGCCTTCGTCGTAGGCCAGCTTCAGATCATTGAGCTTTTCCCGCAGAAGCTGCGTGACATTGGATGCCAGTTGTGTGATCGGATCCGGGTCACGCAGTAAGTGACGCTGCTCTCTAATTTGATCCGCCTGGGCGACCAGGGCCTCGGCATCTTCGAGGCCGTTGATATGACCTAGGAGCCTTTCCAAATTATTCCAGAGCGGTAGTCGTTGCTGAATCTTCTTCGCAGTCTCTAGCCAATCATTGATACTGGCGGTCAGCTCATCACGCTTGTTGTAGATGGCCAGTAACTGCTCGTTCCCTTGCATAAAGCGTATTTCCTCGATCGCTTCGGTATTGGGACGAATTGGAAGCGGAACATCGCCCCCGGCGCTCTGGGCGAGTTCAAGGAGCTTTTGCAGGAACTCGGGCACTTTCATCAATTCCTCGCCCTGCTTGATGTTGGATAGGCCCAATTTCTGCATGACCTTGCGGATCTGGATCCGCTGGGGAGCCGAGACAGTTGCAGACTCGACCTTGAAAGTGGTTTTTCCAATGGCCTTCCGCTCGAGGTCTTTGGGGTCGATGGGCTGACCTTTGTCATTCTGGGCCCGAATGAGTCCGGAGTTGAGGAGCACTTGCAGGCCACCATCGACGGCATCTTGGGACCAGCCATAGGGGGCGCTGTCGAAATGGACGCGGATGCCCGCGCCGGACTTGCCGCCTCCTATGAAGCTGAGTATGGCTTTACAAGCAGGGTTCTTTGCAGGCTCACCCTCATCGCCGACTGCTTTCAGCGCGTCCGGTGCTCCCGCCTTGGCCTTGGAGTAAACCTTGTCCCAGGCAGCGTGGTCAGCCAGATCGAACTGGGGATAGAGACGTGCCAGGCTATTTCGAGCGGCTTCGAGGACCGTTGCCTGCAGGTTGTTGCCGATGACTTCATTGCCGCCCCCCTGAAAGACGCGGGCACCGGAGAAGCAGTCGTCTAAAAGAGCACTGATGCGTTTATTGGCATTGCCCTGGGCGGTTTCCAAGGCTGCACGTGCTTCCTTGCCTTCGGGAGAGTTTGGAACACCGCGCTTTTCCAAGGTTGCCGTAGCCGCCTTGAAGTCGATCATCTGATGACGCAGGTCGTCGGATGACCGCTTGGGAATAAAGACAAATACCGTCGGCGAGTGATTGCCCGCCTGGCGGGCCTCTGCCTTGACCGTGTTCTCTTCGACATTCCATCCATCACGAATCCAGACGCAGACTTTTTGGTCGGCATCGGGCGGGAGGTTCGCATCGAAGACCGGGCTGAAGGAGCGGTTGACCTTGGACTCGCCGTGCTGGTCGTTGAGCTTGCCGACGATTTCGCTGAAACGGCTGCGCACACGGTCGTCCCGCTCGGCTTCGACCCGGTGAGCCTGATTGTTCAGGCGTCCCTTTTCGGCAAGGAAGTCGTCATTCCATGCCTGGCTCTCCTCGGTCTGGATCTTATACTCATCCTCGATCTTCATGAGGAGCTTGCAGTCATCCAGCAGGGCGGGAAGGCGACTGCGGATCGTGGCGCTGCCCTCGGCCAGATTCTCCACTAGCAGATCCGCCAGGGTGTCCACGGTGGCACTGATACCGACCTCGGTGTTGCTTGCGGCCAGCTTGTTAATGAGAAAGATCAGGCCACAGGCTCGGGCGAGTAGTTGCTGGTCCTCCGAGCCCTTAATCCAGGTCATCGTGTTCTCATGCAATTTACGCGGGAGAATACGTGACTGGAGTAATTTATCAGCAGAGTCGAAATAGAGGTAATCCGCAGGGATGACATGTGGGACTTCTTTATCCAGATTCGTCTGCGCGACTTTATGGACAATACTGAGCATGCTGCGCAGCTGGCTGTCGGTGCCGGTCTGGTCGAGAACCCTCTGGGTGGCCTCCCAGAAGCGTCGGCGAGTCGGCAGGATCGGATAGTCCTGGGTGAAGAACTTGGTATCGGCTTCCTGGTGGGCAAGCGTGGTGCCTTGCAAGTGACGGGAGATTTCTCCGATGTTACGGGTCATTTCCTCGTCGATGACAGGCACGGCGTCGGTCTTCTTGGAGATGATTACTTTTCGGATGACCGAATCGACATCCGCATCGGACAGTTCCACCCGAACCGTGAAGCGACCTTCCTGCTTCTTAAGATTTGCTGTGCCGGTGACTGCCGTTTGGCCCGTGCCGACAAAAAGGATCTTGGAGCCCATGTCGCTCTTGCAGCAGGCCTCGACGACCTCGCGAACTTCATCGGATCGGCGTCCATCGTCGCCGATGAATTGCTGAACCTCGTCGAGAACCACCAGCGTCAGGGGCAGCTTGTCATTCTTGGAGAGGGCCTGACGAATGGTTTTGAGCATCTCCTCGCTGCTGACGTCGGAGACATTCGGATACAAATTGGTCATCACCTCGACTGCAGATGATGCCGCCGAGAAAACTTTGGGCTTTGCCTCGCACAAGGCTTCGTAAAGACCCTCAGCCACATGCAGATTGTCGAGTTCTTCCTGCCAATCAAAACCGTTTGCCTCCACCAGGCTCTTCACCGAATCGTAGATGCCTTCCTTGCGGAGCCACATGACAAATTTCGCAATTGGATACTGCGCTGGCAAACCGACCGAGCGAAAGATAATACTGAGCAAAGCAAGGCGGACGCTTCCATCCGCACTGGCTCCTAATGTGCCGGAGGCGGCATGGAGACCACCGTGTCGTTTGCCCTCGACGGAGAGTTCTTTCAGCGCATCCGCAACACTATCGGGCAAAGTGGCGACACCGCGTGCCGTCGCACCATCTTTAAATGCCGTATCGACCCAAAGTGCCCGCACCATCTTCACCAGGTGGGATTTACCCGAGCCAAAGAAACCACTGATCCAGACAGCGGGCTGTTGCGCCTGATTGAGGTTTTTGAGGTAGGTCTCCAGGACGTGCTTGAACCCTGCTTCGTATTGTCCTTCGCAGACAAAGGTCTCCAATTCATAGCGGAGCACGGCCATGGCTTCGTCGGTCGTCGTGTCGTTGACACTGGCAACGCCTTCATTGACGAGCTTCCACTTGGATGGGTCTTTTGAATATACGTCTCTATTTTTCATGGTCACGTTTAATGGTCTTTGTCTGCGGTAATGGGAACGGCCAGATAGCCCCAGCCATCGTAGGCATCCAGAAGTCGGTAATTATTGTTCTCGTAGCTACCAGGGAAGAAAACGACGAGGCGTCCTTTCACCATTGGTGCCAGATTGTCGACGATCCCTTTGACCTTGGTCAGGCCGAAAAGGGAACCGACGCCTTGCAAAGCAACGACTGAGTTTTCATCTGCCTGCCTGTCCGTGAGAAACTTCTCAAAGGAAGCGATGATGTGCTGCTGGTATTTCGGTAGGACCGTAGAAATCAGCTCCGGCTTTTTAAAGTAGCTTTCGGCATAGCGCTGCGAAGCGAGCCATTCGGCAAAGGTATCCGTCAGATCGAAGACGTGCCATTCGTGCCCAGCCTCCTTCGAGGACAACTCGAATTCATCAATCCGAGCACGGAGACGAAGCTCGTCGGTTTCATCATAGACGCAGAAAATAACCCGCTGCAAGGCGGCTGCATCATCACGCCAAGGCACTTGAATGTGGCTGGCGAAGTTATCCGCTAGTCGCTTTAGCTTATTGCTCATGGAGACACCTCCTTTCTTCGTCGGTTATTAACTGCGGGAGTAATACCTCGATGACATTTCCGAGACGCTTCATCACGATCCATCCGCGCTGCGAAGCGACCTCAGCCTTCTCCATCAGTTCAGCAGGTCGAGTATCCAGGACTTTGGCGTAGGGGCTATGGAAAAGCTCCTCGCCCCGAACTCCATTCAGATATCCCAGATACAAGGCAAATGCAGTCGAAGCAGGTGTCGGCTTTGCCTTGGCTCGGATCTTTTTAACACGTCCTTGAAGATGCCCCGTCTTAGTCCAGCTGGAGTTCAAATTTTGCGCAATAGACTTGAGGGAGGCCGGGCTGAAACGATCTGGAAAGGCTTCCGCGATACGCTCTTCAATCTTTTCCCTCGGAATCTGCTCACCAGCACTGAATTTGATAATCCAGCCATGAGAGGCCCTGAAAATGGTATCCCTGGGAAATGCGCAGAGGGCAGCCAACAAAGGTCTACCTTCAGGTTCACGCTTCCAGAAATACAACAGCGTCCTGAAAAGAGGGATCGCAGGATCCAGTCCGTAAAGCTCCTTCAAGTGCCTGAAGGTTAACTCGCGGGTTTTGCCCGATGCTTTGGAAAGGCAGTTGTCTTCTATAATAGCCGCCCTGTAGGCGTCCAGGGTTGCATTGCTCTCATCAACAGCTTCCAAAAGGCTGCCAAGTTCCTCTAACATCAGAGTCCGCGCCGTGTGTGGACCGCTTTTCCCGTAGAGGAAGCCGAAGTCTTGCAAGCTTGGCTGAGTCATTGAGCACCTCCTTCCGATGGAAGAATCAATCGAATAGCCTGTTCCAGATCTGCTACACTGATAATCTTACCGCCTTGCTCAGTTATACGATCCGCCTCTGCGAGGGTCGTATCATTCTCATAGGGCACGACGATAAGGACTAGCTCCAGATCAAGGTGCTCCTTCAGTAACCGAACCGAGGCCACCGTGCGGTCCCAGTCGCGATTCAAGTTATATTTGCAATCTAAGGCGATGCGTGGCGGTCCTGAAAGCAGGAAGTCGCAGATAATGTTGTCCTGTCGGTAGGCCCGCTCGAAATTCAGGCCCGTTCGACCCAATTCTTTCTCAACATCATCTAGGAAGGTAACCGACATGGATTTGACCTCCATGTAGCGTTTCACGCGCTCGATTTCATCGATTGGAATCGATGGTTGTCGTTCCATGGAACTCGGAACATCCTGAGGTATCGGCTGCTCCGGTGAAGCCGGGCGTTCGGGCAGCTTGATCCTCTCGGCGTGATCATACGCCGCCAGAATACGTTGCAGCTCCTCCGGCTTGACCTGTAGCTGGTCAATAAGTCGGGGCAGGGTCAGCTGCCTGGGGCGTGCCTTTCCATTGAGGATATTGCTGAGGCTGGCCTCTGTAATACCAATTTTAGCCGCCAAAACTTTCTGCCGCAAACCCCGGTCGTCGACGATTTTACGCAGCACCTCGCCTAATGCAGAGGCAGAGCTTTTGGGGGTATCGTCGCGATTGGCGATGGCTCGTAGAATGGCTCAGGACCCGTGAGGCACAAGAAAAATTATAGTTCAAGTTAGTAGTGTTCGGCAGGGCTTCTGCTAAAGCGATTTCGGCGTCTTCTTCACGCCACCGTCACAATGTAACCGGATTGTAACTTGTACTTTGAACCGT
>JAAAPI010000071.1 GCA_009908325.1 Verrucomicrobiota bacterium | reverse complement strand
TATCGGCGAGGTCGTCTCGGAGCAACAGCTACAAGCGAATCCAGAGTGATTACTTTTCCGTGTTGTTTCATCAATTCAAGTATTGACTGAGGGGATGGAAGGCATAGGCTTCAGCTTAGGTCATCGGATTCCCATTCTGTAAACCAGCGACGAGTTTCTTTATTCCGCAATGGCCGTAATCAGGCCATTCGGATTTCGCGTGATCTCGAATTGGAGGGGAGTGAGGCGATTTTACGCAAAGAGGGCGCCTGCCTTGTTTTGGTGCCAGTCAGGAAGTCGCCAACCTTAGTTGACGTTTTGTCTTCCTTGTCGGATTTGAAAGAAGACTTTCCAGACGTCGATGTTGGCTTGCCCGCACTCGACGAGGTAGAACTTTAGGTCATTTCGATAAATGATTTATGGATCGCAGCCCAGGCCCGACAACTCGGCCTAACTCTGGTCACGGCAAATTTAGCCGAGTTCAGCCGGGTGAAGGGTCTGCGAGTCGTGAATTGGTTGTGAGTTCTGCGGTCACGCCAGGGAAGTCCGGTCGTGCCCGGAGCGGGGGCTCCAAGCCGTCTTTTGTGCCGACTTGCGCAATACGGCAATATAACGCCCGCCGCCACAGAGCAAAGTGATGCAATGAGGCGGTGATGACGTGAGTTATTTCGGGCGTTTATTTCTACAAAATGGTCCCGATTTCTGGCCTTAGCGTCGAGTAATCGGCAAAACCTAATCTTAAAACATTTTCCACAGTAGGGGCTTCACTTGTGAAGACCGTGCCCGGTTGGCGGCGAATGCGAAAGCGGTGGCTACGGTGGTCTTCACAGGTGAAGCCGCTACGGCTCGACATCGATCTATTTACCAGCTATAAAGGTATTGCAAGTGCTGTTAATCTTGGTAATTTAGAAGAGAGTTTGGCCGGGCGCATTGGGATTTTGAGGTTGGACGGTCTGACACCAGGGGAGGGCTGCCGACGTGCTGGCGAGGCGAGCTGGCTGAACTCTTATTTGAGCGATCCCGATAGTTTTGTGAAAAACGTCGCTGACTGGCCGGTACTTGAGCCTGGGCGATCGCTTTGTGAATACCTCTGGCGAGGCGAGCTCCCTGGGTTGCTCGCCTTCGCCAACGAAGACGTACCCGCCTACTGGAATGCCTATGTGCAGACCTATGTGGAGCGGGATGTCCGGATGATGGCCGACTTGTCGGACCTGGCGCAGTTCGGGCGGTTTTTGCGTTTGGCGGGTGCTTTGACCGGTCAGGAAATTGTCCAGTCACAGCTGGGGCGCGAGTTGGGGATTAATCCGAAAACAGCCCGCAGTTGGCTCAACCTGTTGCTAGGGTCGTATCAATGGCTGGAGCTTACTGCTTACAGTGGATAGCCACGGCATTCAGGCCTTCCGCAACACCTATCCTCACGCCGCTCCCGGTATTGTTGTTTATGGCGGGCAAACGCCCTACGCGCTGTCGGAGCAGGCCGTGGCCGTGCCCTGGAAAGCAGTTTGAACTGCATGGCCGACGGGCGCTTTTATACGGCTTGGAATCAGTTTCTTGCGCAAAGCGAGATAGCGCGGCGGTGATGACGTGAGACTATTCCGGCTCAAACTGCGCGAAGGATACCGGCACCATCGTTCGAAATCTAGAAAAGTAGTCAAATAACCTTAAAAAACGATTGACGTAGCGTTTGCTACTGGATGGGTCTGAATGGGTGTTTGTTTCTGTCGCTCACCTCGTCAGACCGGCGACTCACACCGATCACACCGATCACACCGAAAGCCAAGCCCATGCAAGCAATCCCGCGTAGCGCCGCACCGGGAGCGGCCTCTGAAAGCGACTCACCGCGAGCCGCCGGAGGCGAAGTAGCTGGTGGGAAGTTGAGCGCGACAGGGAACCGGGAGCCCTCCGGTTGCGTTTCATCCATGCCTCGACTTGGCCGCCGACTTGTCACGCCGTCGACCGACATCGGTCGAAGCCCCGACGCAGGAGGGAGAGCGTTGGAGGAAGGTGGCGTTTGGCCTACCTCATATAACGTTGCTAATCATTAACCAAACCTGAGATGTATTTTTGCCCACCGAGTCACTTTTCGTTCAGTTGTTTAAAGTCGGCGTTTGGGCTTGTTTTTAGTTTGCTAAGCAAGCTCTCGCGTTTTGCGGAATGGATGGCGTTGCTTTTTGGGCGGAAGCGCTCTGAGGAAAGGTGCGCTAAAGCGGCAAAATTCGCCGGCTGGAGTAAGGGTATTTCTGCAGGCCGCATCTTTCGAAGCAAATGGGCAAATGGCTCGATTGGAGCATTCTGCGGTAGAGTTGCTTTGGGTGTTTATTTTTACGAAATGACCCGAATGGCGCTAACTTAAGGCGGATTCGGGCATGATCTCACTCCTAATCTTTATCGTAATCCTAATCGTAATCGATTGATGCCGAGAAGATTACGAGTACGAGCATGATTACGATTACGTGGCACCGGATCCTTAAGTTAGCAACATTCCGAAATGACCCCATTTTTCGTTCCGAAATGACCTCATTTTTCGTTAAGGCGGGCGACTGGGATCGCGCTATTCCAAACGTCATGATTCTGGTAATGTCGTTCCCGAGTCGGACCTCCGGGGCGATTAAAATTAATTCATTTGAGACTTGGAGGAGAATTTTTCTAGTGCTCAAGCCATTCTTTGGATTGATAATCGTAGAATGCCGCTTTTCCGAACGGTCCTCTTTTGTATCCGAGCCACGATTTCCACTTGTGGGAATAAACTTGAGGAAATTTCTCTTGTGAGGTGGCTAAAACGCCGGCGGTCCGGTGTCGGAAAGAAAAGTTCTGGTTGTCGAATCGTTCTCCGAGGCATTTGATCCACCCCATTTCTTTGTGAAGAATCCAGGGAAAAACGCCAAGTTGGAATTGACCGAACCATGCCTTCCGAGTCAGTCCACCCGATTCTTGTAAGAGGTTCTCAAAGTAACTTTCGAACGCTGCAAATTCACGGGAGGGAAATGGCATGTCCCGGGTTCTATTCTTTCCAAAAAGCTTTTTTGCCCGTCCATAAACCTCAAGGTCGTCCTGACAAAAATCGATGATTTTCTCGCGCATCGAACCTTCGAAGATTTGGTAAATCTCGCGCTTTTCAGAGGTCGTTTTAAACAATCTCGAGGTCACATTTTTTTCGACCAGATTGAGCGGCACGCCATAAAGTATTTCAAAGTTGGCAGCCATTTCCGGCAGCTCGTCGACGAAGCCCACGAGTTTAAAAAGCTCCAGATTTGCAAGTGCACGTCGTTTCGCGCCAGTCACTTCACCACGCCCACGGTAGTCCAAGCCCCCGAGGTATCGTGTCAATTGATTGCTGAATTCCAGAATTTGATCGTCCTTCAGGAGTAACTCAATTTTCGAGCGAGGGTCCCAGTTCTTTTCTGATTTCCTTACCTTGAAAATGTTGAAGATAATGCCCGATATGAGGCGTTCCACCGGATCGCGTAAAACCGTAATAAAATCGTAGTTTGGATAAAGCGATACCGCGAGGGGAGAGAAGGGAAGATGCCCTTGGATAAGTTTTTGATTATTCTCTATCTGGACGAAAAGTAAGAATTGGCGATACTCCAAAAAACGCTGCGCCCGAATGTCCGGAGATTTATCTCGATCCAGAATCCGCGAGGCCTGAAACATTTCCTCGGATGGTGTTTCGCTGCTGGTGGTTTTATCCCCTTGCTCGGCGAAGGCATTACGAATAGCGGAGCTAATCGCTGTGCCAGCGCATTTTGGAATATGCACAAAATGAATGTTTTTCAAGTCCGAGAGCATCAACAAAGCTTCAGTTGACGCTTTAGGCGGTTCAAGAGAAATTTGGGTCGATGCCTTTGATTCAATTAATTTTCTGAAGTGGACCCAGAAAGGCGGGTTTAGCGCGCTGATTTCTCAGCTTTCAATTTATGTATTTCGTCATATTTTTAATCGTTCCGCTCGTTTTGGTGCTTGGACATTTCGCCTCGGCGTAGGACTTTCGATATTTGCCCGAGATGGGAGAAACGAGAGCGGCATCCGGGGCAAACGTAGAATTTAAACATCATTGAAAAATATTGGAATTCTACGCCTGACCCCTGCGGCTTCGCCTGACCCCTGCGGCTACTCCTAGCGGACAATTTGTCTAGGCTAGGAACCACCTGCCTGCTCGTTGAGTTTCGAGGATAACGAGCTGCCGCCTGTGACCACATGGTTTTACGTTGCTTCGAGCATCCTGCCCGCGAGACCCTAAAAAAAATCTGCTCAGGCCCGAATTATCTGGCTCAGCCCATCGGTTCGTGCTTGTATCGGGGAAATGGTCAAGTATCTCACCGCATGCATCGCGATTCGGGGACGTTGGTTGCTCCTCGGATTGTTGTTTCTGCCTTTGGCTCCTGCCCAGTCGGCACCGGCCGATGGCTTTTACCACCGGGGCATCGAAATGAAGGAAGGCTGGCGCTGGTGGCGCTCTCTCGGGCCGATGTATGCGGAGGCCTTTCCCTGGGTCTACCATCCGCGACACGGTTGGCTTTATCTGGCCTCTCCGGACCGTCCGGTGAACCGGCCAGCTGTGCACGCCTGGAGTCCCGACCTAGGCTGGCTCTGGCTGGATCTGGACGCTTATCCCTGGATCCAATCGGCGGAGCGGGGATGGCTCTTCGAGACAGGACCGGGGCGGGGCGGGGAATCCCGCTTTTATAGCCGGCAGCTGGACAATCCTTTGCAGCGACGGGGGCCCTACCTGATTCCGGATTTCGCGACGCGGATTCAAGCCCTGCCGCTGAGCCGTTTTAGCCGTTCAGGCGAGCCGCTACCAGAGTCGCTCCTGAATGCCCCGCCGACGGCGGCGGATTGGTCGGCTTTGGAGGCCTTGTTGGCGGGATTGGACGGTCTCGATGTGGACGCCTCGCGGGAGGCGATGCGGGACGATCTGGGCCGGGTGCATGAGCGCCTGAACGCGGTGCTGGAGCTGTCCTCGCTGGTATGGGAGGCCCGGTTTTTTGGCTCGGAGCGCTACCCGCGAACGGAGGCGGGCTGGCGGGTGCTTCTGGCGGACTTGGCCGAAGCCACCGACACGGGAACCCGCGGGCTTCACCGGGCTCTCAACCGGTTGGAGGCTTTCGACGCGCGCTGGGGCGCCTGGATTGAGCGGGTCTACACCGTGGCCGATGGTTTGGACGCAATGGACGGGCGCTTGATCCGGCAGCGCGAGCGGCTGCGCGAGGGCGAGGTCGCGACGCTGCAGACCTTGAATAATCGGGTGACAGGTCAGGTAAACCGGGTGTTACATGGCTTCGCTGAATCGCCGATCAGCGATTTCGGATCCTGGCGAATCGACGAAGCGACCGGCGGGGCTTTTTCCACGGCGGCCGCGCGAAACAGCCGGGCCGAGCGCTTCTTGCGGGAGAACCGGGAGCGAATGGAGGTCTTCGAGACGGCTTACGCAGCTGTGGCCGGTGGCGATGACTTTGCCGGGGTCGCGGATCAGTATGCCCGTCTGCGGGAGCGGATGGACGCGGCCACGGAAGTCGTCAACGAATTGAGCGCGCTCTACTGGGAGGTCCTGTCTGCCTTGCAGCAAGGCGGGCCCTACCGTCTGGACGGTCCTGGTCGCGATAGTGGTTCGGTCACCACTGTCATCGGCGGCGGTAACCGCCATTTTGGCGGCCCCGAATACAGGGAGCGGCTTAGCCGCATACGCGAGGCCTTTACTGCGCTCGACGACAGACTGGGGTTGATTTCAGCGCTTCCCCGTCCGCTCCTGCGTCTGGAGAATATTCCGCGTCTGGGGGAGGACGCAGCCTTGCTGAATGATGTCGACGGTCAGATCGGAGCTATCAATACACTTTTAGAATTGCCGGTACCAGAGCATTTCCAAGGATCACCTTTTGGGATCATCGGACCGGAGGACCTTGAATCGGGGGGCGCCCCATCCGATTGGACACGGCAGGCCGCACCGACGCTTGATCAGGTAACGGTGAGCCCCGCACTCCAAAGATTGATTGATTCCTTTGCATCTCTCCGCACCAACGACTTTATCGATCCAAACTCGGACCATAATTCACAGGTGATTGGGGAGTTACGGAGCATCCGGAGAGAACGATAAAACACCCAGCCCTGACACCTGTCAGCAAGCATTATTATCATTATTTGTCGGACCAGTTTTGGTTTGCCAGCAAAAGGGTTTACTCCTGGATGTATGCCTACGGCCCCGACGAAGGCTGGGTCTTTTTCTTCGAAGGTGGGCGACCCGGGTCGCGCTATTTTAAGCGCGGGGATACGGGAGAGGTGGTCTCGAAGCAAGTGCTGCGGACGAATCCGAAGTGATTCGCTTTTCCGTGCAGGGGCACTCCATTTGATGGTTTCAGGCAAGTGTGACGGCTTCAGCGGTTCGGCTTGGATTGTCGAAATCGGGCTTTTGTAAAACTGCCAAGATGAAACACGTCGGCGGAATGTCGGCCCATGGCGCTTCCGTTGCTTTCCGGCCGGAACCACCTCGGCTTGCACTCCTTGACGGAGCGCAAGCTGTCTCCTCCTTGAGAAGGAGGAGAGCTATTGAGCGGCTACGCACTGCGATTCCGAAACTCGATATTTTAGGAACTCCCCTCCTTGGGAAAGGAGGGGTGCCCGACAGGGCGGGGTGGTTGGACCGGGGCTGCTAGGATAGACCGACTTGTTGCGAGAGAGCGGCATACGGGGCAAACGTAGCATTTAAACATTTC
>JAAAPI010000178.1 GCA_009908325.1 Verrucomicrobiota bacterium | reverse complement strand
GTTCATGGTGGAGGTGGGGCCGACCTTGTAGTCGAAGCCCGGCGCGTCGATGGCGGCATCGCCGGGTGCGCCGCCGTTGTCGAGGACGAGGTCGGCGAGCTGGTAAAGCTTTTTGCCGGAGGGGTGTCGGGAGGTGGTGGCTTTCGACATGTCGAGGGACGTCAACGCAATTACAGTGAGGTCGGCGGCTTTGGCTTCGAGTGCGACCTCGATAGGACTGGCATTGCGGCCCGAGTTGGAGATAACGAGCACAACATCGCCGGGCCGCACGGCGAATTGGTAGGCGTAGCGTTGGAAGAGACGGGCACCGTAGCCGGGGATTTGCTCCGGCCAGCCATCGGCCGGATCGTGAATACTGCTGACAGGGACGAGGCCACCGGCGCGGCGCTCGATCTCGGCCGCGAGGATCTGCGAGTGGCCGCTGCCAAACGTGTGGAGCACGCCGTCGTCGGCAATGGAATCGGCAACCAGTCGTCCAGCGGCTTTCAGGGTGTCGCTATTTTTATGAAAAACCGACTCCTGAAGCTGTGTGGAAATCTCAAAAAAATTACGGGCGAGCGGCATGCCTAGTTTTGGGGAAGGATAACGCGGCGACGGGGGACGACGCGTCGACGATTGTTATTGTCGTTATTATTTTTATTATTAGGATTTTGCACCTTGGGTGGCTGGTTTCGGTTTGTGGCGGCGGGGTTGATCGAAGCGGCGACGGGGAGCGGCGTTTCGCTGGGGCTCATCAGGGTGAGTTGCTCGGTGCGTCCGTTCATGGTGACGGTGAGTGTTTTCGAATTCCGGTCGAATCCGCGAACCTGAATGCCGTTTTTTATCTGACTCTCCTCCAGCCAGTAGCCTTTTCGTTCTGTTTTATTAAAGAGGCTGTATTCGAGCACTCCGTCAAATTCGACGAAGCCACGGAACTCGAGTTCGCGGCTGATCGGGCCGTTGACTTTGGGTGGGGGCGGGGGAGCCGGTTTTTTTTCTTCGCCGTAGCCGGGTGGTAGGAAGGGGTTGCTGCTTTGTAGGGTCTCGGCGCCGAGCACTGAGATGCTGCAAAGCAGTAAAGTGAACGAGAGAGTGCCGAAGCGGTTGCGTAGGGCCTTCACTTGTGAAGAGCCGCGGCGTTGCCGGGTGGCGTTGTCGGGCCGGAGTGTTGGGAGCAGGCCCGGCGATTGGTGCTTAGCTTGATGGGCTGCCATGGCGTGGCGGTCTTCACAAGTGAAGCCCCTACTTAGGCTGGTGGCGTGGCGGTCTTTACAAGTGAAGCCCCTACGTAGATTGGGGGCGCGGCGGTCTTCACAAGTGAAGCCCCTACGTAGATTGGGGGCGCGGCGGTCTTCACAAGTGAAGCCCCTACGTAGATTGGGGGCGCGGCGGTCTTCACAAGTGAAGCCCCTACATGGATTGGGGGCGCGACGGTCTTCACAAGTGAAGCCCCTACGTGGATTGGGGGCGTGGCGGTCTTCACAAGTGAAGCACCTACGTAGATTGAGTGGTTGCCAGAATTTCATAGGCTATCGGCGGCGGAGAGAGCGGGGTTTGCTGCGGGTGGGTGATTCAACATCATTACCATCTTCTTCGAACTTGCTGCCTTCCATGTAGATGCGTCCGGTGTTGCTTTTTTCCAAATATTCTTTTATCGCGCTCGATTCCTCCATGGCCTCGATCACACGGTTTGTTTCCTGGGCGGTATCTTCAGGTCTCGTGAGCACAGTCGGCCGAATGAAAATAATGAGTTCGGTACGACTAAACTCCCTGGTGTCGCCACCGAAGACTTTTTTCAGGACAGGCATTTTCCCCAGAACCGGAAAGTAGGAGTTACTATCGTTTCTGCGATTTTCCTGCAAACCTCCCAGGATGATGACTTCGCCGGACTTGACTGTGATGGTCGAGTTGGCCTCCCGGCGACCGATGATGGGTTGTTGGTTGCCGTCAACAGTGGTGAAGCCGGCTACATTGTCGACAGTTTGTTCGATCTCCATCTGAACGCTTCCGTCCGCTCCGATCAGCGGGGTGACCGTGAGCTGGATACCGATATCCCGAAAATCGACATTGCTGCGCGTGGTGCCGATGTTGTCGAGCTGACTGGAGGAAGAGGTGATCACAGGCCGCGACTCGCTGACATTGACAATGCCTTCGAGGTTGTGACTGGTAACGATTGTCGGTGTTGAGATGATCCGCACGTCACCATCTGATTCCGCGGAACGGAGCACCGCATTGAGCAGACCATCAACGTTTCCGGTGAAGGCAAAACCGGAACCGAAAATACCGCCGACCCCTTCGACGATATTACCGCCTTCCTCAGCGATTCCGCCATCGCCAAAAACAAGTTTTGGCCCATCCGCATCGTTATTAAAGGTGAACCCGAAAGAGCTGATTCCGGTTGCCTGGTTTTCTGTGAGCGACACCTCGGTTATGATCGCTTCGATTTTTACCTGCGGTAGCGGGATATCGATTTTTTCGATGAGTTCGCGGAGCGTTTTGAGGTCTTGTTGGGTGCCGTAGGCGACGATGGAATTCGTGCGTTCGTCGGCGGAGAGGCCGACGAAGTTGGAAAACTGGAGGGAGCTGTTGGTTTCGGCGATGACTGCGGCGGCTGGCGTGTTGCCGGTAGGCGGAGCCAGCGGGTTATTGCCGCTATCGCCACCCTGGTTATTCGGCCGATTGTTGGCCTGCGGGTTGTTGTTTCGTTGGTTTTCGCGGGCGACTCGGGCGTCTTCTTGGCGGCCCTCCTCCTGGCCGGTGATGATCTCCTGGATGATGGGGACAACTTCCTCGGCTTTGGCCTGGCGGAGTTGAAAGACCTCGCTGGCAGTCAGCGGGGCGGCGTCGACATCGACGCTCTCGATGACTTCCATGATGATATCGACATTCCCGGGGTGGGTGATGAGGATTAGCTGGTTACTGCGCTCGTCGGCGGTGACGCTGGTGTTGCCCTCGAGGTAGCTGTTGAGGGGGCCCTGAATGAGGCTTTCGATGCGGTTTTGCATGTCGGCCGCCTGGACAAAGTCGAGCTTGACGAACTTGATTGTCTCACGGATAGCCTGGGGGCGGTCTGCCTCTTCGATAACGGTCTCGATGCGCTGGAGGTTGATGAGCGCGTCGGTGACAAGGAGCGCGTTGGATTTTGGGAAGGGGATGACGCTGGAGGTTGCGGAGATAAGGTTGTTGATCAGTGGGGCAGCACTGGTTTTGGCGTTGAGGTAGTCGAGCTTGAAGAGCTTGGCATAGATCTGCTGGCTCGGTTCAATATCAAGGGTGCTGCCGGCAATCAATTGCGGGACGTGCTGATTTACATTGGTGGCGGGCACGGCCTTCATGAAGCGGCCGCCCATATCGGTGAGCATGACGCCGTTGAGGGTGAGGAGGCTTTCGAGAGCGAGCACGGCCTCGCGCTTGGAGAGGGGGCCGCGGGAGTCGAAAGTGATCTTGGTCGTGGGCAGACTTTGGTGGCGGAGGATGATCTTGTCGGTCATTCTCTCCAGGAGCGTGAGGACCTGGGGCGCCGACATGTCGACGAGTTCAATGACACCGACCATCTCCTCGGGTGCATCAAGATCGGGCTCGGCGGGCGTTGAATTTTCAGGGAGAGCGAGTTCGCCCCGATTTTGCGCGTGCGCTGTGTTGGCGAATAGGCCCAGAACAAAGAGCATGGCCATGAATGCGGCCATTTGCGTGCGAGGGCGGCAGAGGTGGCACCGATAAGCGAATTTGAAAGGACGGATCATCACAGGTTGGGATCTTTCAGATCGAAGGAATTGATTTCGTAGCGGACGTCGAGTTGCTCGGGGTTGCGGCGGTTTTTCTGAATGCGGACGCTTTGAAGGTTTATGTAGGGCGTCTCGGTGGTGAGCAAGTTATTCAGCTTGATGAGCTGGGCAATGGAAATGCGGTTGAGACGGACGCGGAGGTTATGGTCGTTAAAAATTTCGCCCTCGCGGGTGCGGACCGGGTCGATATCGGCCTGGGTGGAGAGGCCACTCTGGCGAATCAGGCTATCCACGCGGCCGGAGAGCTGGGAGTCTGCGTAGGTTTTTGAGGGGTCGACGCGCTGGAGGGCGGTGTTGAGGGTTTCCGTGTAGTAGTCGCTGCGGTCGAGCCATTGCTGCTGGGTTTCGAGTTCGACGGCGGCGAGCTGTCGTGCGTCATTCCATTGCGACAGGCGGCCCATCCAATGGTTCGCCCAAAGCAGGAGAATGACGACAAAGAAGACCAGTGAGAGTAATTTCTCCCGCAGGCTCATGCGCTTGTAGAGTGCGCGCAGTTTATCGAAATAGGGCTTCATTCGATGGGATCGTTTCGGTCGGCGGTTTCAGATGCCGCATCGGCTACCGCAGGTGCATCGGAGGGGCTTGCCTCGGGCGCGGAGTCGCCGTCCGTGTCGGGGTGTTCATAATCGAGGGTGACGGTAAACGTAGTTTCGCCGCCCCGGGTTCGTTGGCGGGGGGAACCGACCAGAGTGAAAGTGCCGGAATCGTTCAGGGAGTTGGTGTAATTATTGAGTTCGTTGATTGTGTTGGCCGTGCCTTCAATGGTGATGCGGTTGCTGCCTTCGATGACGGTTTCATTGTAGACGATACCGGTTTTGCCGAGGTTCAGCCGTATCTGATTGGCAGCCTCGAGGATAGCGATGGGGCGCAGTTCGTTTTGAGCGACTTGTTCGAGTTTGTTGGTCAGGCTTTGTTTATCCTCGACGCGACGGACGGCGGTGGCCTGGGCGTCAATTTTGCTCTCGAGGGTGCCGAGCCAAAACTGCCCGGCCCAGAGGAGGCCCTCCATAAAGACGAGGATGAGGGCGAAAACGGCGGCGTAGCGGAGGAGGCGGGTAATGAGGGCGGTCGTGCGGCGGGCGCTGCGTTCGGCGGTTTTGAAGCTGGCGGGGCGGACGTCGGCACGCCAAAGTGCAGGCTCGTCGGGGGAGAGCGGCGACCAGTGGCCCTCGACGGGTGGCTCGCCGACCGTCTGGAAATGGAAAGTGGGGCGGGCTTTTTCGTCGACCGTGAGCTGAATCAGGCGGAGTTCGAGATAGCTGGATTCGTCGTTTTCCGGAAGATCGGTTTTAGTGGCTTTGGCGCCGGTGACCTCGACAACAGTCGGGAGCTTTTGACCTCCGGGAAACTCGAGGTACGTCGCGTGTCCCGGAGTTTTGAGAACAACATGGACCGGCTCTGCGAATCGGGCACCGAGCAGGCAGGCGAAGTCCGGGAGGACCCAGGTGTAATCCTCCAGAGCTTCATAGCCCTCGCGTTTGAGGCGGTCTCTGAGCGCGGCGTAGAGAATGAGGGTTTGGTTCTCCGAGTCGCAGAGGAAACCCCAGTTGAGCTGTTCGAGGGGAAATGGGGCCAAACCCTCCATGGTCAATTCGGCAAAATCATCCAATTCTCCAGCCTCCAGCGCAGAGGGAATCTCGATGTGTTCAACGAAGAAGAACTCAGCGGGGAGGATCATTACATCGACGGTTTCGGGCGCAGCCCCCTGCTCGGGCGGCGGGTCGGACGGCTCGATTTCGTTCGATATGATGCTGGTGCTGGAGTTGTTCACGGAGCGTTTTCGGGTCAGAATGAACCGCTTTCTTGCCCGATGTCTAGAGCCGAATAGCGCCCCGGTTCGATATCCGGGCCGCCCTGCGTGTATTCTGAGAGTTGGATGATGCGGAAGGGATATTGGATGGCCTGCTGTTCGCTCGGGGCACCGGTTTTTGGTGCGTCGTCAGCAGAACGTCCGGGCGCGCCGCCACCGGGTGCGCCACCCCCGCCCCCGGAGCCGCTGCCCTCGAAATTGGGTTCGACGAGCGCACTTACCGTAAACGGAACCTGGCCGCGTCGCAGGCTGACAGTGACCCGCAAGAGCCGGGCCTCAACGCCGCTTTCCTGACTATTGGCAGATCCGGGCAGTTCGCGCAGGTAGGGAAGGTCGCCGAGCCCGTCGAAGAGAAAGCGCTCGTCGTAGCCGTCTTGCAGCGCGAGCAGCTCAAGGACGTCTTGCGGGCTGCTGTTGAGATTGGGCGGCGTTCCGTGGAGAACGGAAACCATGCCATCCAGCCTTTGGAACAGTTCATTGGGGCGGCCGGTGCGGTCGAAGAATTCATCCTCCCAGACTTCGAGCAGACGCAGTTCTTCGAGGCTTTGCAGGGGTTTGTTGGCGGCGCGGTAGGGTGGGTTGCGGCGCAGATAGTCCTCGGATTCCGCTCCGTTGAGGCGGCGGTTGTCGTCGGGGTCGATCCAGTCGAGGAGCATGCTGCTGAGTTCACGGGCGGTGCCGAAATCGAAGTCGAAGCTTTCCTCGAGCATGCGGTTGAGGGCCTCCTCGCTCATCGTGTTGATGGGGAGTTTGCCGCTCTCGTCGCGGATGGAAACGGAGACCTCCCACCCATTGGGGACTTGAATGCCTGCGTAGCTGAGGGGATCGCCCCAGCCCTGTTCGGGTGCGTGGAGCTTGCCCTCGTCGATTAGACCGACTTCGTGGATGGTGGCGAGGGCGACTTCCAGCATGCTGTAGGTGAAAGACCGGACCTGGGCCGGTTCATTGAAGATGGCGCGATACTCGAGGTCTTCGACGGCTTCGTCGACAAAGCGGGTGATGATGAACGAGAGGAGGAGAATGATGGCGAGGACGGCGACGAGGACGCTGCCGGTGCGGCGGCGCTGCGAGTGAGGGTTGGGTGGAGTGGTGGAATGGTGGAGTGGAGCTTTGGAGTTTTGGAGTGGTGGAGTGGGTGTGAAAGGGGGGGGTGGAGTGGTGGAGTGGTTGAGTGGTGG
>JAAAPI010000364.1 GCA_009908325.1 Verrucomicrobiota bacterium | reverse complement strand
AAATCGCTCAAGTACGTTCCGGCCCTTCGGGCCTCCACCGGACGCAGCTAAAGCTGCGCCGCTTAGCTCAGACGTTAGGCAATACTGCGTTGATGACTCCGCGGCTGCGTGTGGGGAGTAAAATATGAAGCTGATTACTCGTGATGCCAAAGTCGAAGATGCACCGAAGCTAGCCGAACTAATGAACATCGCAGGCGAAGGGATTCCGGCTTATCTCTGGGAGCGCACGGCGAACCCGGGCGAGGATGTCATGGCTTTCGGCGCTCTCCGGGTCGCACAACCGGAAGGTGGCTTTAGTTATACGAACACCCATGTCGCGGTAACCGCCGACGAAATCGTCGGGATGTTGCTCAGTTATCGTCTACCCGACCCTCATGATGTCGGGCCGTTGGATGAGATTCCAGCGGTCGTTCGTCCGCTCGTGGAGTTGGAAGGGCTAGTCCCCGGCTCTTGGTACATAAATGCTGTAGCAACAAACGCTGAATATCGAGGAAAAGGTGTGGGGCACGAGCTCATGGGATTGGCCGAGCAACTTGCCGACTCGTCTGGGGCGGGGACGCTCAGCTTGATTGTGGCTGAGGAAAACACGGGGGCACGGCGACTTTATGAAAAGCTCGGTTACCAAATCATTGCGCGCCGACCGATCGTCGCTTTCCCTCGTTGCCCGCACACTGGAGATTGGGTTCTTATGGAGAAGCATGTTGAACTCAACGCCTAACCAAGCCATTAAGTCCACGCGCTTCGCGCGTCGGACCTCGTTCCACTCGGCCGCTTATGGCCGGCGTTAGGCGGCACTAGATAGAAATTTATTAGCCTCGAGCATTTCACATGGACGAACTAGATCTAATTGAATCCCCGCTGTGTACCAACATCGAAATCGACGGTCACCTGCTTCGAGTTGAGATCTATGGATCGGAGCCGAACAAGTGGATTTTGGAAGTCGTCGATGAGGAGAACGCATCAACGGTGTGGGACGATCCGTTCGAGTCGGACGAGGCAGCATTGGCAGAGTTTCATCGCTTTATTTCTATGCATGGTGTGGCTGGCATACTAAATAACGACACCGAGGGCGCCGCCTAACCATGCGTTGCACCCGACACTTGACCCAGCCCGCCTTGCGCTGCCGCTCCAGGCGGCCTGAATCAAGTGCGGGTGAACTTAGGCGTTATGTGCAGGAGACCTAAATGAGTCCCACCGTATTCCGGGAGAAGGGGTATCGCTTCTTCTTTTTCTCCCGTGAGGAGTCGCGGAGGCATGTACATGTGATTTCTAAGGATGGCGAGGCAAAGTTCTGGCTCGAACCCGAATTGGAGCTTGCGCGTAACTACCGTTATAGCCGGTCGCAATTGAAAGAAATCGAGTCGCTAATTGAGGATCATTACCATGAGCTTCTCAGTGCCTGGAAACAGCATTTCGGCGGTTGAGGTCACTCACATCTCTAGTCATGGCGTGTGGATACTCAGTCATGATAAAGAGATGTTTATGCCTTATGACGAGTTTCCGTGGTTCAAAGATGAACCCGTGAAGGCGGTTCTAAACGTACAAGAACCGTCACCTGGACACTTTTATTGGCCGGAAATCGATGTCGATCTTACGGAGGAAATCATCGAACATCCCGAGAGATATCCAAATAGGGCAAGTAGCACATAACACTGCGCTGCAGCCGACGCCGGAACCGCTGGGCGGTTCCGGCGCGGCTGAGCTTCGCCGTTATGCTGGAATAGATGCCAAAACCGACACCTGACAGAGTGTTTCTCTTCAAGGAGAGCATCATGAACGCTGCCGCTTATGACCGTCTGCTTTGGAAGAGCGGGAAAAAGCCGCCCGACCACCCTGAAACAAGACTGATATCAACCCAGAATGCCGAGCTACGGGTGCGAGATACCGGTGGAGCCGGTGCGGTTGTGGCCTTTTTCTGCGATCCACCGGTTACTGTGGAAGCCTATGATGCTTTGCTCGAACAGTTCAGAAAGCATTACCGCGTGCTGGTCATTGAACTCCCTGGATTCGGCTTCTCACGCCCGCGTGGTGGATCAGGGTATGAATTCGGGCGTTCTGTTGAAGCAATGGAAGAGGTGCTTCAAGACGTTGACACCGATGGAATGATTCTTTGCGGTCCCTGTATATGCGGATTCGTCGCTACCGAACTGGCGAATCGGCAGCACCTGCCGGTGAAGGGATTGGTTTTGATGCAAACACCGGATATGGCCGGGATGCTGGAATGGCGGAAGCGGATGGATCCGAAAGGGTTGCTGCGAACCCCATTTGTGGGGCAGAGCCTGGTACGCGCGACGGCTAATCGCCTGAGCCGGTTCTGGCTGAAGTACGCCACGGCACGTTCATTTGATCCGACGGATCTGGTGCATACGACGGTCGGGGCCCAGAAAAAAGGTGCGGCTTTCCCGCTCGCGACAATGTTGCAACGCTGGCGCAAGGGACCTGTCGATGGCGCCCTGGATCTTCCCACGCTTGCAATCTGGGGGCTTCAGGACCGGTCCCACAGGAATACGGGTCCAGAATGCACCCTGAAGCATGCGCCGGAGGCTCAGATCGTGTCTTTCCAGCAATGTGGTCATTTCACGGAACTTGAGCAGCCAGAAGCCTTTTCGGAAGTGGCGCGTCCTTTTATCAGCGAGTGCCTTGGTTAACCGATATCCGGTGTGGACAGGAGAGACCGTTATGGCCAACCACCTTCATCATGTCCATATTTTCGCCAGCGATCTGGACTACAGCAAGGCCTTCTACCAAAAGGTTTTTGATGCCGAAGTAATGCTGGACAGGGAATTTGCCGGAGCCCGTAATGTGTTTATGGCAATTGGCCAGGGCCGTTTGCATCTCTATGACCAGATCGGGGCGGTATCCATCATTTCGGCGTACAGACCGATGAACTCGACGAGATTCCGGATCGGCTGGCTGCTTTCGGCGTTGAACTCGATAAAGGCATTCGGGATTACGGCGTGTGGCGTTATCTGATGGTGCCGGCACCGGACAACATCCTGGTGGAGGTCTTTGAGGTTGACACTTCGCAGGTCCCCACTGGTCTCGAAGATTACTTCTTTTGACGCCCTTAACACATAACCAATTGCGCCACGCGGACGCCCTCAAGTGCGCCGGTGCGCTTTGGCGTTATGGAATAATTAGGGACGGTGCATGAACTTTAAGAAATGGATGGCGATTGGATGGCTGCTCGTTACTATCCTTCCAATACTCTTCGTTCCGCTGACGATGGTGATCGTGACTGGCGATATGTGGGGAGAACCCTCCGATACCTTTGAGAAACGGTTCGACACTCTTGCTCATTACGGAGTCATCATAAATGGGCTGTGTTTACTTCTAACTGCCAGCTATATCATCTACTTGTTTGCAACGCCCTACGTACCACGCGAAAAGCGGTTGCTTTGGATCGTTGTTTTATTGGTCGTGAATCTTATTGCCATGCCGTTCTTCTGGTACTGGTACGTGTGGTCTCCTATGAACACGAAGACCTCATCCGAGCAAGATTCTGGGAGACAGCAACCAAACACCGTTCCGGTATTAATCGGGCTTGGAATGGTTTCCATTATTCCAATAGTCCTGCTTTATACTGGATATTTGCAAGGTCACGCCTACAGTGATATCGCGGATGCCTTTCCGGTAAGGGATGCTGGCAATTACGACGATATTGATTGAAGATGCGAAGCCGCTGCTTGACTGGTGTTGGGATAATCAGCTTCCGATTCTAGCGAGTAGTCAGAGACGAGACTGGCTGTACAACGGGGTCAATCTGCCACCGCCAGAAAACTTAGACCGAACGCTAAAAGATAGGGCACAGTTTGACTATACGGCGAAGCAAGCGTGTCTTGGATATTGACCGTACCGCATAACAAGTTGCTCCACGCGGAAAAATTAGTCGCTGCGCTCCCAATTTTCCGGCTAGTTCTTAGTTATGTGGAGTATTACATTGATTTTAAGGTCATTGATCCTAGCGACTTTTCTTCTTCTATCTGGATGTGCGCTTAACCCTAGTCAGCCCTCTGGTGACCAATCCTGCTCGGGGCGGGAGCCCCCTCAATACCCCAAGGAAGCGATAAAGAGCTGTATTGAGGGATTTGTCACCATGGAATTCTTGATAAAACCCAATGGTTGTGCGGTGGATATTCAGGTTATCGAGTCAGAACCCTCGGACATCTTCGATGAGGCGGCGAGGGAAGCCCTGGCTACCTGGGCTTTTGAGATCGACGAGAGCGAGGAGGTACAGACCGGAACTCAGACCATTGAGTTTGAGCTGGCAGGTGGAACGTGTGATCCACATAACAAATCACTCAACTCGGACGCCGGCGAAGCCGGCGCCGGTTAGTTCAAACGTTAGCTCTAAAGTGCTCCGCTGAAGATGATTCAATCCGAAGAAGAGTTGAATGAGGCAGTCGAGAAAGCTAGTGAGCTGCTTCAAGATATACACGAGTACTGCGGCTCCGAAAATAGAAAATGGGCAGAGTACCCAGAGGCTAAAATTCGGTTCCCTCGAGGCTTTATTCGAACAGCAGATACGCATCGAAGGCGTATCCCTTTCGTAAATAGCGAAGATTTAAAAAGCAACATCGCCTACACGCTTATTTTGTCGGATGCAATACTTTGGTTGAGTATTCGTACCGACCTCTGGGGCATTCCCCAGCAAATGCTGACGAAAGTCTATGTTTTTATCCTAGGGTCGATATGCGAGAGCGTTACAAAAAATTACCTTCATGGGATTAAAGGAGGAGGTTATAAGCCCCGCACCGCGTATCTTGCTGAACAAGAAATTATCGATGAAGAACTTCAGAAAGACCTAGACTGGCTATGGGATACAAGAAACAACATGCATCTTTTTCGACTTGCTCAGCGCGAATACAACAACGAGTATAACGACGAATGCCACACTCGTGCGGTACGGACATTTCGAAGGTTGCTGCATGCGCTTCGGCGGACAGGTCGCTTAGCTTGAGAGCTAAGGAACCTCTGAATAACTCCCGAATTTGAGATAATACAGCCATCGTCCACTAGCTTGAGCATTTCCCATGGATCAGATGAGCTTTGCCGACATGGAGTACCAGAACAAGAAGCGCAAGACGCGCCGCGAGAAGTTTCTGGATCGGATCGAGAACCTGATTCCATGGGAGCGGCTCGAGAAGAAGCTCAAGCGGAGCTACCCCAAGGGCAAAACCGGCCGGCCACCTTATCCGTTGGGGACGATGCTGAGGATTCACTGCATGCAGCTGTTCTACAATCTCTCCGACCCGGCCATGAAAGATGCACTCTACGAGATCGAGTCG
The DNA here is from genome assembly GCA_009908325.1 of Verrucomicrobiota bacterium. Lineage (GTDB taxonomy): Bacteria > Verrucomicrobiota > Verrucomicrobiia > Opitutales > Coraliomargaritaceae > Thalassobacterium. The sequence goes on along the minus strand of JAAAPI010000364.1, from coordinate 1,545 downwards.
ATGCGCCGGTTTGCCGGACTCCGGCTGTCGGATCGACTCCCTGACGAAACCACGATCCTCAACTTCCGCCATTTCCTGGAGCAGCACAATCTGGGCCAGGAGATCTTCGAGGAGGTCAATGCTCACCTGCAGGATCATGGCCTGATGCTGCGTGAAGGCAGCATCGTCGATGCCAGCATCATTGATGCGCCCAGCTCGACCAAGAACCAGAAGGGCGAGCGTGATCCGGAGATGCACCAGACGCGCAAGGGCAACCAGTGGCACTTCGGGATGAAGATGCATATTGGTGTCGATGATGTCCTGGGGCTGGTCCACAGCATCGAGACGACACCGGCGAATGTCCACGATCTCGAGGCCGCACCGAAGCTGCTTCATGGTAGCGAGGAGCGTGTGCTTGGCGACGCCGGCTATCGCGGTATGGAGAAACGGGAAGAACACAAGGATCGAAAGGTGAACTGGTACATCGCCGAACGTCCTGGCCGGCGCAAGTCTATGGAACCAGGCAGCGAAGAGGCCTGGATCGAGGAGTTCAAAGCATCGATGAGAGCAAAGGTCGAACATCCGTTCTTCTGGGTCAAACGCATCTTTGGTTACAACAAGGTTCGCTACCGTGGCTTGACCAAGAACCGCAATCGACTCTGTGTGCTGACCGCCTTTGCGAACTTGCTCATTGGCGAGAAATACATGCTTGCCTAGGATGGGTGCGTCCGATTTCCGCGGAAACCGCGGAAGTTGGACAGAAAATGATCAAAATCGGAAGCAAATCTGAACCCAATGACCGCCTTTTCTCGTTTTTAGCCGATTCACAGAAGAATTGGTCGTTGTTCAGACCTTCCCTAACAAATCGCTGAAGTACGTTCCAGCCCTTCGGGCCTCCACCGGACGCGGCTAAAGCCGCGCCGCTTAGCTCAGACGTTAAGTACATTGAAAGTGCCTCCGCTAACGATATTTGTTTCAGTAGCGCTTTTGGGGCTTGGGGTCACTCAGGCTCTAACTCATCTTATGAAAGTCGACCTGGTTTCAGTGCCGGCTGCCTTCCATACCGGAACCGCGCTACTAATGGGCTTCACCATATATGCGTTCTTCCGCTACAAAAACGTTGGGAGGCTCCTTGCATCTGCACAGTTCTTTATCGGCGGGCTACTCGTGACTGCAGCTTGTTTTATAGCAGTACGGGACGGTGTGAAACCATTGGTGCTCCTGCCAGAAGGTCTGAACGGGGCTCTTCAACTGGTTTAAGCCTACTTCCTGCTATTCGGTCGCTCAGCAAAAAAATATGCGCGAGGAGGAGTCGTTAGTGAAAATGGTGGCTCTTCACTGAATCGTGTGGGTAGCAGTCATTTGCGAACTGCCTCCGGGTAAAGATCGAGGCCGCCGAGGTGGAAGTAGATTGCGGCCTTGAAACGTTCCTTGTTCCGAAATCCCCGGGCGTCGCGCTTGATTTTCTGGATCATCGTGTTGAAGCCTTCGGCGCGGGCGTTGGTCGCGCCAGTGACAACGGCTGTCAGGATGCCTTCGAGATGCCGCTTGATCGTTCGTGCCACC
>JAAAPI010000078.1 GCA_009908325.1 Verrucomicrobiota bacterium | reverse complement strand
GACTTCCTTAAATGAGCCCCAGGGGATGGAGCGCAGACGCTCTTCGATACTCCGCATGCTTGGCGGGGCGAGCCTTGGTGCGACGAGCGCCCGGCTGAGTGGGTTGGTGTCGTTTCCGTATGGGATGCGCCCGAGGAGGGCCGCTTCGAGGGGGGTGGTTCCTCGCCCCATGAAGGGGTCGTAGACGACATCGCCGGGTGCGGTGAGACGCTCAATGAAGAAGCGCGGGAGTTGCGGTTTGAAGCAGGCCCGGTAGCTGACTTCATGCAATCGGCTGGCTTGGCGCTGGCGGGACGTCCAAAACTCGTTGATGTAGTATTTGATGCCATCGAGCGTTTCGACCACGGTCGGCGTTCTGAAGGCGTTGAATTCCTCAAGCTGCTTCAAGAATGTCTGGTCGGCGGCTGACGCGACGTGGAGGTTTAGGGATTGCTGTTCGGGAATTTGAGGCACACGCTCAAATTTGCGGGTGGCGGGGCTTGGTCAAATAAAATTAGTGTCCCGGGCTCCTTCATTTTGGAGAAAGGAGGCTAAAGCTGAGGCAGGCGGCTTCCGCAGGTAGGCGCGCGTCTCCGGTGGCAATGGTATTGCACTTGAGTCGAAGGAAAAATTAGCGGCGATTGTCGTTCGTAGGGGCTTCACTTGTGAAGACCGGGTTGGACGAGTTGCGCCGGACACTGCGGTCTTCACAAGTGAAGCCTCTACGAGAGTGCGGAGAGTGCGCTGCCGTAGATCGCCATTTACGTTTAACACTTACCCCTGCGTGCGGGCGGCGCGTTCGACGCGTTGGGCGTAGTCTTCGAGGTTGTTGTCGGAGCGGAGCTGCAGGGCGCGGCGAAGAAGCGGTAGGGCCTCTTTGTATTGGCCGTCGCGGACGCGGGCCTGCGCGTGGGCGACGAGCGCCTCGCGTTCAAAGGCTTCGATTTTCTCGGCTTGCTCGTAGCGGTTGATGGCTTTGGCCATGTCGCCCTGGTCGGCGTAATAGTTGGCCAGCTCAATGAGCGCGTCGCCGTTGAGGGAGTCGCGCTCGACGATCTGGGTGAGCAACTCGGCGGCTGCTTCGCCGTCGCCTTCGGCGCGGGCGATTTTGGCCTCGAGGGTGAGCAGGTCGAGTTCCTCCTCTTCGGCCAGCTCGATTTGGTCGCGGATACTGGGGATTATTGTTTTGGCTTGTTCGTAGTTACCGCCGCGGGTGAGGAGCGACGCGGCGCGGAGGAGCGGTTTGCTGTCGCTTGAGGTCGCTACCTTGGTGGCGGCCAGGTAGGCATCGAGTGCGAGATCGGCGCTGTTGTTGTTCATGTAGATATCACCGAGGAGCGTGAGCGTGCTGAGGTCGGCGGCACCCATGCGACGGACGATTTCGAGATTTTTCGCGGCGGCCATGGAGTCGCCTTTGCCCAGGTAGGCGTTTCCCTGAAGCATCCAGTAGTCGGCATTGTCGGGTGCTTCCATGAGGAGTGTGTCAAAGAGGGCGATGGCATCGGGGTAGCGCTCCGTCTCAAGCAGGGTACGGGCGAGGCCGACCTTCCAGTCGGTCACATCGGGCTGCATGAGGATGGCCTGGCGGTAGGCGGCCTCGGCCGGGTAGTATTTCTCCTGGGTCAGGTAGCCGTAACCGAGCAGACCGTAGGAGCGACCGTCGACTTCGCCGAGTTCCATGGCTTTGGAGATTGTCTTGATCGCTTTGTCGAAATTACCCTGCTGGACCTGCACCAGACCGAGATTTTTATAGGCGCGGCGGAAATCGGGAAATTTGACAACAGCGTTGGTGTAATAGCGCTCGGCCTTGGCCAGATTGCCGCTTTGGAAATAAAGATTGGCCAGGATGAAGTCGAAGGCGGCGCTGCTGCTATCTGTGATTTGCGGCTCGAGGGCCTGGATGGCGGCATTGGGGCTCGCCTTGATGAGATCGATCAAGTTGCGTAGGGATTCCTTCTCTTCGTTGGAGATGGGCGGCTCGGCACCGGCGAGGAAACCATAGCTGCCGAGAAACTCTTTGACGAAGGTCGGGTCGTCCCAGAGCTGGCTGCTGATGTTGGACTGCGCGGCCAGTGAGCTGGCGCTGAGGCCTGCGGCGAGAAGGAGTGTGGCGAGTTTTTTCATGAGAATTGTGGTGCGAGATGCGAGATGCGGGATGCGAGATGGGTGATGCGGGATGCGGGATGTTATATTTGATAACTGGAGAACCGCAAACTTAGTAACTGCGTCAGCGCCGCGTTACCGGTAGGGAACGGCGGCGCGCATGCGAACTTTGACGGGACGGCCGGACTTTTCGGCGGGTTGGAAGCGGGCGCGTTCGAGCACTTCGATGGTTGCGTTGGAGAGGCTACGATCCGGCGAGTCGACGATGTTAATCTGTTCAACACGTCCGTTTTCATCGACGACGTATTCGACTTTGACGACACCGGTGATACCCCGGCGTTTCGCTTTTGATGGGTAGCTGAACTCGATTTTCGTGCGCGGTTGCGGCGGGGAATCCACATCGCCGAGTTCAAAGATTTCAAGACCGCCGAGATCGGTGCTTTGCACATCGAAGGAGGGGAGCGCAAAATCGCCCGCCATGGAACCGCCGGTGCCGGGATTGAGCGCCATATCGAGTTGGTCGAGCGAGATGGGCGGCGGAGGTGTGTCCAGCTCGGGGGGCGGCTCTTCCTGTTCCGGTTCGGGCGGGGGTGGTGGGTCTTCCGGCGGTGGCGGTGGGGGCGGCGGAGCGACCTCCAGGGCCTCAATTTCTTCGGGAGACTTTTCGTAAGAGGTAAAAATCTGCGTCAGCGGAATGGCCAGAAAAAGGAGTCCACTCACACCGATGCCCAGGACGGTGCCGCTGGCCATCATGCCTTTGCGGTGTTGTGGTGGATTGTAGATTTTGGCCATTGTTGCTGGTTTCGGGATCTGAGATCCGCCTTCGCCCTTCGGGACTACGGCGTGACAGGTGCGAGTTGCGGGATTCGAGTTACGAGATACGGGACTGACTCTGATGGGGGCGTTCGCAAGCGAACACGCCACGTGTTATCGTTTTGTGGAGAAGTTGATGGATTTGGCGCCGGCTTGTTTGGCTTCGCCGTAGACGCGGGCGAATACGCCGTGGCTGGCACCTTCGTCGGCCTGGATGATGACGGGGATGTCTTCCTGGAGTGTCAGGCGCTTGACGATGGGTGCGACGCCGCTCACGCCGATGTCGCGGCCGCCGTAGATAACCTTATTGTCGGAGGTGACGGCCAGCAGGATGCTGTTTTTCTCAAGTTGGATCGCGGCAGCGGCTTCGGGTTTGTTCACCTCGACACCAGTCTCTTCGACGAACACGGTGGTGACGATGAAGAAGATGAGGAGGATGAAGACCATGTCGATCATCGGCGAGAGGTTGATCTCGACGTCGTCGCGGTCATCGGCTGTTAAGTTGCGGCGCATGGCTATAAAGTGAGGGTGGAAGTGAAAGTCAGAGTGAGGGTTGTTCGGGTCTAAGGTTTCAAGCCTCAGCCCTCAAAAACTAGTCGAGTTGCAGTTTGGTCAGGCTGAGTGATTCGATGCGTGCGAGGGCGGCTTCGATGGCGTGCTTGCGGCGGCGGATAATGAGCACCAGAAAGATGCCGGGAAGGGCGACGAAGAGGCCGGTCTGGGTGGTGATGAGGGCTTCGGAGATGCCGGCAGCGACCATGGCAGCGGTCTCGGCGCCTCCGCCACTGGCGATCGCGGCAAAGGTCCCAAGCATACCGATGACGGTTCCGAGCAGACCCATGAGGGGGGCGGCGGCGACCATGGTATTGAGAAAAACGACGCGGCGTTCAATATCGTGCAGCATGGTTTGGCGCACTTCTTCGAAACGGCTGCGGACGTGTTTGGCAGCGGTTACGTTTTCCTGGGTGTAGCGGATGATCTCACCGGCACGGCCGGTGGCCTGCGCCGGGTTGTAGATCCACTGCATCCATTCACTTTCGTGGCCGATTTGGATGTTGCCCTTGCTGAGGAAGAGCAGGATTTGGATGCCGGTTGAATAAATCAAGACGGCCAGAAGGGCGAGCGGGATCATGACCCACCCGCCGCTTAACCAGATATCTACGATTTTTCCTAGCATGGTAATGGCTCCGAATTAGTCTTTGTTGCGTGCACCGATGACGCCGTTGATGAAGCCGACAGCGGTTTGTTCCATATCGCCGAGCTTTTGCTTGGCCATGCGGGCAAGGAGGCCGTGGATGATCAGTGCCGGGATGGCGACGATAAGGCCAAGCTCAGTCGTGACGAGCGCTTCGGAGATCCCGGAAGAGAGGCTTTTCGCATCGCCGGTGCCGAATATGGTGATGAGGTTGAAGGTTTTGATCATCCCGGTAACCGTGCCGAGCAGGCCGAGCAAGGGCGCAGCAGCGGCGGTGAGTGCAATGAAGGGGAGTAGTCGCTCAAGCTTGGGGCGCACGGCGAGGATTTTCTCGTAGAGAATTTCTTCGAGCGTGCCGCGTTTTTCGTCGGCATGTTCGACGCCTTTGCGGAGCAGATCGCCGCCTTGTCCCGGCATCCCGGAGGCAGTTGTGTGCGCTTTTTTCATATCGCCGCTTTCGATCTGCCCGATGATGGTCTGGACGTTTTCCGGGGAGGGCGTCTTGAACGAAGTGACTTCAAACCACTTGAAGGCGGCGAGGAGTAAGCAGATGATGCCAAGACTAATGATGACCATACCGACGCTGCCGCCCTTGGCGAGATGCTCCAGAACGGTATCGGTTCCCTCTGCGATGCGGAGCGCCTTGCCGAGAGTGGCGTCGGCTGGGATCGTGCCGTCGCCGGTTTCCACGAAGTCGCGGATGCCGGCACTGTAGGTTTCGCCGGGCACGGCGATGGCGGCCTCGGCCGCGTTCAGCTTGTTGAACGTGATACCGGCAAGACCGGATTGGGCCGAAGCGAAGAAAACCGCCGGACCAAAGGCGGCGAAGGTGCCGTCTTCGATCTCACCGCTGGGGGCGAGGGCTTTTCCTTCGAACGTATAACCACCTGTCAATTGTTCGAGGCGGTCAAGGGCCACGCCGATGACGTCGATCTGTTTGTTAAAGCGGTCGGCTTGGGACATGTCAGGATCGTCCAGGGCAAGGCGGGCCTCCTCGGCGGCGGCGGAATAGAGCTGGACCTCACTGAAATCGATGCGGGTTTCGAAGGAGCGGACGAATTCGTCGAGCAGGCCGGCGGCATATTCGTTTTGTGCCTGCATGGCTTCGACCTGTTCGCGAAGTCGGTTCAGGCCAAGGTCGCTGTTGTCGCGGAGTCGGCGGAGCCTTTTCAGCTCCTCCGACTTTTGGCGAACCTGATCTTCGAGCGAGGAGACTTCACGGATAAGCGGGATCTTCTCAGTGGCGATGTCGGCGCGCACCTCGGAGAGTTCGGACAGCGCGGCCTGTAAATCGGCTTTCGCTTGATCGCTGGCCGATGAGAATGTTTGGCCCTGGGCTACCTGGGTGAGGCCGAGGGGCAGCGCAATCAGCGAGAGCGCAACGAAGAGGGATTTCAATGAGGTTTGCATGATACGTCAAAAATTGGGCGTTAGTTGATGCGGGCGGGCACTTCGACGAATTGGATTTCGCCGGAACCTTCGTAAATATCCAGCAGGCGGTTGATTTCCGGCCCTTTGCCCTCGATTTGGGGCCACTCCCATCCGTCCGCCCCGGGAAAGCCGATGCCGGCGTATTCTCCGGAAGCATCCACGTAGTAAGCCATGGCGAGGCCCCAGTAGAGTGTGCGGACCTCGACAACCTTTCCGCTATCGAGTTCGAGGGATTCGCTGGTCGCGGTCAGGGTGGTGTTGAACTTATCGGCTTGGCTGAGAATACCGACGATGTTTTGCACCCGCTCGCCGATGGAAAGCTGCGTGTCGTTGGAATCGTCGGGGAGACGGCGGATGAGCGGCTTGATGGTGTCGACCAATGGAGCCGGAAGCGCGGGCAGTACCCGCTTGAGTTGATTTTCGAGGCCAGCGATGTTGGTCTCGACGACGGAGACGGCCTCGGCGAGCGTCTCTTTTTCAGCGGCGAGTTCGCTGCGGTCTTCGTCGGCCGCCGTAGCCGAGGCCTCAAGATCCTCAAGCGCTTTGTCGAGGCGCTCGATTTCGTTACTCAGCAGGGTCACCGTATCGCTAAGAATGGAACGCTCGGTGCGCCAGTCGGCCTTCTCCTCGGAGATGATCTGCTGGGTTTCGACCCATTTGTCCAAAACATCGCGTGTCTCGGTTAGGTTGCTTCCGTTCGCGTAACGTAAATGTAACCATCTGAACGATTATTAAGAATGACTCGGGTGTAGAATTAGCTAGGGCACTTAGCGTATGTCCGAGCTTTTTATGATTCTTGGTTTTGCCTTCGCTGCCTATGCGGTGGTCGCAAATGATTCCCTGCAGGCCCTGGGAACGTTTATCGCATCCAATGCGAAGCGACCTTGGTGGGTGCTTTGGATATGGATCTCCGGGATCATGGTGGTGACGATCACCTGGGGCTGGATTTCAAATGGGGGCGACCCGGCCTTCGGACGGCTGGCGGCTGCGGGCAAAAATATCCCGCACCCTCACGATATCGGGGGGACGTTCACACTGCTTTTCGCGCTGCCTCCGCTTGCGCTGGTCATTCTGACGCGCTATGGGATACCGGTAAGCACGTCGCTGATGTGCCTGACCGGCTTCAAGGGACTCGTCGCCGCCCAGCAAGGCGAGTCCGGTGGAGCAGCGGTGGATCTTTTCAAATCGATGATGGAAAAATCCCTCGTGGGCTACGCCATCGCTTTCTTCATCGGGCTTATCTTATTTTTCGCTGTCATTTACTTGCTGGAGCGCAAGGTGGCCAGGGAAAACGAGTCCAATGAGCACAATGAACTCCATCCGGTCTGGATGGTCTTCCAGTGGCTTTCGACTGGTTTTCTC
>JAAAPI010000397.1 GCA_009908325.1 Verrucomicrobiota bacterium | reverse complement strand
AAGGCCGTCCTGGACGTGGCGAAGTCCAAGGGCTTCCGCGAGGGCGAGAACCCCGTGACCACGATCCGAGATGCGCGGGTGCTGCCAGCCGTCAAACAAAAGGTGCAGCACCACAAGGCAATGCGCTGGCAAGATGTGCCTGCCTTCTATGCGGAGCTGGCGACAAAGGACGCGATGGCCGCGAAAGCACTCATGTTCACCTGCCTGACCGCCAGCCGCACCAGCGAGGTCTTGAAAGCAAGATGGGAAGAGTTCGACTTCGATGAACAGCTTTGGACTATCCCGGCCGAGAGGATGAAAGCGGATCAGGAGCATCGTGTGCCACTTACAGATCAGATGCTAGCGATCATTGAGCCATTGAAATCGCTGCGGTCAAACGTGGTTTTCGAAGGTCAGAAACGCCACAAGCCGATGAGCAATATGGCCATGTTAATGCTGCTCCGCCGGATGAAAGTTGAAGGCGTCACGGTGCATGGTTTTCGATCTGCTTTCCGCGATTGGGCGGCGGAGCAGCCGGGCATCGCGCGAGAGGTGGCCGAAATGAGCCTTGCGCACAAGGTTGGAAGTGAGGTCGAGCGGGCTTACGCTCGATCAGACCTTCTTGAGAAGCGCCGTGCTCTCATGTTGGACTGGTCGGACTACGTATCATCCAAAGGAAAATCGTCCGGTTCCCACTCACCCACCGCCGAATAAGGCACCTCGTCTTTCACATACTCGTCTCCAGTCGCAACGCGGATCGAGTCGATCAACTCAGGATACGAAACGTCGCGTGTGTTGCGATGGGTCCGGGCGAACTCCATTGCGACCCTTTGCATTTCCGAAATGGTCATCTGCGGGTGCTTGTCAACAAGTAACAGGATGACTTTGGAGACCAACTCGGCCGTGTTGGTCTGCACGCGCAGGTTATCGGAGTGCGGCCGACCAGAGAACAGAACATGTATGTCGAAGCTGTAGGTCGCCGCCAGCTTGCACACGACGCTGCTAGGGACAGGTTTTTCACCACTCTCGTAGAACTGGAAAGTTCGTCTGGTAACCCCGCAAATTCGAGCCATTTCAGCTTGCGAAGCGCCAAGCTCGGCGCGCAACCTCTTTAGGCCACGATGGGGCTGTAGCGCCTCAAGCCGTCGCTGAAACGCACTTTGCGCCTGCTGTCTCATTGTCTCCTCGTGTTCGGCATCCAGATAGTCCAATGCCTCTCGTTCAGCCCTTTCCCGCTCGGCTGGCGACAACCTTGCGAAACGATATCCACTCATTTTGCACCCCCTGAATAGCGTAATATATTACGCATATGGATTTTATGCTTCACATGCGTAAGTTGGCAAGCAAAACTGCAAGCAATCGAAATTATTAGACCGGAAGGAGCTTGTAGCGATGGTAGAGTTTTTTGACCCCACGACGCTGTATGATGACGGCGACATCGAACTTGAGTTGATCGGCACCAAAGAGCGCCGCGCACAATGGCGGCACCGCCGTGTTGGTCCCAAATACATCAAGATGGGCAAGCGCGTGAAATACAGTGGCGCTGCGCTCAATGACTGGATTGAGAAGAACACGATCCAGACGGATGAGGTTGCTTAAGAACAACAAAACCCCGCTCGCGCGGGGCTTCGCTGGTAGCCTAGACAGCGCAAAGACTAGCGAAGTTTCCCGACACAGCAAGCTGATTTTGGATTCCCCGGCGATCATTTTGCACGGGAACAAGGAAGTATTCGCATGGAATCTCACCCCCCTTTCGAAAAAGTACTGTTTCAATGGCTGACACTGCTCGTCAAAGACCCTCAGATAAGCACGCAGGCATGCCGGATCGCCACATACCTTGCGGTCGTTCGATACAATTCGGATGAGGGCAAAGCGTGGCCGTCGCATTTGAGGGTGGCGGAAGACCTTTCGATCTGTTCCAAAACTGTGCAACGCGCGATCAAGGACCTAGAAGGAAAATGGTTTGAAATCGACCTTGGGAAAGGGCCAGGACACTCAACCATTTACGTGCCGACCGAGAGTTCCCATGCAGCGGCCGTCGATCTTAAGCGGAATAACGGCGAGGCAAAACGCGACAAGGTTGTCCCCTTTCCCGATAAGAACGGTGGACAGTCTCGTCCTAAGCGAAGGACAATTCTGTCTCAAACGCCGTGTCAAAACTGTCCGCCAATAGAATCCAAAGAACTAATCCAAGAAGCATCTTTCGATGATGTGCTGGCTAGCGTGCTGGCTGCATACGAAGACAAGACTTGGGTTCGGATACCTGAAGGCAGTCCGTTCGCTACCGCATGGGATGCGACGCTTTCAAAGTATGACGCACCCCGCCTACAACGCTTATTCCCGGAGAGCCGCAGAGGGTTTCGGGTGCCCTCGCGGTGGCCCTGCTTAGATTGCTGCGGCAACAAGGCGGCCAAGGTCGCCGGAGTTCTGACGATCGCCGTATGGAGCAAACTCGCAGATAGGCTCCGTCATGCAAGCTGAACATTTATCAAGGTTACCCGCGTCTGGCGACGCAGGCAGGCAGGGGAGGCAAGCCTCCCCTCCCGACCCCACCGGAAATTCCGATGACAAAGGTCCAACGCTGACTGAAAAGCTCGATATTCGATGCACTGTCGAAGAGAAAATCGTGCTCAGAAAAAAGGCAGCGGCCGCAGGCGTATCAGCCTCGCAGTTGTTGCGTGAAACATTGGGCCTGACCGATGCAAAGCGCCGTAAACCTGTCCCAGCCGTGCCGCCAGAAATCGTAGTCCTTGTCGCGGGGACAACGCGGGACATTCAGGGTTTCGCGAGCGACGCACGCCGTAAAATGGGGACAACGATTCCAGGGCAACTCGACGCGTTGAACCTGATCGGGGGGCTGCTCATGCTCGACCGCCGCCTTTCCGATCTCATGATCCGGCTCGAAGGTGATGAACAATGATGTGCAGTTTTTTTGGCAGCGGGCAAGGCAGCGGCGCATCGCCGACCGATTATCTGGTCGCAATCGAGGTTCTGGAGCGTGATGCCAATCGCGTGGTGGTTCTCGATGCTGATGGTGCGCCGAAAATGCTGGTTCGTGATCCCGCCCCGGACGTCTTGAAAGGCGATGTCGAACGGACGCGCCACCTTATCGACGGGTGCAAGCACAAATGGACCTACACATCCGGCGTGCTCTCGTTCACCGATGAGGATCGGCCAACGGAGGAGCAGCAGCGGGAAGCAATGAACGGCTTCGAGGCCTTGGCTTTTGCCGGGTTGGAGGACAGACAATTTGACTGCCTTTGGGTGCGCCACACGCACCTTGGCCGGGTCGAGCTGCATTTTCTTGTTCCGCGCATCGAACTGACCTCCGGCAAGAGCCTGAACATCGCACCGCCCAAGTCGCAGCCGCAGTTCAACACCTTCGTGGACATGATGAACCACAGGCACTGCTGGGCCGATCCGCGCGATCCAGGGCGGGCGCGGGACGTCAAACCGAAGCTGGAAAAGGCCGAGAGGGCAGCAACGCGGGAAGAACTGCACGAACAGATATTCGAGTTGATCGAAGCGCAGCTGGTGATTGACCGGGCCTCGATGGTCACGGCCCTGCATGAGATGGGTTGGGAAACACCCCGTCTGGGCAAGAACTATATCACCGCAGCCGATCCCGATTCCGGCGAAAAATTCAGGTTGAAAGGGACAATTTTCGATGAAAGCTGGACTGTCGAAGACACACTTGCACGAGCGACTGCGCCAGAAGCTGGACCAGAACGCCGACCATCAGCTCGACTCGCTGGTTACGCAGATCGAGAACTTCGTGACCGATATCAACGAGCGTGTCGAAAGCGGGCTGAATACAACCGGCAGCGATATCGACCGGTTCACCACCTCTCTCAGCCAGAAGCTGGTGAGCCTGGACCGGCAGACCGACGACTGGATCGACAAGGCGGAAACAGCGGCGAAGCTGATGAAAAGCGCGCGTCTCGGCTGGATACGGGACGGGCTGTTCACGCTGATGATCCCGCTGCTGGTAGGGGCGCTGATGAGCGGGATCGTGGGGGCATTGGTGGCGACGCTTATGCTCTGGACGCCGCCCGAGCCGCAACCCGCACCTACGCCGGGAGCGGAGCTGACGACCGGTCTCGGCGGTCTGGGACAAGTTCTGCGCCACCCGCCCGGAAGCGAAGTCGTCCCATGTCCGCTGCGCTCCGGATCCGGGAGCATTTGCGTGAGATTACCAAGGGAGAACCGATAGATGCTGACACCGCTGGAGCGAGAATTGCTGACCTGCGTCGAAGAGTTGACGCGCAGCTGCGAGACGTCCGTGGCATCCTTGAAAGAATCCGAGCGCGCGTTGAAGCACTCAGAGATGCAAGTGCGCGAATTGAAAGCGATCTTCGTGCAGGATTTGATGCCCTGTGTCGTGGACTCCGCAAGGTTGCAGACAGAACTACTGCGATTCTGGGCCATATCTTCCAACGACCACAAGCAGCTCCAGCGATTGCAGGAGGCCATGAACCGGCAGAGCGACGCGCTGACCCGCCGCGTCCAAGCCCTCGAAGCGACCGCGAGCCGGATCAGCGGCCGAGGGTGAGGCAGGACTCTCAAGCCCCGCCTCCGCCCAAACCCACCTTTGAACCCTGAAGCCTGTTAACTGGTAGCTACCAGATAGCTACCAGCTATCCCGTGATACCAAGAAGGTAGCTGATGCCCGTCATTTCACTCGCAAACCCGAAGGGCGGTGCTGGCAAATCCACCTGTGCCCTGATCCTCGCGACGCAACTTGCCGAAAACGGTGCGTCCGTCGCCATAGTAGACGCTGACCCGGAAAGGTGGATTTCACAATGGGCGGATTTGCCGGGCTGTCCTGAGAACATTCGGGTCATAAACGGTGTGACCGAGGATAATGTGGTCGATCAGATCGAGTTGGCATCGGAAAGGGCGCAGTTTGTGATCGTTGATCTTGAAGGAACGGCCAGCCTTACTGTGGCCAGCGCAATCGGCATGTCCGATCTGGTGCTCATCCCGATGCAAGGATCAGCGATGGACGCGAGGGGCGGTGCTAAGACGATCCGGCTGATCAAGAACCAAGCCCGCATGGCGCGGCGCACCATTCCGCACTGTGTTGTTCTGACGAGGACAAGCGCAGCCGTCACATCGCGCGCGCTGCGAAACGTCCGCGATCAACTGACTGAAGGTGGCATCGACGTTCTTCAAACTGGGGTCGTCGAACGGGCGGCTTTCCGCGACTTGTTCGATTATGGCGGAATGCTCGGCGATCTCGATCCTGCACTGGTAAGCAATATCGACAAAGCGGTTCAGAATGCACGCGAGTTTGCAGGCGAGGTTATTCTTAGGCTTAGGTCGGGAGGGAAAGCGGCATGAAACAAAGGCCAAACCTTGGCTTCGACACGGCTTTGGACGATCTTTCGGGTTTCCAAGCACCCAGCAAACCTCACCAGCGTGACGCAGGCTCAAAGGACAAACTGGCTGGCGTTGCCAAGGCCTCCGGTTTCGGCAGCAGAGAGGGTGCTGATGTGTCGGAGCGCAAGGTCGAACGCCCCAGACGCCGCAGAACTGGTCGGAACGCTCAGTTGAATATCAAAGCGAGGCCCGAAACCATCGCGGAGTTTTGCAGGATCGCTGACGCCAACGGATGGGGCTTCGGAGAAACCCTGGAACATGCCGTTGAACTGATGCGAAATCGGGTCGGGGATGCGGACATATGAACAATCGCGGCTATAGACGGTCTGTCAGGGGTAGATTCCGGTAGGGGGCAGGATCGTAGCATAAGGAAAATCTGGAACGGCGTACCAGTTGAACCTGTTGGGTTTTCCGGCCTGTAAGGCTTTGATTTCTCTGATCCAAAAACTGTCCCAAACAGCCACTCCTTCAAGTGGGACACATGAACGGCAGCTGTGCGGACGGAGCGGACCTCACCTTGGATTTCGGGAATGGCGGCTTTTTTTCAAGGTCAGACGTTGATACACTTCGAAACATCGTGCTATCCATAATTTTTCCTCAATTACAGTGGCCTTTAATGTAATCAGTCAATAATTGGGCCAATTCGGGATCAGCAGCTTTGGGAATGATCATGCCAACGGCAATGCCCTCATCCTGTTCATAGGCATCACCGTTGTAATGATGCATGGTTTTGGTCTGACGCACGCTAGTAGGCAGTCCCAGAATTCTCGACATGAGGCTTTTCTTGGCCGGCCAGATCCCAACATGCATCACGCCGCGAACCGGGGAAACTTCTACTCTCGCGGCGCTGGTAAGGTCGATCTTCCAAACAGCCTTCGCGACCTTCGAAGCTTTCATTGATGGTGTCATCTGTTCGGAGTAATTTGCCGGAAAGTAATGGACAGCGCGCAGTTCGCAATCCGCCAGCGTCGCAGTAGTTACTTGACGCTCTGTGCTAGCTGTCAATATCGCCTCGATTCTTTCAACGGCTTTATCGGTTGGAAAGGCGGTCTCTGCGACCAGCACCAAAACCGACGCCGCGAAAGCAACAGAAAATGAAAACCGCGATCTCAACCCCGTGAATGCCCAACAATAGATCCAACTTAAAGTTGATCAATGCTGATGCCCGTACCCGCTGTCAACAACTTTTCAGCCAGACCTCAAAGCAATATTGATTATGCCAAAAATGGTCGTTTTTGTCCAAACGCCAAGACCGCCTGAGACGTTGGAAAATCTTGTGCCACAAACCCTTGGCAAAACCATCTTTGATTTTTCACGTTTTTGGCCGCTTTTAAAAAGCGGTGGTTGGTGCAAGCCGCAGCATTGGTAGGAATGGGCTCAGAGCGGTCGTCGGATGCGCCGCAGCATCTACCAAACAGCCCCCCGGCCTACGTCACTCACGGCCCAGACCTGCCGTCCATCGCCGTCTCCGACGCTGCAACGCAGCTTCACCAGACCTGACATTCGTCCATCCTGCAGCATTTTGGAGGGTGAAGGT
>JAAAPI010000274.1 GCA_009908325.1 Verrucomicrobiota bacterium | reverse complement strand
GGGCGCATCCCGCATCCCGCATCCCTCTTCGCCTCCCTCGCCCTGACGCACCAGCGCCATGATCTGATCAGCATTGCGCTGAGCGATCCCCGCGAGTTTGAACTACCCGAAGTCGGGCTCATCACCCTGGAAGACGCCGAAACCGGCGAAATGGTCGAGATCGATACTGGCAACCGCAAGCATCGCGAGCGTTACGCCCAACTGACTCGGGAGCGCCGCACCGCCTTCCAAGCCGGCATGCGCAAAAAAGGCCTCGACTGGATTGAAGCCCGCACCGACGAGCCCTACCTCCCCGCCCTCCGCAAACTCTTCGCCCTCCGCGCCAGCCGACATTAACCCGAATCTCACTAATATTCCACCGCAGAAAAAATATCCAACGCACGCACCTTACTCCCACATCCTCGAAGACCCTCCATAGCTCGCAGAGCGACGGAGGGCGCATCCCACATCCCGCAGCATCCATCCCTCTCAGCCCATGATCCTCGCCCAGGCACAAGCACCGCAGCTACCGCCCCTACCGGAAGGGCCCTCGCTGGACCGTGTGCGCGGACCCGTGGATATCCCGGCTTACGAGCCCTGGCAGATCGCACTGGCGGCTCTCTTCGTGCTTTGCTTCCTCGGATTGATTGTCTGGGCCATCCTGCGCAGCCGAAAAAAGCAGACTCCCCCACTCCCGCCCTACGAGACTGCGCTGGCCGAACTGGACGCAGCCGTCGAACTCACCGAGGGCGATGACGAGCGCTTCGCCATGCTGACCTCCGCCGCCCTGCGCCGCTACTTGGAGATGGATTTAGGCCTTCATTTCACCGCGCGCACCAGCCAGGAATTCCTTCTCAGCCTGAAGAAGAAAGGCCAACTAAACGAAACCTTCCAGGAACAACTCAGCGACGTGCTCGCCGCCTTTGACCGCATCAAATTCGCCCGCTCGTCCATCGCCCCGGAAGAGCGCCGCCATATTTCCGACAAAGTTCGCCGATTGATTGAAGAGGCGCATACCATAGCAAACAAGGAGGGCCGGGAAACATGAGCTTTTTCCAGTTCGATGATCCGGCATTTTTCTTCCTCCTGCTACTCCTGCCCATCCTTGCCTGGTGGTCGGGACGTATGGGCCCGGAAGCGGCCTTGCGCTTTTCCAGCGTAAGTCTTGTCAAAAAACTCAGCCGCAGCCGACAAAGCCGCCCCGGCAAGTTTCTCTTCGGGCTTCGCCTGCTCGCTTTGGCCGCCCTCATCACTGCGCTGGCCCGCCCCCAGTTGGGCCGCATGAACGACAGCATGGAGGCCGATGGGATCGATATTGTGGTCACGCTCGACCTCTCCGGCTCCATGCGGGCGCTCGATCTGTCCACCCGCGACGACATTGTCACCCGCCTCGATGCCGCCAAGCGCGTGGTCGCGGACTTTATCGACAAGCGCGAATACGACCGCATCGGTCTCGTCGCCTTCGCCGCAAGCGCCTACGTCGTCAGCCCGCTCACCCTCAACCACGACTGGCTCAAGCGCAATCTAAGGCGCCTCGAATTAGGCGAGATCGACGGTAGCGGCACCGCGATCGGCACGGCCCTCGTTGCCAGTGTCAACCGCCTGCGCGACCACGAGGCCCGCAGCCGTATCATTATTCTCCTGACTGACGGTGAAAACAACGCAGGTTCCCTCGCCCCCCTCGCCGCAGCCGAGGCGGCGGAGACAGTCGGCGTCAAAGTCTACACCATCGCGACCGGCAAGAAAGGGCGTGTCCCCGTTCCGGAGACTGACCGCAGCGGCCGCATCATTCGCGACACCGACGGCAGACCCATCTACCGCGGTCGTAGTGAAATTTCGAGCTACGACGAGACCGAACTTGCGCAGATCGCCGAAATGACCGGTGGCCGCTTTTTCCGCGCTACCGAGGACGGCGATCTGGAACGCATTTACGAGGAAATTGACAAACTCGAAACCACCACAGTCGAACTCCGCTCCTACGCTGAATTCACCGAGCTCTTCATTTGGCCCGCCATGCTCGGCCTCCTTCTCCTCGCGCTGGAGCAACTTCTCCGTAATACTCGCTATCGCCGCCTGCCATGAGTTTCGCCCAACCCATCTGGCTCTACTGCATCCCACCGCTGCTCCTGCTATTCAGCGGCATGGTGGTCTATGGTCTACGACGACGGGACGCTCTCCTCGCGCGCTTCGCGGCCAGTCGCCTGCTCGATCAACTGACCGAACAAGCTAGCCTCAGCCGGACCTGGATCAAGGCAGGTTGCATACTTCTGGCTGTCCTGGCACTTGCCGTCGCCCTCGCACGTCCACAACTCGGTGTCGAGTGGACCGAGCGAAAAGCCCGCGGCCTCGACATCGTCTTTGTCATCGATAGCTCGAAGAGCATGCTGGCGACCGACGTGCGCCCCTCCCGGCTCGACCGGGCCAAGCTTGCCGTGCGTGACCTGCTCGGCCGCCTCGAAAGCGACCGCGTCGGCCTCGTCGCTTTTGCCGGGCAAGCCTTCCTCCAGACCCCGCCGACTCTCGACTACGCCGCTTTCCGCGAGAGCCTCGACGCCGTCGATCCCAATATCATGACCAGCGGCGGCAGCGATTTGGGGAATGCCATAAAGGAAGCCGCCGAAGCCTTCCCTTCCGAGAACAACGTCAAAGTCGTCGTCCTCCTCACCGACGGCGAGGACCTCGGAGGCGGTGCTGTTCAGGCCGCCGAAGCCGCACAAGAGGCAGGCATCCAGATCTTTGCTATCGGTATCGGCACGCCGGAAGGCGCGTATTTACGAATCCCCAATGAACAGGGCATCGAGGAATTCGTCCGCGACCCCGATGGTCAGCCCGTGCGCAGCCAACTCGATGAAGCCACCCTTCAATCCATCGCCCAAACCACCGGCGGGAGCTACCGACGGCTGAGCAGCGATTCACTCGACGATCTCTACCGCTCCGTCATCGCCACCCTGCCCCGCGAAGAACGCGAGTCCGAGCTACAGGAAGTCCGCATCGAACGCTTTCAATGGGCGCTCTCCGCTGCCCTAATCTTTCTTGTCGTAGAAATTTTCATACGTCGGCGCCGCGCATCGACCGTCCAAGCCGGAGTCATAATCGCCCTCATGCTCTGCCTACAACCCCACAAGGCCGCTGCCGAGGATAACGCGCCAGCCCAAGATGCCCCCGCAACCGAGCCAACCGACGCCCGCCAACAATTCAATCACGCCTACGAATCCCTCAGCGCCGGAGAATATGACCGCGCATTGGAGCAATATGCAGACGCCATCGCACAAACGGAAGACCGTCGGCTACAGGGCGACGCACTCTACAATATGGCCCACGCAACCCATCAACTGGGTCGCCGCCAATACGAAGCGGGCGATCTGCCCGGCGCTCTGGAACAGATGAAAAAAGCCGAGGATCTTTTCCAGTCAGCACAGGAATTAAACCCCGAAGATAGCGAAATCGCCGCCGACCTCGAACAAGCCACCCGCGTGCGCGAGACCGTCGAGCAGCTCATCGAAGAGCAGAAACCAAAAGACCAGACCGATCCGTCCGACTCATCCGAACAGTCGGAACAACAAGACCAGTCGGAGCAGTCCGACTCATCCGACCAATCGGAACAATCGGATCAGTCCGATCCGTCCGATTCGCCCGATCCGTCCGACCAGTCTGATCCGTCCGACCAGTCAGATCCGTCTCAAAACGGCGAGCCTTCCAACGATCCCGGACAATCTGACTCAAGGACCGGCGGCGAACAGGGAAAAGACGAATCGGGCGAGCCGAATAGCACCGAAGACTCCAATGCCCCGGAGCCAAGCGAATCCGAGGACCCATCCGACCCGTCCGACGCCTCCCAATCCGGCGATGCGGAGTCGACTCAAGACCCGGTCGACGACCTCCCGCAGCCACAGGCGGATGATTCCAGCGATGAACCCGGCGAGCAAGAAGACCTGGCTTCCTCACCCGAACCTGCCTCCGAAGGCGAAGCCGGTCCCGAAAGCGCCGCACAGGCGGACATGAGCGGCCAGCCCATCCAAGGCATGTCCAAGGCCGACGCGGCCGCACTGCTTGACTCACTCCAAGACCGTGAACAACTCTTACCCTTCCATGACGCATCGCGCACCGGACGCTCCCGCGAAATCCGCGACTGGTAGAGACTTCAACCATGCACCGATCTTACTTCCATTGCTTCCTTTTTCCACTCCTCGCCCTCGCCGCGCATGGCGAGATCTCCGTCACAGCGGTCTTTAAACCACCGCGCGTCGCCCAGGGCGACACCGCGCGATACATCGTCGAGATCAAGGAGACCAGCTCACAGCGACAACCCGAATCCGAACCGATCAACAGCTTGCCCATCCCGCAGGTCCGTGGGCTCGAACTCCGCAACGGTCGCACCTCGACAAGCCGACAAACCAGAATCATCAACGGAGCCGCTGAATACAGCGTCACCCAACAACTCATTATCGATGCCAAAGCCAGCGGCGTCGGGCGATTCGCCATACCAAGCTACACCTTCGAGTATAAGGGTGAAACGCTCCGCGTGCCAGATGCCGCGCTCCAGGTCGTGGAACGCCCGGCCGATGCCGGACCCACCGCCGACGAGCTCATTTTCCTCAAAGCTGACGCTCCCGATCAGCTCTACGTCGGCCAAACAACCGAGATCGAGCTTAAGCTCTACATTTCCAATGGGGTGCGCCTCAGCGGCCTGAACAACTTCGACCGCAGCGCCGACGGTTTCACCGTGAGCGAGCTGCCCGATGCCGCCGAGTCGAGCGATATTGTCAACGGCCGCCGCTACCGCGTGCTTTCCTGGCCGCTAACCATCACCCCGATCCGAACCGGCCCGCAGGACCTCGACTTTGAATTCACCCTCACTGCCAGCCTACCGGGGCAAAACAACCGGAGGAACCCCCTCGGTCGCCGAGGCTTTGGCGGCAGTCTGTTCGATGACTTTTTCGGTCGGACCGAACGCTTCACCGTCTACACCGAGCCCAAACAAGTCGATGTCCTGCCGCTTCCGACCACTGACCGACCCGACAGTTTTTCCGGTGCCATCGGTGACTTCAGTCTGCAAGTCTATACCGACCACCGCAGCACCGAGGCGGGCGAACCGATCATGCTCTCGGTCGAAGTTGCCGGGCGGGGAAATTTTGATCGAATCAACGGCCCCACGCTCAAAGAGTCTCCAAGCTGGCGCAGCTACGCGCCCGAAGCCAAATTCGAGCCACGCTCCGATGGGACGACACAGCGCGGAACGAAGCGCTTCGACTACGTCCTTATCCCACAAAAAACCGGCGAGCTAACCATCCCACCGGTTGAATTCGCCTACTTCGATCCGGACGACGCCACTTACGTCGAGCTCAGCTCCCCCGCTATCGATATCTCCGTCAGTCCCTCGGATCGCCCTGCCCAAACGCCGCCAACCGTGCCCAAAAGCACTCAAGGATCCGACACGCCCCAACCACCGGATAAGACGCCGCTGGCTCGACAAATGAGCGCCGAAGAAGCCCTCCTCACGCTCGACTATCGACCGAGACCAAGCTCACGGGTTCTCACGAACCCCCTGCACCAGACGGCGTTTTGGCTGGTCAACACCCTGCTCGCGACGCTCCTCTGCGGTTGCGCCTACGTCCTCCGCCGCAGACGCCGTCTCGCAGTCGACCCTGCCTACGCCGATCTCCAGTCAGCGCGCACCGATCTCCGCGCCGCCAGTAAAGCCGCCCAAGCCGCAAGCGATGCATCCACATTCTATGCCGATGCCCAGAGAGCCATCCGCCTCGCCCTCACCTGCCGCACGCAACGAAGCTTGCGCAGCGCTCAATCCGCCGAGCTGTCCAGCGCCATGCAAAGCAGCGGTGTCGACGATTCCATCATAGAGGCAAGCCGTCAGCTGTTCGCAGACGCAGACGCATTCCGCTTTGGCGCACAGTCCAGCCAAGGCAATCTCGATGCCGCCAAAGCCGAATTGGAAAGGATCCTGAAAGCGCTATGAACCCACTTTACGCATTCCACCGGTTGATCGATTTTTGCAGCCAACGAAGAGCAGCTTCGCTCCTCATCGTATTCCTCGCCTGGGTGTCGAGCCCGCTGCAAGCCGACGACTTCAGCGCCGGCCTGGAAGCGTATGAGGCAGGCCACTACGCCAAGGCCACCGAATCCTTCCAGCGCAGTCTGGACCAGGAAGAAACCGCGGCACTTCGGCACAACCTCGCCCTCAGTCTCTACCAACAAGGACGCCCCGCCGAAGCCGTTTGGCAACTGGAGCGGGCGATCCGACTGCAGCCCTTCAATCAGAATTATCATCTTAAGCTCGGCATCCTCCGCCAGCAGATGGGCCTCTATCAAAATTCCAGCCCCTGGTGGCTCAGCGCCGCCCAGATACTGAGCTTTGGCACATGGGTATGGATCGCCAGCCTTAGCTTTTGGGTGCTCTTGGCAGCCTTCGCGCTTCCCAAATTCGCCGGGCGACGCTCTCGCCTCGCCACCCAACTCACCGTCTGGCTCAGCGCAATCCTCATGCTGTTGAGCCTCACCGCACTTATCCTCCAGAAAAGCAACGAAATCACCGGAACCATCCTTGCAGAAACCCCCATAGCTCTACGCCACGCCCCCGCCAGCGCCGCACCCGAGGCCGGTCAAGCCCGCCCCGGCGAACGTGTCCGCCAGATCGACCAGCACCAAAACTTCCTAAAAATCAAAACAGAAGCCGGCATCACCGGATGGGTCCACTCAGACGCCCTCAAAAAACTCTGAGCAGCCCCTTAAAATTCAAAAGTAACGCAAAATTCATCCAAACAACGCCCGGCGCATTGCGTTAACCACAGCAACATCACCCCAGGGAGCTCCTCGGGCAGGTTTCACGTCAACCGGGAAGCGGCGCCCCCGCCCCGCCTGCCATTGTAATGCATACTTGCGAACGAATTCCGCCGACCCAAGCACCGCACCATCGGTAAAATACCGTGCACGGCAGCGCAG
>JAAAPI010000183.1 GCA_009908325.1 Verrucomicrobiota bacterium | reverse complement strand
TCCTCACCCGCAATGTCGAGACCGCAGCCGCCGAGTACACCGGCATGATTCATTCGACGCGTTTCGACATCGCCATCCAGCTCGAAACCCGCCCGAAGATGTCCGAGCGCAGCCCGGATTTTGACGTGACGGCGGTGAACAAATCAGGCCGCAAGGTGCGCATCGGCACGGCCTGGAACGAGACCGGCAATACCAGCGGCAACCCCTACATCTCGATGCAGATCGATGTCGGCCTCGGCCCGTTCCGGGTCAACGCGGTGCAGACGAAAGAGGCGCGCGCGGCCCAAAGCGGCGCGTTCGAGATCATCCCGCTGGTCTCGAACGGCCTGATGAAATCCGGCTCGATCTCGGGCGAACTCACCGCCATGGACGCCGACAACGCCTTCACCGGCTACATCGCCAACATGATGTTCGATCTGGAGTTCATGCTGATCGAGAACAGCTACAAATCAGAGGAGACCCACCCCGATTACCGGATCGAGGTCAGCTCACCCCGGGGCACGCCGATCCGCGTCGGCTCGGCCTGGATGGCCAAAAGCAGCCGCACGGGCAACGACTACCTGTCGCTGCTTATCAACACGCCTGATGGCGACCTGCGCGTCAACGCCGTGCAAAACGAGGAGCAGCGCGGCGGGCAGACCTTCTCGATCATCCCGTTCATCGACAGCGGTGAGCAGCCGCAGGACGCGGGCGCGGGGCTGTCGCTGGTCGCATGACCAACGCGCGAGATTAGACGATCCGCACCGAAAGGGGAGCCGTGGGATCACGGTTCCCCTTTTTTGTGTTGGTGCCGGTAAAGGCGTCCAACGTGCATTGCGTATGCTGGTCTTTCTAGCAGTGAGTTTGGCTTAGCCGAACTCGATATAGGCACCTTTCCGAACAACTCTCGGTTTAAGTCTATACTTAAAGCAAAAAACAACCTAAGGTGGAGCCAGTAACAAGTTGAAGGAAGTGAATAATGCTCAAGCCTGTGCCATCGAGCTTTCGCCAGAGAAACCGGGCCAGCGAAGCGCATATGCTTCGGACGCTCAACACTTTCGCGGTCGACCTGATGTCGATTCCATGTGTTGAGGATTTGTTCTGGTATGTCGCGCAAAACGTAGTTGGCAAGCTTGGTTTCATGGACTGCGTAATATACCAGGCCGACGAGGTGCAAACTAAGTTGACGCAGGTCGCGGCCTGGGGAGAGAAAAACCCCTACGGGCGGAACATTATTAACCCGCTGGTCATCCCCTTCGGCCGTGGCATCACCGGACAGGTGGCGCAAAGCCGCAAACCGATCATCGTGGATGATCTCGTGGGAGATGAAAATTACATCCCCGATTCGGAGCCCGCGCGGTCAGAAATCTGTGTGCCGTTGATTTGCGGGGGTCGCGTGATGGGTGTGATCGATAGTGAACACCCCGATATTGAGGCCTTCGGGGAACCTGAGCTGGAGATACTGAGCACCGTTGCTGCTATGACCAGCGCGAAGCTTGAATTGCTGGCCGAGACTGAACGGTCTCAGGAGCGGTATGAAGACCTTGTAGCTGTGCACACACAGTTGACCAAGGAAACGAGCACGAGGAAAGTTCTCGAAGCCAAGCTGTTTGAATCGCGCAAACAGGAAGCAATTGGACGGCTCACAGGTCGGTTCGCGCACGAGTTCAATAACCTGCTGACAGTGATCTCCGGCAATATCGAATTGTTGGCGCTCGACGCGCCTGACACTGGATCGCTTGACACGCTGCAGGACGCGAAAACCGCCTCGGCGCGGGGTGCGCAGCTGATCCGCGACATGCTCGCTTTCGCGCAACGAACACGGCTGACGCCTGAAACCGTGGATCTGAACAGGCTTGTTTCGGCCTTCGGCGAGGATTGTGAGCAGTCACTAGCGCGGCCAGTTGAGCGGCATTTGGCGAACGATCTCTGGCCGGTCGCAGCCGATCCAGCGGCGGTGGAGAATATGCTGCTTGCCCTTGCATTGAACGGGATTGAGGCGATGCCCAATGGGGGCAGCCTCAAGATCGCCACCGAAAACGTCTTCCACACGCTCCCCGAAGGACAGCATTTCCCTTCCGAGCTTACGCCGGGGCGGTATGTGAGACTGAGCGTTTCCGACCAGGGAACGGGAATTGGTCGGGATCAGCTGCTGCAGATATTCGATCCGTTCTTCACCACCAAAGGCGTTGGCGAAGGAACGGGGTTGGGGCTGTCGATGGTTCTAGGGGTCATGCGCCAATCTGGCGGCACGGTCGCTGTGACAAGCGAGGTCGGGCAGGGATCGAGCTTCGAACTATATTTCCCGGCCGCACCATGCGGGACTGAACTGCCGTCCGAAGATCAATAGACTGAGGAACTGTCGCTTGTGGGAGCATTGATTGCGAAACAGAAAAAGGAGTATTCGGGCGCCTATGAAAGCCTGCCGCTGATTGACATTAGCGGTATCAGAACCCGAGACCGGCGCAGGCTCAGGGCGATTGCTGACGAAATCGGGCTTGCCGCGCGCCAGATCGGATTTTTTAGGATCATTGGGCATGGGATTGACCTGACCCTTGTCGAAAAGACTTATCAGATGGCGGAGCGGTTCTTTGCTCTGCCTGACCCGATCAAGCGGCTTTATTACATCGGCCTCAGCACCAATCACCGGGGCTACGTGCCGTTTACGGAAAAAGGCGATTACCCCGACGAAGTGAGCCGAAACTACGAAGCTTTCGATCTCGGGGTGGACTTACCGCATGACGATCCAGACTACTTGGCTGGCAATCGCCTGCTGGGACCAAATGTCTGGCCCGACGTCGCCGGGTTTCGACAGACCGTATCGGCGTATTATGGACAGATTTCTGCACTCGGACGGATGATCAGTGCGGCTCTTGAATTGCATCTGGGCCTGCGCCCCGGGGCAATGACAGATCAGATGACCAAACCCATCTCACAACTGCGCCTACTTCATTATGTGCGCCAGAATGACGGAACCGATGCCAAGTCGGTCAACATGGGGGCACACACCGACTATGAATGCCTGACGCTATTACACACTCGCAATGCGGGCCTGCAGGTCATGACCGCAGAGGATCATTGGATCGACGTCCCGGTTGATCGACGTGTCTATGTCGTGAACATCGGCGACATGCTTGAAGCCTGGACCAATGGGCAGCTTCGTTCGACCCCGCATCGGGTGCTGAACCTCCTCCCAGAACGGTTCTCAATGCCGTATTTTGTTGCCGCGAACCATGACACGGTGATCCGGCCTTTCCCCGAACTGGTGGGGCAGGGTGGTCAGGAAAAATATGTACCATTCAAGGCCGGTGATCATCTGGAGCGGATGCTGACTCGGGATTTCCCGTATTTGCGATCGCAATGTCCCGCCAGAGCGTCTCAGGGCCACAAGAGCGTAGAAAATCCTTTTGAGAAACGAATAAACAAAAGTGTGAGTTAACCCATGCCTAGTTTGGAGGCGATGATTGCCGTGGCCCTTGCGGGGCTGGCCCTGAGTGCAACGCCCGGCCCGTCGATGCTCTATGTGCTGTCGAGAACCGTTGGACAGAGCCGCGCGGCCGGCCTGGCCTCGGCGCTTGGTCTGTGCTTGGGCGGGATCGTCCTGGCCGTTGCAACGGCCTTGGGGTTGGCGGCTGTGTTCGAGACTTCCGGCTGGATGGTGACCGCACTGCGCTATGTCGGATCGGCCTATCTGATCTGGCTGGGGGTCGACATGATCCGTGGGGCGAAGGCCGACGCGCAGGTGACCCTCGGTGTCGAGAAGGTGCGGCAGAAACCGTTTTCTTCAATCTTCTGGCAGGGCATCATCGTCGAGGTTCTGAACCCGAAAACCGTCCTCTTTTTCGCGCTGTTCCTGCCGCCGTTCATCAATGCTGGCGACATGCAAAGCGCCGACGCAAGTGTAACGATGCAACTTCTCGTGCTTGGATCACTGGTCCCGCTGACGGCAATCCCTTCGGATCTGGTGGTGGCCTATATGGGCGGAACAATGACAAAGGTCATTAACCGCGAAAAGGCGATGCGCGAGTGGATGGCCTGGGCAGGTGGTCTGATCCTGATTGGGATCGCACTGAACCTGCATCTACAGTTTCTTTGACCAAGGTTTTTTTGAAAACTGGGTGAGCCAATCAGATTGGCCCTCGCGTGCAAAGTAAAATACCGAATGCGGACGGAGTGGTCCGCCGAAATTAGATCAACGGCCAAAGGCGAACAAATCTGACTTGAACTTGCACAATCCATAGAGGTACTTCGCGGCCCTTGTTGCCTTCAGTGTAAAATATTACCGCTGCGGGTTTTTCCGAGCCGGCCATTCAAAGGATCGGTCTTCGTCAGCATTTGCCGTGCGGGCTGCGATCATAAAATGACCTTGGCACATCGTGATGGGCGAATGTCCCGATACGGCCGATTCGGTTGAAAAACTCTGAAGCCCGAAATTCGCTTTGAAAAGCTGGAACTTTGTTCTCGCAGATATCCATTTTGTAAACGTGGTTTGCGATGAGGCGACTTTGCGGGATGGTATTCTGCCCATCTGACCCTCCGAGGCGGGACGCCGAGTTTTTCAACACAATCGGCCCAAAACGGCCGTTCACCCAGCGTGTTCGTCGCCGCGGTGCAGCCCGTCAAAGCTGCCTTTCAGAGCCGGTACGAGAGGAAAGCCGGTGTTCACCAGATGTATGAACATAGAGAGACCCATTTCTCATTTGATCCGGCAGAACCCCTACTTCAAACAACAAACGTTCGAAGTGTCGGTTGAGGAAAAACAGTTCATCCAAATTCGTCCAATCCTCCAAACGGCGATCAAAAGCGGCAAGATCTTCTTCAAAGAGCTTTGACCACTTCAAAAGCTCAAGCTGCGTGAGCGCTCGATCCAAAAGCCCGTTTGGTCTGTGCGGACCAATCATCGAAGCGCGCGCCGAGAAAAACCTTGCCATTGCTGTCATGAAACCCGACACATGGGAGGCACAGATTTCAAAAAAGCGCTCATGATCACCGTCTTCACGATACTGGGCATGCGCATCTTCCGTGACCGAAATCATCTGTTCAAGTTGCAGGTGCGCTTGTTCAGAATAGAATTCCAGCATCTCCATGTTATTAGCAATAAGACGGGTGGAGAAATAGGTCGCTGGAAGCGTGTCATTATGCTGATACAGCCAGCCCTCATACGGGTCCGAGCATGGGGAAAGAAGCGTACCCGGAAATTTGCCCTCTACAAGCGCGTTGAAAGCGACCGTCCCCAAGCAGTAGCAGATGACCGAAATGGCCTCACCGCGTTGGGTTTCATCTTCCGAAATCAACTGCTCTGCAAGGTAGCCTCTTAGGACTACGTGCGTCTTTATGCCATCGTCACGTCGCACTGCGAGCGGCATGGCAACCCCGTTGGGGTTAGCGCCCGCCGAGGGATCAATGCCGCGATCAACACCCAAGCCACGATCAAGTTCCTGTAGTGCCGCGGCATAGTCTATGGCAAACGTGATGCCGTCCAAGCGATGGATGGGGAGGTGGCCCCCAAACACTTTGACCGCTTCTTTCAGGCTTTCTGCCACTCTTTGCGCATAAGCCTCGTCTCCGAAGTCCTTGAGGGAGACCGAATAGGAAAAACCATCACCGGCCGACAAATCAGTCCATGTGACTGGTTGTATTTCCTCCTGCGCGGCGTTCGGGCCATCGCCGACGAATTCTTCAAGAGCTCCACGCAACGCCGATGACGTAATGCCTTCTATCTTGGCGCGTGCAGGACCACCGAGTTCGGCAAGATTGGTTTCCGTCATCTCCTCCCTTCGGTTCCTCAGATAAAAGGTAAAACAGCTTTCACGGGCTGCTTGGTTATAGATTTCTGCAACCTCTTCCCAATCAGTTGTAGCACTTCCGACTGCCAGCTTTGAAGAAGCCAGGGGAATAACGACTCGGGTCATGCTATTGTTTTCCGCCAGTATGTATGGCCCCCACCCTTCGGCATCTTCCGCGATAGCAACACAATCAGGCAGGACAGCATCCATGGACGGGAAGTCCACAACCCGCCATTGAAATTCTTCCAGCATGGCTTGCCGAGGCGCGGGCACCAAATTTTCCCCAAGAACCTGAATATGTACACTTTGAGGCATCGTTTGGAGTTCCCCCTGGAAGCGTTCCAGGAAAGCAGCGAACTCTTTTGATGCTGCCTTTTGGAGGATATCGTAGTCTTCTCGGATAGCCTGATAGAGCAAGCGCACAATTGCTTTAGGTGTCACGTTGGTGAGCGAACTGAGCAGATGTTGTTCAAATTGCTCTATCGCCATGGCTTCAAATTTCGATGGAACGCGATGTTTGGGTAACTCCATGCTCTCAAGCATTTCGGCTGGGCGATGAATGAGAGTATCAATGGACGAAACCAGATCAGATGCTCCTGCTTCAATAAATTCACGCAGGTACGCAGCACGCATTGTCAGATGCGCCACTATCTCGCTTATCTGGTGCGCAGGCAGTGTTTTGCCCATTGGAACAGCACGGGCGTCTTCGACATGGAGTTTCAGCTCCTCTTCGTATTCCGTGATCAAGTCATCCAGTGTGGGAACACCTTTGGCTGCAGGCTTGGAATAGAAATCCCTCGTCGCAGCCGCGTCATTGCGAGAGACCGGTACCGGATTGGGCAAGCCACGCCGGTACATCCAGTGCTTGTCGCTTCCATCTGGAATAACAAACTCCTTCAAGAAATGCCTTGGGATGAAATGCTGTTTTCGACCGGCCATCAAAGTATCCACCCAAAAAAGAGCAATTAAATTCGCAAATGCAGTTGGAGCAAGTGGCCGCAGAACCTTTGAGCGTCCGCTTGTGCAGTTTTGCCGATGCAATGTCTCACCCGCTGCGAAGGTCCGCAACCCGCCCGTATTTCCAGCTGCTGCGCCTGCACTGTGTCGGGCGGTGGGCCGGCAGCGAATGGTCGGAACTTCCGCACTAAAGAAAGTTTTTCCGTTGCGCGACGCAA
>JAAAPI010000283.1 GCA_009908325.1 Verrucomicrobiota bacterium | reverse complement strand
GCGGCGTTCCTTCACGGATAAATCAGGGTTCTTTTCGGTAACTACATCAAAGGCCCGATTACGAGCTTCATCCAGCAAGGCCTGCAATTTTACGGAATCACCGGACTTGGTTTTAAACGGCTTTTTATCCGGGCCGAGGATGGTGCCCCAAAAGACATGGCGCAACTCAGGGAATGGATAGCCCTTCGCCTTGAACCATTTTTCCGTCGTCAGGAATAATTGCTGGAAATGGTCCTGCTGGCGGGCATCGGTCAGGTAGATCACCTCCTCGGCTTTAAATTCCTCCACACGGTAGAGCACCGTCGCGAGATCGGTCGTGGCATAGTTGCTGGCACCATCGCGCTTACGAATATTAAAAGGGTAGGGACGTTCATTATCGCGGGCGAATTTCTTCACCTCATCGTGCCAGACCACGAGAGCACCGTCGCTTCCTTCGGCCAATCCAATCTCAGTCAATTCCTTGTAGATGCGCTCCACCTTGTCGCGGTAGAAAGATTCGCCCAGTGTTACATCGACCTCGACACCCAACTGGGCAAAAAGTTTGTCGAAGGCCTTCTTGGAGATATCCACGATTTGTTGCCAGATTGCCATGTTTTCCGGATCGCCGTTTTGCAGTTTGACCAACTCATTTCGCGAGATATCGCGCAGCGCAGGTTGCTCTGATTCCAAAATGGAACCTTCCTTGTAGAGTTGATCGAGAACAACGAGCGCATCTTCGCCTAGAGTTCGTAAATCGATACCATCACGCTTAATCTTCATGATCAGAGTTCCGAAATTCGTGCCCCAGTCGCCGATATGGTTGTCACGAATCAGGTCGGCACCACAGAAATCCAGGAGGCGAGCAATGGCCTGGCCGATAACCATCGGTCGGAGGTGGCCAATATGTGCCTGTTTGGCCGTATTGGCACTCGGGTAATCGATCACAACCTTGCGACCATTCTTGAGTGCTTTCGCGCCACTTCGATAGTCAGCTTTCGTTGAATAGTCCAGCTGCCACTGCCAGAGAAACGCAGGCGAGAGTTTGAAATTGATGAACCCCGGTCCTGCCAACGAAAGTTGAACCATTTCGGGATCGAATTTTTCAGAAGAAAGCGCCGCATCGATCAGCCGTTGCCCCATCTCCCGTGGATTCGCTTTGTTTTTTTTAGCGAATCCCAAAACACCATTTGCTTGGTAGTCTCCAAACTTCGGGTCCGCCGGACGAACCTCAGGATCGAAGGTAGCGTCAAAGCCGTCTGTCCTGGCGGCTACCTCGCAAAGGACCTGTTGGATTGAAAGGGAAGGATTGAACCAGACACGCATCGCGCGACAGAAATTGCCGCCCCGCCCAAGTCAAGCGAGAAGCGCGTAACAAATACTCTGTGTATTTTATATTTGACAGGGGGTTAAATTCGACGCAATTTAATAGGATGAAAGTTCGGAAGCGTTTACTATTATCTGGTCGGTCAGCAGTTTATCATGTGATGAGTCGGACGGCTTTTCAGTCGCTGCGTTTTGGCAATGAGGAAAAGGAGGTTTTTACCCGTATGCTTTTCCAACAGGCGGCTTTTGCGGGGATTGATGTTTTGGGCTATTGCGTGATGGGGAATCATGTTCACCTTCTCTTGCGAGTGCCTCCCGTTTACTCACTCTCGGATAATGCGCTGCTGGAACGCTACCGCCAATACTATGGTTCGCAAAAAATACCCCGCTCAACTTTCTCTGTGCGGGAGTTGAAGCTCATCCTGGACGAGGGTGGAACCAAGGCGGATGAAGCTCGGGAGCGTATTCTTGCGAGGATGGGGGATTTGCCGGCTTTCATGCGGGAATTAAAGCAACGGTTTACGATTTGGTATAATCATAAGCACAGTAATGCGGGCACAATCTGGGCTGCCCGCTACAGAAGTTTGCTTGTGGAGGAATCGGCGGAAAGCCTAACCCGGGTGGCTGCCTATTTGGACTTGAATCCGGTGCGCGCTAATCTGGTCGAAGACCCGAAAGATTATCGTTGGTGCGGTTACGCTGCCGCTTTGGGAGGAAACCGTATAATGCGCTTCGCTTTGGCCCAGTTGTTCGGGCAGGAACTCGATTTTGATAGAGCTTTAAAGAGCTACCGTATCCTTCTATTCGGAAAAGGCTATTCGCAGAAATCCGGGGGTGCACTGCATTCAGGATCAATCTCTGCCGATAAGTTGGAGGCCGTTTTGAAAGCGGGAGGGCAAATATCCCCGCACGAACTCCTGCGGATGCGGGTGCGTTACTTTACAGATGGAATGGTTCTGGGATCCAAAGCATTTCTCGAATGCGTATTTTTAGAGCATCGTGGGCTGTTTGGCCTGAGGCGATTTAGTGCAGGAAAAGCCTTGTCCGGTGAGGCTTGGGGAGGTTTGTATGCAATGCGCGACCTAAACAAATCAGTATACTCAGATCCGTAGCAGTTGTAGTGCATGTTAGATTATGAAAAGTCGCTACTCGACTTTGTATCAAAATGATACATCGTCGCGGTTTTTGCTCGTATGGACTCAGGAGAGATAAACCCGAATATTCACAAAAATACGGGGGTAAAGCGCGTCGTAAAGGCACTCTTTTACTCGTTTGACGGGCTGGCGTCTTCGATGAAACACGAGGCCGCCTTTCGTCAAGAGGTCTTACTTGCAGCGGTGTTGGTCCCCGCATCGTTTTTGCTCAACGTGCCGCTGGCGCAGCACCTCGCTCTCGTCGCCAGCGTGCTTCTTGTTCTCATTGTCGAGTTGCTGAATTCGGCGGTTGAAGCGGTGGTGGATGATATTTCTTTGCGTAACCGACCGTTGGCTAAACGTGCGAAGGATATGGGTAGCGCCGCTGTTTTGCTGAGCTTGCTCAATTGTCTGATTTGCTGGGCTTCGGTGCTTGCGCTGAATTGGTCGAGTTTCTTCGTTTAGGAGATGCTGCACGTTGTCCTATTTAATCCCGAGATCCCGCAAAATACGGGTAACATCGGTCGCTTGTGCGCGATAACGGAATGTCGGCTTCATTTGATTCACCCACTGGGGTTCACAATCACAGATAAGCATCTAAAACGCAGCGGAATGGATTATTGGGATTCGCTGGACGTGCATCACCACGAGAATTGGAAAGCCTTTGAAATAAGTTCATTTACGCCTGATCGACTCTGGTTGCTGACAACAAAGGCGGATCATGCTTACTGGGATGTCGAATACCAACACGGCGATGGACTGGTATTCGGAAGTGAAGGCCATGGCGTGCCGGACTGGTTGCACACACTGCTAATCGAGCAGCGGCTCACCATACCACACAAAAACACTAGCCTGCGATCACTCAACCTGTCAACATCGGTAGGTATTGTGACGTATGAAGCCTTGCGGCAGTTGCGCTAATGCGATGAAATGCTGTGAAGTCATGGAGAATGCGAAGGCAAGTTGGTGGCGAGGGTGGCAAGGAGCGAGTTGGGCTTTGTGGGGTTCTGTGTTTATGATCGGTTTGTTAACCGTCGGTGATTATGGTTTTTCTTGGGATGAAGAGTTTCGTTTTGAAGGTGGTGACGCGAAACTCGCATATTACTCCGATGTATTGGCTGGAGAGAAACCCGACGCACCGAAAAGCAGTTATCCGGGTTTTTTTGATTTACCCCTGGCATGGGCGCATGATCTGGTCCCCGAATGGGGGACGCGTAGTCAGAAAGGGCATTTATGGAGCTTGTCGTTTGGCTTGCTCGGTCTTTTCTCGACTTGGCGTTTAACCGCGCGGATCGGTGGCGAGCGTGCCGGATTTTGGGCGCTTCTATTTTTAGTCACCTTTCCCCGTTTTTATGGGCATATGTTTTTTAACCCGAAGGACATCCCACTGGCAGGGACATATGCTTTCGGCTGTTGGGCGCTGGTCTCGCTTTTTTCACGATTACCGCGTGTCACCTGGTGGTCTGTGGCCTGGGTTGGCCTGTCGGCGGGGATCGCTATGTCCTGTCGGATAGCCGGATTTCTGATTCTGGTTTATTTCGGTTTGTTCGTGGGCTTGTATCTAATCGTAAAACAATGCCGGATGCGTGCTTCATTGCGGCAAATACCAAAAGAGTTGGCCTTCTGGGGAATCCAAGGGGCAGTGGCCGGTCTTATCGGTTTTGGCATTTTATTCATTTTTTGGCCAACACTGCACAGCAACCCATTTTCGGCTGTTGCGGGCTCGGTCGAGACGGTGGAGAATTTCGGGTGGGCAGGTGTTGTTCTGATGGATGGCCACTTCTGGGAGGCTCAGGACTTGCCTTTTTATTATTTACCCTACTGGTTTTTTCGAACTACGCCCGAGCATGTGCTTGCGCTGCTGTTGTCTGGTCTTCTACTCGGTATTTATCGGATTTACGTTTATCTGCGTTTTCAGCAATGGCCCGAAAGTAATGTTATTCTACCTCGACTGCTTCTGGTTTTTAGCTTCGTTTTCCCACTGGCCTATATCGCGTGGAAAGATCCGGTGCTTTACGATGGCTTGCGCCACGTTATTTTTGTCGTGCCACCAATTGCGGCTATCGCGGCCCTCGCTTTCGAATGGTGCCTGCGCCTGTGCGAGCGAAAGCAAAGCAAGTTGGCTCTCGCAGCTCTGCAATGCGGCGGTCTTGTTGCAGTGGGGCTAGTCAGCATCAAACTATGGCAGTTGCATCCGTATCAATATGTTTATTTCAACAGTATTTCCGGTGGGCTTCCGGGGGCGTACATGCGGGACGAGACGGATTATTGGGGGCTTTCGCATAAGGAAGCGGGTGCATGGTTGAATGCGTACATTCGTAAAACGGATCCGGTTGAGGAGCGAGTCTACCGGGTCTATCAGCGCTACTCGCGTTGGATGCTCGAAGAGTTTCTTGATCCGCAGCGGTTTGAAATGTCGCAATCAAGAGTAGGAGCGGATTTCTTTGTTTCTGTGACCCGTTTCAATCTGCATAACAGCTACCCAGAGGCGGAATTACTGCATGCAGTTGAACGTCAGGGAGTTCCGCTTTGCTTTATTTATTTGCTGGAAGCGGGTGAGTAGAGTTTTCCCGCGATTGTCGGGCATATTTCTTCGGAACTGTGCTTTGGTTCTTTTGGCTGCGACAATCGAGAATCTGTGCGTCCGGTGAACGAAGCGCCGCGCCAAAGCAGGTAATCCTTCCTCAAAACCTTGCACACCACGGTATCGCCGAAGCGATCAAAAATATTTTCGCTAAAAATTGCTGTTGGACTGGCGCTCGGTCCAATACTTGCTCACATTCTTTTGTGGATAAAATGTGCACGACAACTATATCTAGTGTTACAATTCAAAAAATTAACAATATGTTGTAGAAGTTCTGTTGACAAAACGAATTCGAAAGTGTCTCCTATACCTGCGAGTCTACAGATCCACGTCGGCCAAATCCAGTATCTTCCTGCCCCTCAACACCTTTAAGTCGAGCTTCAGCCAAGCCTTGAAATCAGCTTTCGGCGCTTCCTCTGGTCGGTGGGGACCGAAAAATTTATTTTCAAATCAAAACAACCAAACCAACCACAAA
This sequence comes from Verrucomicrobiota bacterium, assembly GCA_009908325.1. Taxonomy (GTDB): domain Bacteria; phylum Verrucomicrobiota; class Verrucomicrobiia; order Opitutales; family Coraliomargaritaceae; genus Thalassobacterium. Next base: position 1,457 of record JAAAPI010000283.1, on the reverse strand, counting down.
CAATACCCATGGAGAAAAGTTACACAATCGGCGATAAAACCTTCGTTCTCGACCAAGCCAAAGCCGAAGAGGCCTTTGCTGCCAAACAGGTGATCAATGGTAAGGACACCATGTTTTTTAACATCCTCCCGCTCAAGTATCAGTGGGCTTATGATCTTTACAAAACGATGAAGAACAACCACTGGGAGCCGGAGGATATCCCTATGCAAAAAGATGTCGAGCTTTGGCGCAGCAGCGAATTAGCCGACGTCGAGCGCTGGATCATCAAGATGGCGATCGGATATTTTTCGGCAGCTGAAGGTATCGTGGGCGACAACATCCAGCATGTCACCCGCGAAGTCGTAACGGCACCTGAGCTGAAGCTGGTCCTGGGCCGCCACGCCCACGAGGAAAATATCCATGCCGATTCGCTCGTCTACATGATTAGCTCGCTCGGGATCAACCCCCACGAGTGCGAGGCTATGTTTGAAGACATCCCGACGATTGAAAAGAAGACCAATTTCGTCGTTTCCAACTCGCGTGCTCTGCGCCGCGACATGGATCTAACCCAGACGTCCGACAAGCAGGCTTTTGCCAAGAACCTCTTCCTCTTTGGCCAGTGTATGGAGGGCACGCAATTCTATGGGCTCTTCGGTATGGTGCTTTCGCTTTACCGGCAGAACAAGTTTCCCGGCATCGGGCAAATGTTCCGCTACACCCTGCGTGACGAGTCCAACCACATTGAAGTCTTCCGCAACCTGCTCATGGATTTAATCGAGGAGAACGAAGATATCTGGACCCCTGAGTTCCGCGAAGAGTTGACCGAACTAATGCGCGAAGCCGTCGCCCTCGAGAAAGAATTTATCTGCGACTGCCTCCCCGTCAATGCCGTCGGACTGAGCGCGGAAGAGTTCTGCCAATATATCGATTACATCGCCGACCGCCGCCTCGAGGGCGTCGGTCTCAAGGCCATTGGTGGCGGGGTGGATAATCCCTTCCCTTGGTTGGCGGAAATGATGGATATCAAAAAGGAGCAAAATTTCTTCGAAGGCCGCGTCACCGAATACCAAAAAGCGTCTGCCCTTGGCGCTGTCGACGACGACGAGCTCTAAGAGGAATGAATGCTGAGACCGGAAACCTGAGTCCTGATCAGAGCCGTAGTGATCGGGTTTACCCCCGCGACCTACCCTGATTTTGACGAGAGGTGATCCGGTCTCTTTCGGATTTCTCGAACAGAACAAACAAACCAACCCACCAAAAATCGCGGGATAAACCCGCTACAATAAATACCGCACAAGCCACCGCCTTCGCTCCTGCTCAGCGGGAGCAAAGGCGAATCCAAATTTCCAAACCTCCGCCCTCAAAAAACACTTCCCTATGATTCAAAAAATTTCCTTCGAAGAAGATCTCGAGCTCAAACGCTTTGCCGCCACACCAAAAGAGAAAAAGCCTCGCTTTGAGTGGGCTTCCGTGCTTGG
>JAAAPI010000340.1 GCA_009908325.1 Verrucomicrobiota bacterium | reverse complement strand
GGCCTGGGCGCAGGGGCGGTCGAGGGTGATTTGGCCGAAGCGTTCCAGCTTGCGCCCGTGACCGCTGTCGAGGAGTTCGTATTCGTTCATATTAGTAGGATCACGCCATGGCCTCGGTGAAATGCCGGCGGCACATGGCGATGTAGCGTTCGTTGCCGCCGATATCGACTTGGGCGCCTTCCTTGATCGGTCTACCGGCAGCATCGGTGCGGAGATTCATGGTAGCCTTTCGGCCGCAGTGGCAGATGGTTTTGAGCTCGGTCAGATTGTCGGCCCAGCCAAGCAGCGCCCCGCTCCCGGGGAAAAGCTGTCCCTGAAAATCGGTGCGCAAGCCGTAGCAGAGCACGGGAATGCCGTCGAAGTCGGCCACGGCCGCGAGCTGCCTGACCTGGGCTTCGCTGAGAAACTGCGCCTCGTCGATGAGCACGCAGGCGATCGGTGATTCCTCATGGGCGGCGCAGGCGAATGCCCGAAGGTCGTCGGTTTCCGAAAATGGCAGGGCGTCTTTACTCAGGCCGATGCGGGAAGCGATCTTGCCGACGCCCGCCCGCTTGTCGATGGCGGGCGTAAGGAGCAAGGTGCGCATGCCGCGCTCATGATAGTTGTGGCTCGACTGCAGGAGAATCGTGCTCTTGCCCGCATTCATCGCGGAATAGTAGAAGTAAAGCTTGGCCATGGTCAGTGATACTTGCGATAGAGTGGGTTTGTAGGGGAAATATCAGCGAGCGTCCAACAGGAAACAATGGACGTTCCCGCTTGAATATTTTGCACCGAAATTGGGCCCATTTTCGGTGCTGCATTGTAAAGTTCATGCTTATTTTCCGGGTTCACTTTTGATTTCGAATGTTTCTTTCTTATGCTCCCGCCCCGTGATCAAGCAAAAGCCAACCGATGCGCTCGTGCGATCAACCGCCCTGGGCCTTTACTGCGAGGCGGGCGATTTCTACATCGATCCCTGGCGCCGGGTGGAGCGGGCGCTCATCACCCATGCGCACAGTGATCACGCGCGTAGCGGTATGGCATCATATCTAACGGCTGAAGGGGGCGTTCCTGTGCTCCGGGAGCGGATTGGGCTGGACGCGCCGGTCTCGGGTATCGCATATGGCGAGCGGCGGCGGATCGGCGATGCGACGGTCTCCTTCCACCCGGCCGGTCACCTGCTGGGCTCGTCGCAGATTCGGGTGGAGCACCGGGGCCGGGTCTGTGTGGTGACGGGCGACTACAAGATCGCGCCGGACGCATCGTGCGAAGCATTTGAGCCCGTGCCGTGTCACCACCTCATCACGGAGGCAACCTTCGGGCTGCCGGTCTACAAGTGGCCGGAGCCGGCCGATGTCTTTCGGCAGATCAACCAGTGGTGGCGTGAGAATCAGGCGGAGGGGCGCACTTCGGTGCTGTTCGCCTATGCCCTGGGCAAGGCGCAGCGCGTGCTCTGCGGGATCGATCCGGGCATCGGCCCCATCGGTGTGCACGGGGCCGTGGAAAAAATGCTGCCGCACTACCGCGCAGCTGGTCGGCCCATACCGGACGGAATCGTCAAGGCGAGTGCCGAGCAGAAGGATTTGCTCAAGAAAAGGGGACTGATCGTCGCGCCGGGATCGGTGCAGAACACGCCCTGGCTCAGGAAATTTGCCCCCTATTCGCTGGCCTTCGCCTCTGGGTGGATGGCGATTCGCGGGGCGCGGCGACGGCGGGCCCTGGATCGTGGCTTCGTGGTTTCCGACCATGTTGATTGGCAGGGGATCATCGATACGGTCGATTCGACGGGTGCCGAGACGATTGGGGTCACCCATGGCTATGCCGACCCGCTGGTGCGCTGGTTGCGCGAAGAACGGGGGCTCGAAGCCTATGAGGTGGCGACGCGATTCTCCGGCGAAGATTCGGAGGAGGGAGCCGCGCAGGATGAAAGCGAGAGTCATGCTTCTACTCAGAGAGAAAGTGAAAATGAGCGTGATCAAGGGGGTGGGGCTTGAAGCGGTTCACCCAGCTTTTCATGGAGTTGGATGCGTCCAACCGGAAGACGGCGAAGCTGGCGGCGCTCAAGCGCTACTTCGCGGAGGTGCCTGCAGAGGACGGGGCATGGGCGGTGTTTTTTTTGACCGGGCAGCGGCTTAAGCGACCGATAAAATCAAGCGATTTCCGTGAGTGGGCAGGAGCGATCTGCGGCTATCCAACCTGGATGGTGGAGGCCTGCTACGGACATGTGGGCGACCTCGCGGAGACACTGGCGCTTCTCTTGGCGGATGGGAAAGAGGCCGGCCAGCACCGCGACCTGCCACTGCACGCTTTGGTCGGGGAAGTGATTGCCCCACTGCGCGGCATGGAACCGGAGGCGCAGCGGGCGCGGGTGACCGAAATCTGGTCGCGGCTCGATGCCGAGAGCTGCTTTGTCTTCAATAAGTTGATCACCGGCGGCTTTCGCGTGGGGGTGAGCCAGACCATCGTCAGCGCCGCGCTGGCCGATCTGGCCGGAGTCGAGCCTGCCGTGATGGCGCACCGCCTGATGGGCACCTGGCAGCCGACAGCGGCGGCCTACCGCTCGCTTTTTTCCGGGGAGTCGACCGGGGATGCCTCGGCCAAACCGTATCCCTTCTGCCTGGCCTATCCGCTGGATGATCATGCCAGGGAGGCGCTCGGGGCTGTCGAAGACTGGCAAATCGAGTGGAAGTGGGATGGCATTCGGGCGCAACTCATCAAGCGGGACGGGGAGGTGATCATTTGGTCGCGCGGCGAGGAGATGGTCACCGAACAATTTCCGGAAGTGGCGGAGGCGGCGGCGCATTGGCCGGATGCGGTGGTGCTGGATGGAGAACTGCTGGCCTGGTCGGAGGCGGAGAATCGCCCGGCACCGTTTTCGGAATTGCAGCGGCGGCTCGGGCGGAAGACGGTTGGGCCTAAGCTTCGACGCGAGGTGCCGGTGGTCTTTATGGCCTATGACGTCCTGGAAATGCGTGGTGAAGATTTGCGGGCCCGGGGCAGCGCCGACCGCAGACGGCAGCTCGAGCAATGGGCGGCGACCGTGCCGGAAGCGAGTTTCCGCCTCTCACCGCTCATCGCTGCGGACTCTTGGGACGCCGTAGGCGCGCTCCGTGAGGCGTCCCGCGCCCGACGGGTCGAGGGGCTCATGCTCAAGCGGAACGATGCCATCTACCACAGCGGGCGCAAAAAAGGCGACTGGTGGAAGTGGAAGGTGGCGCCGCACACCGTTGACGCGGTTATGGTCTATGCGCAGCAGGGCCACGGGCGGCGGGCCGGGCTCTACACGGACTACACCTTCTCGGTCTGGGAAGGCGATCAATTGCTGCCCATTGCCAAAGCCTACTCTGGCCTGAGTGACGCAGAAATCCGCAAAGTGGACCGCTGGATTCGGCAGAATACCCTGGACTCGCACGGTCCCGTGCGGGTGGTGCGCCCGGAGCTGGTCTTCGAGATCGCTTTCGAAGGGATTTTGGAATCGAAGCGGCACAAGTCGGGCCTGGCCGTGCGCTTCCCCCGCATTCTTCGTTGGCGTATCGATAAGCCCGCCAAAGAGGCCGATAGCCTGGAAAGCATGCGTAGCTTGTTGGAAATCTCCTGAACACTCAGACTGGATCCTTTTCCCATTGTTTTGCTTCGAGCCGAATTCTCGGATTGCTTTTTTGGCGGGTTGTCCCATGCTTGGGATTATGTCGGCTGAGGAAAGCGAAGATGTGCGCGTGGCGATCAGTAAGAAACGAATCAGTGATTCGGGTTTGCGGATGACGGCGGCCCGTCGACAGCTGATTGAGATTTTGGCTGAATCGGAGCGCCCGCTATCCGTTGATGACCTTAGTCAGCGTTCGAAAGGGAAATTCGACCTCGTCACGATCTATCGCAATTTGGAAGTATTTCGCGAAGTCGGTATCGTTGAAGTGATCCTTCTGGAAAACGGAAGGAATCTCTTTGTGCTGACGGGTGAGCATGACCATTCACACCACATTGTGTGTCGGCATTGCCTGAAGACGGAACGCATCGAGTTCTGTATGGGCGGTGAACTGGAGCGCTATGCGTCGAGCCGTGGTTTTTCAAACTTGTCGCATACCATCGAGGTTTTCGGCGAGTGTCCGGAATGCGAGGCGAAACATTGATCACAACAGATACGGCAGGCCGAAAAGCAAAAAAAGGAAGAGCGCGGTGGCACCGATAAACAAGACGACGCAGCCAATCTTGGCTCGTTTGATTTCCTGGGCGGTTTTTGACTTAAATTGAGACGTTTCCGTAGCTGCGGGAGCATCTAGCTCGATTGCGGGTTCAGCGACTGCCGTCTCAGGATCCTGGCCGGTTGGCACGTTGTGAATTGTGTCTTCGTTGGAATGACCGGCACCTGCCGAATCGTCGGCTGCGGGTTGCTCGGCCTCTGGGTTGCCGTTGGACGTTTTATCCGGACGGGGTTGTTTGGCCGTCGGCTCGGGGCGTCCGGCAGAGAGCTTTTGTTGGGCACCAGCTTCCCGTGTCGGACACGCCACATTTCGCTCCTCGTCCGCGATTTTTGCGTCCAGCCAATCGAGGTGTTTTTGTATCTGTTCGCGCTGCCGCTTGAGCTCTTCGAGTGATAGGGTCATAAAAAAATCCCGCTCCGGTAAGGAGGCGGGATTTTGAAAGATTTGTCGAACCCAATCTCAGAGGGCTACAACTTGGTTATCCATTAAGCAGCGACTTCTTCGACGACGTTGATCTTACGGTGCAATTTGTCGAAAGCGACGCGGCCATCCTTCAGTGCGAAGAGGGTGTGGTCGCGGCCCATGCCAACATTGGCGCCAGCGTGGAAGCGGGTGCCGCGTTGGCGGATGATGATATTCCCCGCGACGACAGATTCGCCGCCGAATTTCTTAACGCCGAGGCGCTTGGAATTACTGTCGCGACCGTTGCGTGAGGTTCCTTGTCCTTTTTTGTGTGACATAGCAGTTTATCTCCTGATTTGGTTTAAATTACCCGTTGATGGATTCAACTTTAACGACAGAAAGGTGCTGACGGTGACCGCGGCGTTTTTTGTAGCCCTGGCGGCGCTTCTTTTTGAAGACGACGACCTTTTTGTCTTTTTTGTTTTCGAGAACGGTCACTTTTACGGAAGCGCCCTCGACCAACGGGGCACCGAAGCGTGCATCGGCACCTTCGCCGATCATGAGGACTTCGTTGATGTCCACCGAATCACCGGCTGCGGTGCCGGGGAAGACGTTGAGCTTGAGGACATCGCCTTCGGTTACAGTGAATTGGCGACCTTGTGTTTTAATAGTGGCTTTCATAGGAAAAACGGCTGAGAAAACCCTACTGAGAGCAGAAATCAAGCTGTTTTTTCAATGATTCTGGATTTCGGGTACAATTTTAAGTGCGGTGCAGCTACCTAAAGGAAGCTGCTTACGTATGTCCGCTCCCTTAGGTGCGGAACAGGCTGAGGCAACACCGACGGATCAATTTCACCCCGCACTTAAAATTACACCCCTGGACTCCGTAACCCCCCCCCTAATCAATAACCACCTTCGCAGGGTCGAAGTCGACCTTGGGGTAGCTCAGGTGCATGTCTTCCAGGCAGGCCACGACGATACGCGCGACGAGGAGGTTGCGCGCCCACTTTTTATTGGCCGGTATGATATACCAGGGAGCATGCGTGTAACTGGTTTTGGCAAAAACCTCTTCGTAGGCCGCGATATAGTCATCCCACTTGCTGCGGGCGACGAGATCGGACTGGTCGAATTTCCAATTTTTCTCGGGCGTGTCCAGGCGGTTTTGCAAGCGCTCTTTTTGGGTATCCTGATCAATGTGCAGGAAAAACTTTTTTATAATCGTGCCCTCATCGGTCAGCATCTGCTCGAAATCGTTGATGTGCCGGTAGCGCTTGCGCCAGACTTCTTCAGGCTGCAGCTCGTTGACCCGCACGGCGAGCACGTCTTCGTAGTGGCTGCGGTCGAAGATCATAATTTCGCCATTACAGGGGGTGCGTTTGTGGACGCGCCAGAGGTAGTCGTGCGCGATCTCGCGGCTAGAGGGCTTCTCAAAGCTGGCTACGTGCACACCCTGCGGGTTGACGCCGCGGAAGACGTTGCGAATCGTCCCGTTCTTTCCGCTGGTGTCCATGCCCTGCAGGACGAAGAGAATCTTCTTACGCCGGTCCACGAAAAAGCGCTGCTGCAAATCGGCCAGCCTGAGATGGAGGGCACTCAATTCCTTGGCGGCTTCGCTCTTTTTGGCAGGCAGGTCCGCCCAGGGATCGGACGCTACTTTGTCCAGCTTCGCATTCTGCTTTTTCGTGATCAGGTATTTATCAAAATCGCTTAGACTCAAATCCGGCATAAGGGTTGTTTTAGGTTTCCCAACGATTCTGGCAAGGCTGAGATTGTGACACTTTTCGCAAAGATTTTTGAGAAATGGCATCGGCGGCGAAGCTCGCTTGCCTTGTTCGGCTTGGTCCGGCTTAGTTATGGGGATGGAACGCGACCGCATCCTACGAGCACTGAAAACAGCCGGGTTATCAATCGTGCCGACAGGTTGTGCGTTTGAGATGGCCGCTTTCATCGATGACAGCTCCTTGCTTTTCGAGAAGGAGCGGGCGCTGGTCGAGGGTTGGGCGGTGGCCCGGCAACAGGAATTTATGGCGGGACGTTTCTGCGCCCGGCGCGCCCTGGCGGCATCGGGCCGCATGGAGGTGGCGATTTTACGCGATGCGGATGGTTTGCCGCTTTGGCCGGAGGGGGTGGTTGGTTCGATCACGCACTGCCGCGGTATCGCGGCGGCGGTGCTGCGCTCGATCACAGGACCGGACTCGCTTCTCGGTTTGGATCTGGAAAAGACCAACCGGCTCAGCGTATCGGCCGGTCGCCGGGTATTGCACCCATCGGAAGCGAAATTTGCGGGTGATTCCCAAATCCGGGCAACCATTCTTTTCAGTCTGAAAGAGGCATTTTACAAAGCACAGTTCCCCCGCTGGCGCACAACCGGGAACTTTCAGGACATCGGCCTGGAGGTCGATCTGGCATCGGGGCGTGCTGAGGTCGGGGCGCTGGGCGGGCGTTTCGACCCGGAGCTCTCGGGACTGCGGTTTCGGTTCGCTTTGGTCGGGGACTATGTGCTGTGTTTGTGTTGTTGAGCGCTTGCCCGGATGGATCGAAGCGAATGGGCTCCGCCGATCATAATTCTCTCTTTCGTCAAGTGAGCGCGGGCAGTTCATAGCCGGCGCGGCGCGGGCGGTTTTGCATGGCGCGGGCGATCCCATCGCCTAGTCGTTGAGCGTTTAACCTTTCATGTTGGGTGTTGCATGTTCGCTTTTTCGCGGATCGGGCTGCCACGGATGCTGCGGCGGAACGTTCAACATGAAACGCCCAACGTTCAACGTTCAATCGGCGGGGTCGTCATTAAAGGTAGCGGTCCGTTTTTTGCCTGAAATTCGGGCTTGAATCGGGATTTTCGCAAAAAAAATCAATTTTCAAAATTTGTACTTGCCAGAGCGGTTTGGAAAGGCATTTTCACGCCCTTTTTCCGCAATACGCATCAATCACCACGAACGAGCCGGGTTGGAAATCCGGTTCCTTTTACGATGTCACAGTCCATATTACAAAAACACTACACTGAGAAGGTCGTGCCCGAACTGATGAAGAAGTTTGGCTACAAAAACCTGCACCAAGTCCCCGCGATCAAGAAGATCGTCATCAATTCGGGGTTTTCAGCTACGGCGGACAAAAACCACGTGCAGTATGTGAACGACGAAATCGGTAAGATCGCCGGTCAGCGCCCCGTCACGACCAAGGCGAAGCTGAGTATTTCGAATTTCAAGCTGCGTGAGGGCCAGCCGATTGGCTGTAAGGTCACTCTCCGTGGTGCGGCGATGTATGATTTCCTCGTCCGTCTGATCAATGTGGCCCTTCCCTGTATCCGGGACTTTCGCGGTGTGCCGCCCCGTTTGGATGGTCAGGGCAACTACACGCTAGGGGTGGGTGACCATACAATCTTCCCTGAAGTCAGCGCCGAGGGTAACTCGGAAACAATCGGTATGGATATTTGCATCAACACGAGCGCCTTGAATGACGAGGAAGGCCGCGAGCTGCTCAAGCTATTTGGCATGCCTTTCCGTAAAACCAGTGTCGAACTCGAAGCGGAGGAAACCGCCGCAGCTGAAAAAGCCGCCGCCAACTAATAGCCGCCGACCTCACTCCATTTTAAAAAGAAAGACTGAAACATGGCAAAAAAATCAGCAATCCAGCGTAACCTGAAACGCGTGCGTATGATCGAAAAATACGCCGCCAAGCGCAACGAACTCAAGGCGATCATCGCGAATCCGGACACTCCCGACGAGGAGTTCTACAAGGCGCAGGCCAAGCTGACCAAGCTGCCGAAAAACAGCTCCCCGATCCGCGCCCGTAACCGTTGCTCCGTCACCGGGCGGCCCCGCGCGTTCATACGCAAGTTCGGTCTTTCCCGTATCACATTCCGCGAACTGGCCACGCGAGGAAAGATTCCGGGTGTGACCAAATCCTCTTGGTAAGTCCCGCACCTCCGCGAAGACTCTACCGCAATCACTGAAAACCCAGTAGTTACACAACTATGGCAGTTCACGATACAATCGGCGATTTCCTCACCATCATCCGCAACGCCAGCATGGCGCACAAGGCATCCTGCACGTCGCAGCATTCCAAGATGCGCGCCGCGATTGCTGCGATTCTCAAAGATGAAGGCTACATTCACGACTTTAGCGAAGGTCAGGACGAGAAGGGCTTCAAAACCCTCACCCTCAAACTGAAATTCGCGGGGACGACTCCGGCGATCACCGGGATCGAGCGTCACAGCACGCCGGGCCGTCGCCTCTATTACGGTTGCAAAGACATCCCCCGCGTTCTCGGCGGTCTGGGTGTGGCAATCCTCACCACCTCCAAAGGCGTCATGCGCGCCCGCGACGCCCGCGAAGCAGGCGTTGGCGGCGAGTTTGTCTGCAAGGTCTGGTAACTGAAAGGCAGCATACAATGAGCAGAATTGGTAAACTCCCCATTCCCGTCCTGGATAAGGCAAACGTCGTGATCGACGGTCAAACCGTTCGCGTCGACGGCCCCAAGGGTAAACTTGAAAGAACTTTTGACCGTTCGGTCAGCATCGAGCAGGCAGACGGCGAAATCCGTGTCGCTCCCGCCGATAATAGCGGCCACGCCCGCGCGATGTATGGCACCGCACGTTCCATCATCAACAACATGGTGGTCGGCGTGGTCGATGGCTTCGAAAAAAAGATCGAGATCAAAGGCGTCGGTTTCCGCGCTTCGCTGCAGGGCGATGTTCTCGACCTGTCGCTGGGCTACTCCCACCCGGTCACCGTGAAGATTCCCGAGGGCGTCACCGTGACCGTTGCGGAAAATACAAAACTCACCGTTGCCGGTGCCGATAAACAAGTCGTCGGGCAAGTCACCGCCCGCATCTATTCTTACTACCCGGCAGAACCCTACAAGGGCAAGGGCGTCCATATTGTCGGTCAATACGTCCGCCGCAAGGAGGGTAAGAAGTCCGCCTAATCGTCAGCCGGTTCCAAGCTATGAAACTCCAGAAGAAAAACTCTCTCGCACAGAAGCGGCGCTACCGCATCCGCAAGAAGGTGAAGGGCACCGCCGAGCGTCCGCGTCTTACCGTGCATTTTTCCAACAAACACATCTACGCCCAATGCATCGACGATGTGGCCGGTCACACCCTGGCCTACGCCTCATCGGTGGGTGGTAAGGATGCGGCTGACGCCAAGGCCAACAACGACGGTGCCATCGCACTGGGCCAAGTAATCGCCGGGAAGGCCACCGCCGCCGGGGTCGAGGCCGTCGTCTTCGACCGCGCCGGTCGTCGGTACCACGGTTGCGTCAAATCGTTTGCCGAAGCAGCCCGCGAAGGCGGCCTCAAATTCTAAGGATACCTATATGAGTCAACAGAACAGAAATTTTTCTCAAGCCGACGAAAACGAGGAAGCTCCTGAATTCGTCGAGAAGGTGGTCCACATTAACCGCTGCGCCAAGGTCGTGAAAGGCGGTCGCCGTTTCAGTTTCGCTGCGCTTGTCGTGGTGGGTGACCAAAAAGGCCGGGTCGGCGTCGGTTACGGCAAGGCCAAAGAAGTGCCCGAGTGCATCCGTAAAGGCACTGAGCAGGCCAAAAAGAATCTGGTTACGATCAAACTCCGCGGCGACACCATCCCGCACCACGTCCTCGGTGAGGCCGACGGCGGCAAAGTGCTCCTGCGCCCCGCATCGGACGGGACGGGCGTCATCGCCGGTGGCGGTTGCCGTGCCGTGCTCGAATCGGTCGGCATCAAGAACATTCTCTCCAAATCCCTCGGATCGAACAATCACCTCGCCATGGTCAATGCGACGATGGACGGGTTGCTCCAGCTTCGGTCCAACGAGGAAATTCAAAACGTCCGCTTTGGCGAAGTCGCCGCGGAAGTCTAAGGAACTCCGACCTATGAATCTCCATAAAATCCCAACCATTCACGGTGCCACGCACCCGACCAAACGTCTCGGGCGCGGGGAAGGCAGCGGCCACGGTAAAACATCCGGCAAGGGGCACAAGGGCCAAAAAGCCCGCTCCGGCGGCGGTATCCCGGTCGGTTTCGAGGGCGGGCAAATGCCGCTCTACCGCAAACTGCCCCGCCGTGGTTTCAATAACGTCAACTTCAAGAAAACCTTCCAACTGGTCAACGTCGGCCAGCTCGAACGAGTCGGGGGCGATACGATCAACCGCGCGACTTTGGTCGAAGCCGGTCTCATCCGCGACAGTGCGGAAGCGGTCAAGCTCCTCGGCGAGGGCGACGTTTCCAAGGCATTCACCGTCGAAGTCGATAAAGTTTCGGCATCGGCCCAAAGCAAAATCGAAGCAGCTGGCGGTAAGATCGTGGCAGCCGCCTCCGCCGCCGGCTCTGAAGCTACGGAAGCTCCGGCCGCAGAGAAGGACGACGCCTAAATTCCACTTTTGTGGAATCGAGTGAAGGGATCCAACGCTAATGCTTTCAGCTTTTACCAACTCTCTAAAAATCCCCGAACTGCGTCAGAAGATTTTCTTCACGCTGGCGCTCCTGTTCATTGCCCGCGTCGGAGCAAACATTCCGCTCCCCGGGATGAATGTAACGCCGATTCAGGATTTTTTCGCCTCGCAGTCCGGTGCGGGCGGCGGCCTCGTCGGCATGTTCAACATGTTCACCGGCGGTGCGCTCCTCAATGGCGCGGTCTTTGCTCTGGGCATCATGCCCTACATCAGTGCATCGATTATCATGCAGCTGGTGGGTGCGGTCTTCCCCAGCATTGCGCGCCTCCAGCAGGAGGGTGACGTCGGTCGGCAGAAAATTAACCAATACACCCGCTACCTGACCATCGCGATCTGCCTGGTGCAGGGCTTGCTTCTCCTCGTTGCGCTCTCGACCAATCCGGCCAGCCTAATCGGGCAGGGCTTCAACCCCGCTGAATTCGGCCAGGTGGTCATTGCCAGCCAAGTGCCCTTCCTCATTACCGGCACGATTTTCCTGACAGCTGGCACCATGATCATGGTCTGGCTGGGTGAGCAAATCACGCAAAAAGGCATCGGTAACGGCATCTCCCTGCTCATTACGGTGAGCATCATTTCCGGGCTCCCCGGTGCGGTCGCCGCGGCCTACCAAATGTTTGTCGCTCCCGTCGGCTCGGAGGGCACCTCGCTCGGCGTGCCGGAAGGCGTTCTCATGTTGGCCCTTCTCTTTGCCGTGACGGCGGCACTCGTCGCCATCACCCAGGCTCAGCGCAAGATTCCCGTGCAGTATGCGAAGCGCGTTGTCGGCCGCAAGGTTTACGGTGGCCAAAGCTCGTTCCTCCCGCTCAAGGTGAACTACGCTGGTGTCATGCCCGTCATCTTCGGTAGTGCGATTCTGATGTTTCCCGCGCAGATTCTATCCTATCTCGGCAGCGCCACAGGTATGCGCTTCTTTACCGACTTTGCCGATTCGATCGCTCAGGGGCAGCCTGCCTACTACGTTATCTTCGGTCTCCTCATCCTTATTTTCTCCTACTTCTGGGTGTCCATGATGTTCAAACCCATCCAGATCGCCGATGATTTGAAGAAAAATGGCGGCTATATTCCCGGAGTGCGTCCCGGCGAGCCCACGGCCAAGTTTCTCGATCACATCATGACCCGCCTCACCCTGTTCGGTGCGCTCTCGCTCACAGTCATTGCCATCTTCCCCGACTTCCTGCTCTTTACCTACAACGTGCCCTTCAGCGTCGCCATCTTCTTCGGCGGCACCGGTATGTTGATCACAGTGGGTGTCTTGCTCGACACCATGCGCCAGATCGAGACCTACCTCTTGCAGCGCCACTACGATGGTTTCCTCAAGAAGGGAAAGATCCGCGGCCGCTCGGCGGCCCGCAACAAGCAGTTCGTCGACACCGCCGGTTTGCAGGACTTTTGGAAGGTCTGGCGCCCACTCCTTTTTATCGCAGTCGCACTGTTCGTCCTGGGAATTCTTTCCTGGTTTCTGAATCTGGGCTAGCGCCCGCGCTTCGGCGACCCTTCCGAAGGTGCTTCCCCGCAAAGCATCCTCGTTTTCCAACAATGTTCTTTGATTCATCCCCCCGCTTCGCGATCCAATGAAATATATTCGTTCAAACGAAGAAATTCAAACGATCCGTGAGGCCTGCCAAATCGCCGCGACTGTGCTCAAACAGCTGGTCGATGCGGTCGAAGCGGGGATGACGACTTACGATCTCGATCAGCTCGGGCGGAAGGCCATCGAAGCCCTCGGGGCCGAGAGCGCCTGCCATAACTATCGTGCGGGTCAGCATGTCTTTCCGGCGTATACCTGCCTTTCGATCAACGAAGAAATTGTTCATGGCATCGGCACACTCCGCCGCATCATTGAGCCGGGCGATGTCGTGTCCATCGATGTGGTCGTCCGCTATCGGGGCTACATCGGCGACAACGCCACCACCGTTCTCATCGAGCCAGCCACCGGAGAAGGTGCCGCCGAAAACGCCGCCCTCATTGAAGCCACCCGCGAGTCGCTCAACTACGCGATCAGCTTCGCCCGGGCCGGAAATCGCGTCGGCGACATCTCCAACGCGGTCGAGCGCTTCATCAAACGGCACCGCTACGGCATCGTTCGGGAATTCGTCGGGCACGGTGTGGGGAAGACCATGCACGAGCCGCCGCAGATACCGAACTTCGGTCGACGCGGCAGCGGAGCGCTGCTCAAGCCCGGCATGTGCCTGGCCATCGAGCCCATGATCAACCTCGGCACCGGCAAAGTCGACATGCTCGACGACGGCTGGACCGCTGTGACAAAAGACCGTAAGACTTCCGCTCATTTCGAGCAAACCGTCCTCGTGACCAACGCGGACCCGGAAATCTTAACAATTCCGCAAAATAATCTTTTCAAACACACTTAAATCATTACTTTCCATCGTTTTCCCGCAATTCAGCGGGTGACCAACCGCTAATTCATCATGCCACGTATCCTTGGAGTCGATATCCCCGCAAACAAGAAGCTAGAATACTCGCTTCGCTATATCTATGGCATCGGGCCAACCCGCGCGAAGTCTATCGTCGCCGAGTCCGGCTTTGATGCGGACCGCCGCGCCGGCGACCTCAGCGAAGAGGAAGTCAACAAATTGGCCTCCATTGTGGGCGAGAAGCAATTCCTCGTGGAAGGTGACCTCCGTCGCGAACGCACCGCCAATCTCAAACGTCTTTCCGCCATCCGCAGCCTCCGCGGCATGCGCCACATGCGCGGCCTCCCTGTCCGCGGCCAACGCACGAAAACCAACGCCCGCACCCGCAAGGGTGCCGTCAAACCAGTCCGCAAATAAGCCGGAACCTGTAAACCGGCTACCAAGCTGCCAGAGACCTCGAAAGATCCTTTAAGTATCCATTTCCCATGAGTGACGAAACCACGAAACCTGCCGAAGAAGAAAAAGTAGCCGCAGCTACCGCAACCGAGGCAACCAAGGAGTCCGCCAAGGCTTCTTCCAAGGAGGCCCCAGCCAAAGACGCGTCTGCCAAGGACGCCGCTGCCGGCTCAGAAAAAGGCGATGCCGCCGAGCCCGAGAAGAAAAAAGAGGTCACGGCCGAAGATCTGCTCAAAAGCGATTTGGACGTATCCAAAATCCGCCGGGCCAAGGGGAGTAAGAACGTCACCGTCGGCGTCGTCAACGTACTCGCCACCTTCAACAACACAAAAGTTACTTTCACCGATCCGCGCGGCAACGTCATTTCCTGGTCCAGCGCCGGTAAGTGCAACTTCCGCGGCTCCCGCAAGTCCACTGCTTACGCGGCCCAGGTCGTCACGCAGGATGCCGGGCGCGTCGCCATGTCGCACGGGATGAAAGAAGTCGTGGTCAAGCTGAACGGTCCCGGCATGGGGCGCGATTCCGCCGTCCGTGCGCTCCAGTCTTTAGGTATGATCGTCACCGAGATTGTGGATGTGACTCCGGTCCCCCACAACGGTTGCCGCGCACCGAAACGTCGTCGTGTCTAGTGTGACTCTGCCACACCGACACATTTACTCACCGTTAGCAGATACAAGGAAATAAAACTATGGCCCGTTACACAGGACCGACTACCCGCATCAACCGCCGCTTTGGTCAGGCGATCTTCGCCCCCACCAAGGCATTCGAGCGCAAGCCACACCCTCCCGGTCAGCACGGCCCACGCCTGCGCCGCAAATTGAGCGATTACGCAATCGGCCTCAATGAGAAGCAGAAACTGCGCTTTATGTATGGCATGACGGAGAAGCAATTCCGTCTCACTTTCGAAAAGGCCAAAAACGTCCGTGGTGTCACCGGCGAGATTTTCCTCCGCATGTTGGAGTGCCGTCTCGACAGCGTGGTCTACCGGCTCGGCTTTGCCAAGTCGCGCGCCGCCGCCCGCCAATTTGTCGGTCATGGTCACATTGCGGTCAATGGCAAGAAGACCGATATCGCCAGCTTCATGTTGAAGGAAGGCGATGAGATCGAAGTGCGCGAGCGCACCTCATCCCGCCAACTGGCCACCCGCTGCATGGAAGAAAGCCAGGGGCGCACCGTTCCGGAATGGCTCGCGCTCAATACGGACGCCCTTAAAGCGACTGTCAGCCGCCTTCCTTCCGAAGACGAAACCGAGAATACGATCAACGTCCAGCTGATCGTTGAGTACTACAGCCGCTAATCCGGCGGGTTCTTCGCTTCGCACACCTCGCATTTTAATTGTAACCAGCCAGAGAAAAATCCACCATGCCAAAGCGCTTAGGAAAATTCGAACTTCCCAACCGTCTGACCAAAGTCGACGACACCGCAACCGACACATTCGCCACCTTCACCGCTGAGCCGTTCGAGACCGGTTACGGGCACACTATTGGCAACTCCCTGCGCCGTGTGCTCCTCAGCTCGATCGAGGGTGCCTCCATCGCCTCGGTCAAGATCGAGGGCGTGCAGCACGAATTTCAAAGTGTTGAGGGGATCCTCGAAGACGTCACCGACATCGTGCTCAACCTGAAGAAAATCATGTTTGTTTCGGAGTCCCGTGAGTCAGCCATGCTCCTCATCGATGTGAATCGTGAAGGGGTCGTGACGGCAGCCGACATTCAGGAAGACAGCAACTTCAAGGTCATCAACCCCGATCAGGTCATCTGCACGCTCGATAAAAAGCAACGTTTCCTCGCTGAACTCGAGGTTAAGGTCGGGCGCGGTTACTACACCGGTGAGGAAAACAAGAAAGAAGAGCAGCCCATCGGTGTGATTCCTGTCGATTCCCTCTTCAGCCCGGTTCGCCTCGTCAAATATTCGGTTGAGAATACCCGTGTCGGCCAGTCCATGGACTACGACAAGCTCATTCTCGAGATCACCACCGACGGGCGCATCACCCCCGACGACGCCCTCAAACAAGGTGCCGCCATCCTCAAGCACCACCTCGATGTCTTCGACGAGGTATCGCAGGAAGAGGTCGAGTTCGAGAGCGAAAGCAAGGAAATCAGCGAAGAGCAAAACCGCCTCCGCAAATTGCTCAACATGAGCGTCAACGAGATCGAACTTTCCGTCCGCGCAGCCAACTGCCTGAACAACGCCAACATCACCTCCGTCGGCGAGCTGGCCATGAAGTCCGAACAGGAAATGCTCAAATATCGCAACTTCGGCAAGAAATCGCTCAACGAAATCAAGGATAAGCTCGAGCAGCTCGGTCTCTCCCTTGGGATGAAGATCGATGATCGCCTCCTCGAAAAAGGCAGCGAACTTTAATCCAACCGCCCCCGGACCACACCAAAAAAAGAATTTAGAACATGCGTCACAGCAAAAGAAAACACAAACTCGGGGTTTCCGGGCCGCACCGCTCCGCCATGATGGGTAACCTCGCGGTTGCTCTCATCCAGCACGGTCGCATCGAGACCACACTGTCCAAAGCCCGCGCTCTCCGTCCCTTCATCGAGAAAATTATTACGCTCGCAAAGAAAGCGGAAAAGGCGAATGACGCCGCCCGCAAGCTGCACTTCCGCCGTCTGGCCATCTCCCGCGTCCGCGATAAGCAAGCAGTGGCCCGGCTCTTCGATGAGCTCGTCACCGAGTTCACCGAGCGAAACGGAGGCTACACCCGCATCTACAAGCTCGGTCAACGGATCGGCGACGCGGCCGAAATGGCCCTGATCGAATTGGTCGATGGCAACGACGAAGGCTACAACAAAAAGCCCAAGAAGAAAGCCGCCAAGAAGAAGTCAGCCAAGAAAGCCGCGAAAAAAGCAGTTGCCGCGGAACCGGCAGACAAGGCGGAAGCCAACGATGCGGAAGCGAGCGACGCGGAAGCCGTAGAAGCGCCCAGAGCAGACGCAGCCGAAGCAACCCCGGAACCCGAAGCAACCGAAGAAGCCAAGCCCGAAGCAAGCGAAGGCGAAGCGGAAGAAGCGAAGAAAAAAGACGCCTGATTGGTATTTAAGACTTTTCAAAAGCCCGTTCGGTCAAAGGACGGGCTTTTTTGCGGGCAGACCACGTGGCGTGCGAGCTTGCTCGCGCCTGTTTCGGTTCGAACCGAGCTCCGGGTCCGACGCCAAGGACAGGGCGTCCGCAAGCGGACACGCCACGAAAAAGCTCACCCCAGAACCCCGATCAGAACCTTCGCGATCAGGATCATGACAATCAGGGCGACCGGGTAGGCCGAGACATAGCTGACCACCGGCACCTGGGAATCAGTCTTGGCCGTGATCGCACCCAGAGCGGGGGTCGACGTCATACCGCCGCAAATACCGCCGAGGGCTTGCAGCGGATCGAGCTTAAAGAGTCGACGGGCCAAGGGCCAAGCGACGATGAGCGGCACCACGCTGATCAAAATACCGAGCCCAAAGAGGAGCGGGCCGTAGGCCTCCACAGTTTCGACGAGGGAGACACCGCCGCGGATGCCGGCATTGGCCAAGAAGAAGACCAGCCCGAGCTCCTGGAGCAGTAGCCGGGTCGGGCGGGGGATGTGCCCGACGATCCGTCCGACGCGACCGAAGTGCCCAAGCAAAAGAGCCACCAGAAGCGGCCCGCCCGCGAGGCCAAGGGTGATCGGCGTGCCCCCGGGCAGGCCGATGGGGATGAGTCCCACCACGATGCCAAGGGTCAAACCGGCCGATAGCGAGAGCAGATCGGTCGCATCGATGGCGTTGTTGCGGTGGCCAACCGCTTTGCCGAAGCGTTTCAGATCCTCGCTTCGTCCAACCGCCGTCAATTGGTCGTTTCGCTCGATCACGGTCGAGGCGTTGGGCACGAAGGTTAGCCCGAGCCGCGTGATCCGGGTTACCACAACACCGTAGGTTTTCAGTGGTGCAATATCCCGCAGGTTGCGGCCGGTCAGTTTTCGATCCGTCACGAGGAGAGTTTGGCGTTCGTTCTCTACATCTTTCAAGACGTTCCGGTCGCTGCGTCGGCCGATGTAGTCGATGGCGATGGCGATCTCCTTAGTCCGCCCGACAAGCAGCAGGAGGAGCCCTTCACTGAAGCAGTCGTCGTAGCTCAGCGGCACCAGTTGCCCCGCTTTGAAGATACGCGAAACCTGGCAGGCGTTCAGATTGGCCATGCCGGATTCCGCGATGCGCTTGCCAAACAGATTTTGATTGGTGCATTCGACCAGGATCGTTTCGACACGCTCTTCGGCCTGATCACGGTCGTCGTGTTGCGCCGAGATTTTCTCGAGGTCATGTTTGAGAATGCGGGGGAGCACCTGTACAAAGAGGACGACACCAATCACGCCAAAAGGGTAAGCGATACCGTAGCCGATACTCACGCCGGACCCGGACTCCCGCAGGCCCTCGGTCGCGGCGGCGAGGGCGGGCGTACTGGTCAGGGCACCGGCAAAAATACCAACCGCCAGGTCGGCCGGGAGGTCGAGCAGGCCCGCACCCGCCCAGGTAATGAGCCCGCCCAGAGACACAATGACGAGAGCCAGCTTGGCCAGCATCGCACCCTCCCGCGCAACCGAGGCGAAAAAACGTCCGCCGGCGCCAATCCCCACACAGTAAACAAAAAGCACAAGGCCGAGAGTGCCGATGCCGCCCGGAATGGTGTAACCCAAGTGTCCGGCCAGCAAAGCGGTGAAGAGCACACCCGAGCTACCTAGCTGTATGCCTTTGATCGTTATGTTGCCGAGCAGTAAGCCGGTTGCGATCACGGCAAAGAGTGTGACCAGAGGTTGATCGATTAAGAGCTGGTTAATTGCATCCACAGCGTTTGAGTTATCGGAGTTGAGCGCCGCTTGGCGAGTGTGGAGTTCAGATTCGTCCCCAGTCCCGCGACTCAATCCACTCGATTAAGCCGTCGAGCGTCTCGATCACTGCGGATGCCCCGTCGGGTTGCCCGATCTGCCAGCGACCACCGCTTGCATCGACCGAAAAAGCGGCGTCTTCCCCGGGATCGGCCAGGCCAAACCCCAGGCGCTCCAGAGCGCGTTGCGTCCAAATCCGCTCCAAACCGTCGCCGGTGAGCTGCACCGTTAGGCAGGGCACGGGGTGCGTTCGAAAGCTGCCGGTCCGCGCATCCCAGTCGAGGTTGTCACTGGCGAAAACCCCGGCAAACTCTCCACCGAGCGCGAGCGCTTCGGGAGCCCCCTGCACGAGGCGGCCCTCGGGGGAAAGAAGCCAGAGGCGGTCGGCGAAGCGCAGGGCGAGGTCGAGATCGTGTGTCGAGAGAAGGAGGGCGAGCTTTTCCCGGTGGGCGAGGTTGCGCAGAATATGCATGAGCTCGACCCGGCGGGGCAAGTCGAGGAAGGCCGTCGGTTCGTCGAGGAGCATGAGCGTTGCCTCTTGTGCGAGCGCACGGGCGATGGAGACTTTTTGGCGTTCGCCGTCGCTCAACTCGGCCACCTGCCGCTGCGCCAAAGCACCGGCTCCGACCGCTTCGAGCGCCCATTCGATGCGCTCGCGGTCCCGTGCGTCGAGCCCGCCCAGCCAGCCGGAGTAGGGGTGCCGCCCCAGCGAAACCAGGGAATACGCATCCATCATACCCATGGGCAGCCCCTCGGTCAGCACCACGCTCACGGCCCGTGCCCGTTCGCGGGGCGCAATGCTGCCCAACGGCCGGTTGCCCAGCCAAAGCCCGCCCCCGAGCGGGGCCTGCATACCCGCCAGTGTGCGGATGAGGGTCGATTTACCCGCACCGTTGGGTCCGAGCAGGCAGACGAACTCACCCGCACGCAGCACGCAATCCAGTGCCTCTGCCACAAACGTCGTCTCGCGACCGTGCTTGTAGCCGATACGCAGCTGTTTCGCGCTGAGTTGTGCCTCGTTCGCCATCTTAGAAAAGTCGCTTCAAGTTACGCTGCCGGACGAGCGCGGCGATGATGACCGGGGCGCCGACCAGTGCGGTAATCGCATTGAGCGGCAGCACAAAATCCAGCCCCGGTCCCCGGGAAACGAGATCGGCCGATACGGAGAGAAGGGCACCGACGAGGATCGAAGCAGGGATGAGCACGCGATGCCGGTTGGTTTGAAAAATGTAGCGGCAGAGGTGCGGTGCCGCTATCCCGAGAAATCCGATCGGCCCGCAAAAGCCTGTCACCGTGCCAGCCAGCAGCGAAGCACCGAGCAGCACGAAGAAACGCACCTGGGTGGTCCGCGTGCCCACACTTTCCGCATAGCGTTCGCCGAGGAGGAGCGCGTCGAGCGGCTTCATAAACAGTGCGCTCAGCACGATCCCACCCAGAATGGTGGGCACGAAGTAGGGCATCTGCTGCCAGCTGACGTTTCCGTAGTCACCGAAGGACCAGTTGATAAACGACTGCAAGCGCTCTGCCATGCTGAAAAACATAAGGATGCTGACCAGCGCACCGATCGTATAGCTGATCATCAGGCCGATGATGAGAACGGACATAATGTCAACCCGCCTCGAAAGGAGCAGCACGACAAAGAGGGTGGCGGCGGCACCCCCGGTAGACGCCAGAATGAGCAGCACCTGGCCGGAACCGGCCAACCCATCGGTCAGACTAAGGCCGACCGGCCCGAGGGCCAGCAGGACGATGGCCACGCCCAGGCTTGCCCCCGAGTTGACCCCCAAAACAAAGGGGTCGGCCAGCGGATTGCGGAATACGGTTTGCATGAGCAGGCCCGCCGTCCCGAGAGCCGCCCCGGCGAGCAGGGCGGTGAGGACCTGTGGCAACCGGAAATCGACGATGATTTGCCGATACACCGGGTCAATGGATTCATTTCCCGACAGGGCCTGAAGCACCTGCACAGGCGTAAAATGGAGGCTGCCCAGACAAACACTGAGCAGCGCCACCAAAAGCAGCCCCATCCCGATGAGGAGAAAAAGCACGCGGTTGCGCCGATGCGCGGGACTGTGGGCGGAGCTGGACACGTTGAGACCTGAATGTGCGGGATCTCGTCGAGTTGGCGAACGGAAAGTGAGGCTCGCTACCGCAATCGCTCGTAATACACCGGCTCGTAATCCGGCAGCAGCTCCGGATGCAAAATATGGATCAGGTCGGCGAGTACTTCATCGGGGCGAACGACGCCGCGCTCCCAGATAGGGTTGCCCCCCGCACCGCTCACCCGTCGGGTGTTGTTATAAACCTGTCCCGTCTGCGCGGCACCAAATTTGGCGAAACGGGCATCGGCACCAAAAAGTTGGTCGAGACTCCGATAATAGCTGGGGTGGAGCCAGATATCGGCTTCGGCAGCTTTGGCAAAGACCCGCTCGGTATCCAGAGCGATCGCATTCTGCCGGGTTTCGTCTGCCCACAAATAAGCGCCGCCCGCGTCTTGGATAACACGAGCGGTGTAACTCTCGCCCCCGGCCACATGCCAGGTGCCGGAATAGGGTGCACCCGTAAAAACCGTCGGCCGATCCGCCAACAGCTGTGCCCGCGCACGGAGCGTCTCGTAGCGTTCTGCTGTATCCGCGAAAAAGGCTTCGGCCTCTGCGGCTGCTTCAAAAAATGCGGCGATGAATTGTATCCACTCAGCCCGGGCCAGGGGATGCGGCTCCCTATACCCCGCTGTGATCACAACCGGTAAGCCGGAGCGTATCAACTTCGGCGGCACGTCAAAAGCAGGGTCGCCCGAGATACTGGTCAAAATCAGGTCCGGTTGCAAGAGCATGAGCCCTTCGATATTCAGGCTTTGCCCGTTCTGCACGGACTCGATCCGCTCCGCCTCAATCGCTTCGCGCACGCTTGGGTGGGTGATGTAATCAACCGTCGCCGCACCCACGATGCTATCGAGCTGGTCGAGCGCGGCAAGGTAGCCGATGTAAACCGTCTCCATGACAACGACCCGCTCGACCGGCGTGCGGATCACCGGAATCGCGGAGGGCAAGTCAGGGATGGGTGCCTCCCTTGGAACCAGGGCATAGCGATGCACGCGTTCGGCACCCCCGAGCCAGAGGCTCACAGTGAGCAGTGTATGTGTTTCATGGCGCTCGATGGTAAAGTTTTCCGCATACGCCATTGGTGTGCGCGTTGGCGCTGCCATCGTGTGCGACAGGGCGGTTACCAATAAAAGGTGTAGGATGATGGATCGGCGCATAGTCTCAATTCCCAGCCTTGGAACAGAAAGCTGCGAGGTCAATCTCAGCGATGCAACGTAGCGCACTGAGAGTCGTTGACATTACACCAACTCCGGAATAACTCAGTTGCCGATGAGGATGACGATGTTCAGCAGCAAATCCTACGACGAGGACTACTTTGAGGCGGCCCTCGCAGAAACCGACCACGCATGTCGTTTCCAGGAAGCAAAGCTCAATGCAGAGACCGCAACCCTCGCCCAGGGCAGCGAAGCGGTCTGCGCGTTCGTCAACGACGACCTAAGTCGACCTTGCCTTGAGCGGCTCAGCGAGCATGGTATCCACACCGTAGCCATGCGCTGTGCCGGTTTTAACAACGTCGATCTCGATGCGGCGGCGGACTTGGGCATCCGCGTCGTCCGCGTGCCCGCGTATTCACCGCACGCCGTCGCGGAGCACACCATTGGCTTACTCCTCGCCCTGAATCGCAGGCTCTACCGGGCTTATAACCGCGTTCGCGAGGGGAACTTCTCTCTGCACGGTCTCGTCGGTTTCGACGTGCACGGTCTCACTGTGGGCATCATTGGCACCGGCACGATCGGGGCGAAAGTGGCGGCGCTCTTCAAAGGCTTCGGATGCCACCTGCTCTGCCATGACCCTCAGGAAAACGAAGACGTCCTTGCCCTGGGTGGTGACTACGTCGAGCTCGATCCTCTTTTCGAGAAGGCGGACATCATTACCCTGCACTGCCCGCTCATCGAGGCGACCCATCATTTGATCGACGAAGCAGCCATAGCCAAAATGAAGCCGGGCGTTACCTTACTCAACACCAGTCGCGGTGGCTTGGTCGATACGTCGGCAGTGATTGGTGGTCTCAAATCAGGGCAGATCGGAAACCTCGGGATCGATGTCTACGAGGAAGAGGACAGTTTGTTTTTTGAAGATCAATCCGGTGCGGTCATGCAGGACGACGTCTTCGCCCGGCTACTCACCTTTCCCAATGTCATGATCACCGGGCATCAGGCCTTCTTCACCAGCACCGCACTCCGTCAGATTGCCCGGACGACGCTGCAAAACCTGATCGACCTGGAGCAGACAGGATCCTGTGTGAATGCCGTTTCAAAGTCCCCTTAGTTTCCTTCTCACCGCCATTGGTCTGAAAATCTCAAGTTCAATTTTTTGTCCATCGGTGAGCGTGATCACCCAGCCTGCGAGCTTGAACTTTCTGAAATCTTCCCGGCAAACCGGCGTCGTAAAATGGGTGGATCACCGCGACTGAATATAGCTTTCATTTTCAAAGTGATGCTAAGGCAACCTCACTGGATCCCAATCTTCTTTTCGGAGGCAACCCGTCTGTAGACTTCCTCTCGGCTCCCCGGGTGCTGACTCGGGAATACCAGCAATGACTCTCGATTCTTCAAACAGGGTGTCCGGGCAAAAATCCTGCCCCTTGGGCCATTCTACCGTCCCCATAGAAACCCGCACCTGCTGAAAGTAGTTTTTTTCTTTCAACTGCGTGAAAATACCCTTTTCGAGGTAAGGCGAGACGTCGAATTCACGTCTCTCTCCATTCGAGAATTCCAGCAACAAGCAGAAATTGTCTTCGGGGGTGACTTTAGTGACTCGTGGATTCATGTTATTTCAGTGGTTCAATTTTGAAGACCTCTTGGCCGTTTACAGCCAGTTCCCAGTCGGCCATCAGTTCGTCGCGGTGGATTTCGATCCACGCCTGGACAAGCTTCATCCGACTCTTTTGGATGCTACCTTCGATGATCTCTCCGTCAGGTATACCAACAACCGCTTCTTCTCCTTGATATTTGACGTGAATGTGCGGCAGGTTGTGCTTCCCCGTGTCGAAAAAATACAGGGCTACGATGATTCCGTAGAACATGGAAATGACCAGCATGACGGCAGTATCCGTGAAGTTTCATTTTTTTCAATTCTATTTGCGCATCGATGCTGAGGTGGCACGGAGTGATCTCGCGTCCGCAGGAGAACGCAGTTGACCACCAGCGGCTTGATGGCATCAGTAGTGGTATCGTATCTGGGCAATATGAATTTCATCCTCAGTGATCCGATAAACCAGTCGATGCTCTTCATTGATTCTTCGAGACCAAAAGCCTGTCAGTGAGTGTCTCAGTGGTTCTGGTTTACCGATCCCTTCATACTGGTTCCTGTCGATATCCATAATCAGCTCGTTCACTTTTTTGAGTATGCGTTGGTCGGTCTTTTGCCAGTAAAGGTAGTCTTCCCATGCCCGGTCTGAAAAGATCTTCTTCATGCTAACAACTCTTGCTCATTTCCTTTCCCTTCTTCTAGCTGCTGGATCGATTCCAAGAGCCTGCGTGCATTCTTTGGGCTTCGTAGTAGGTAGGTGGTCTCCTTCATTGATTCGTAATCCTCCAGAGACATCATCACGACAGAATCGATGCCTTTTTTCGTGATGATCACCGGATCGTGATTGCGGCAGACTTCTGTGATGGTGTGCGCCAAATTTTCTCTTGCGTTCGAATAGGTGATTGCATTCATAACTTGTCCAGTATGCTGGACAACTTCAGTTTGTCAATTTACTTTCTGACATCGTGGAGCACTATCGCACCTGTAGCGCGGAGCGCGAAAGGTGTTGATAGCTGCGACTGGGTATGCCCGGCATGTTGATAAACTAATATGGTGAAAGTCCATTGTGAGAGACCTGAATAACAAACCAATCACTAGAGAAGCGCAAGGGCGTAGTCGTGAGGCTTCGTCTGAAAGCAGCGTGGATCAAACCGACGAGCTGATGGACAAGAACGTCATAGTAGGCGCAGATGGCGGGCGAGCGGGCCCAGGATCGCGAAGCCCATCAGGTCAGACCGGATGCGTATATGACGCAGTTGTGTCGGGAAAGTGTATCAACTTATCCGGGGAGGTCTCGCCCCATGGTTCGAGCGGGTTTCAATCCACCCATGCAAGCTCGGACATCGACGGCAGCAATGTCGGCGGCAGCATGGAGCAAGAAGTCAGCAAAGGGCATAATAGCCGCGGAGACGAGCCTGCCAAGGGCAGGACGGACTCACGAAGCGGTGAAGGCCCGAAGTACGCATGGCAGCCGGACTTGCCTCTGGAACCCACCCATAAACACCGACTGGTGCGCGGGCAGGGGGAACCGGAGCAACACAGCCGGTTGCAAACCGAGCTGCTGGAGGCGATCTTCAGCAGCACCAACCTCGAAGCGGCCTATGGCCGCGTCAAAGCCAATGATGGGGCCGCCGGAGTGGACGGCGTCAGTCTGGCCGACTTTACGCTGTGGTTCCGACTGCGGCGCGAAGGCCTGCTGCGCCGCCTGCATCTGGGGAACTATCGCCCGAGTCCGGTTCGCCGGACTCATATCGCCAAGAATAACGGGAAGAAACGCCCTTTGGGCATACCGACCGTCTTCGACCGGATCGTCCAACAGGCGATCCACCAAGTGCTCTGTCCGATGCTGGACAGCAGCTTCAGTCGCTACAGCTACGGCTTTCGCCCCGGCTGTCGCGGACACGATGCGGTCCGCCGCATCAACGAGTGTCACCGCAAAGGCTTCCGCTGGTCGGTGGACATCGACCTGAAGTCGTTCTTCGACAAAGTCCCGCAGGCGCGTGCGTTGGAAGCACTACGCAAGCGACTCGACGGGGATGGCCCCGTCGTGCGCTTGATTAAGCGCTACTTACAGGCGGGCTATGTCGAACTCGGAGCCTACCATGACACACCCGAAGGGATGCCGCAAGGTGGGCCGCTCTCGCCTCTGCTCTCAAATCTGGTGCTCGATGCGCTGGACAAAGAGCTGGAGCTACGCGGACACCGCTTCGTCCGCTATGCCGACGACTTCGTCGTCTTGGTCAAGAGCGAACGAGCCGCACACCGCGTGTTCGAGAGTCTCTGCCACTTCGTCGAGAAGCGGCTCGGGCTGGAAGTGAACCGCGAGAAAAGTGCGGTGCGTCCCGCGAAGGAACTGAGCTATCTCGGCTTCAGCTTCAAGGTCTACAAGATCGTGGTCAGCGAGGATTCCATGGCGGACTTCAAACACCGCCTCAGGGAGCTAAGCGACCGCAACTGGAGCGTGAGCATGCACTACCGCATGTTACAGATACGCCAATACATCCGTGGCTGGATGGGTTACTTCGGGCTGAGCGCGATCTACAGCGTTTGGCTCCCGATAGACCGCTGGCTGCGGCGGCGGCTGCGCATGTGCTACTGGCGCATGTGGAAGCGTGCCAGGCGGCGCTATCTGAACCTGCGCAAACTGGGCGCAAAACACAAGGAGGCGGCGGGCTTCGCCCGCACCTCGAAAGGCTACTGGCGCGTAGCCCGACATCTCGGCCACAAAGCCGGGATGACAAACGAATGGTTAGCCAACGAGGGCTTGATCGAGATCAAGCAACAGTGGTGGAACGTAAAGTTCCTGCGTATAACCGCCTTAAAACAGACTGCGTAGCACGTCGATCAGTCTGGCTGCGGATCCGCATGGCAGGTGGTGTGAGAGCTGGGGGACCTAGTGCCCCCGGCTACTCGATGTATGCCCGGCATGTTGATAAACGAATATGGTGAAAGTCCATTGTGAGAGACCTGGATAACAAACCAACCTCGAAGCGGCCTACGGCCGCGTCAAAGCCAACGATGGGGCGGCCAGAGTGGACGGCGTCAGCCTAGCCGATTTCACGCAGTGGTATCGACTGCGGCGTGAGGGCCTGCTGCGCCGCCAGCATCTGGGGAACTATCGGCCGAGTCCGGTCCGCCGGACTCATATCGCCAAGAAGAATGGGAAGAAACGCCCCCTGGGCATTCCGACCGTCTTCGACCGGATCGTCCAACAGGCGATCCACTAGGTGCTCTGTCCGCTGCTGGACAGCAGCTTCAGTCGCTACAGCTACGGGTTCCGCCCCGGCTGTCGCGGACACGATGCGGTGCGCCGCATCAACGAGTGTCACCGCGAAGGCTACCGCTGGTCGGTGGACATCGACCTGAAATCGTTCTTCGACAAAGTCCCGCAGGCGCGTGCGTTGGAAGCACGAAGCGAGCGGCTCGACGGGGATGGTCCGGTCGTGCGCCTGATTAAGCGCTACCTACAGGCGGGCTACGTCGAACTCGGAGCCTACCACGACACGCCCGAAGGGATGCCGCAGGGTGGTCCGCTCTCACCTCTGCTCTCAAATCTGGTGCTCGATGCGCTGGACAAGGAGCTGGAGGCACGCGGCCGCCGCTTCGCCCGTTACGCCGACGACTGTTCCGGTTTGCCCGCACCTCGAAAGGCGACTGCTTGTCCGCCGTAGCCTTGGCGAAGGAGGGGCGCGTAGCCCGCCATCTCGGCCACAAGGCCGGGATGACAAATGAATGGTTAGCAAACGAGGGCTTGGTCGAGATCAAGCAACAGTGGTGGAACGTAAAGTTCCTGCGTATAACCGCCTTAAAACAGACTGCGTAGCACGTCGATCAGTCTGGCTGCGGATCCGCATGGCAGGTGGTGTGTTTCGAGGCAAAGCCGACAACCCCGATGGCGAAGCCAGTCGGAAAAGCTGGGGGACCTAGTGCCCCCGGCTACTCGATATCTGCCCTTCACTTACGTTTCGTTCCGAAGCTTGGATGACGTCTGTTGTGCCGGACAACTGTAATGCGGATGTAATCAGGGAACACACGAAAAAGGATGTGATAAGGGAAACGTGTCATATTCACCCTGCGCAAACCGCTCGAATCAAAATGGTGGTGTTGCGGGTTTGAGGCCGCCGATTCCAGAGAAAGGGTCAGTTCCGACCAAAAGGCTTCCTCCAGCTCTTGGGATATGCTGGCGTAGTGCTCCAGATAATCCCGGACTTCATTCGGAACTATCGGGTGGAAAACTAATTCCCTCTTCATCGCCCGACAGCTTGCTTGAATTCTGCATAGCTGATCGGGGTCGCTTTGCCCGAATCCATTTCATTTTCTCTTTTTGCGACCTCTTCGTCGTCCGGCCCCAAGGGTGCGTTCGGTAGTGACGATAAAATGAAAGACGCCAGCCCGGAACGCTCTTCTTCGCCGAGTGCTGTAATTTCTTTTTGAAGCTCCATTAATGTGCGCATGTCAGTGAGCATAGGGTCGTTTTGAAGGCGGTCAATTCTCTTTCGCAGATCGTCAAGCTGTGGCACGGACTGAGCGGAGCGAATGTAGTTGTCCACCACCGCCTTGTTGAACGAAGCCGCTTCGCGGTAATTGGTTTCGGGGTGGGTTAATTGGTGGCTTTCATAGAGGCCGCCAGCGGTCAAGCTGACGACCCTATGTCTAATAAAAAAAGCTAAAACCATGTGAGTATAACACGCATGCCCATGCGTCAATGCTTCGCTTTGCGGAGTATTTGGAGTTGCAGGACTTCCGGCAGACCACGGCTGCGAACTATTACCGTGCGATCGGCCTGATCGCGAGGCACTTTGAGCGGGATCCTGCGGCATTGTCAGAGGAGGACGTGCGCAGTTATTTCGTGCATGTGCGCAGTGTGCTAAACTGGGCTCCGAAAAGTTGCCGCCAGCATTTGGCGGCGATGAAACATTTTTACCGTGGGATGCTGAGCCTGGGCTTCGAGAGCCTGGACCAAATCAAGGCGTGGGACCGGGAGACGCTTCCCACAGTGCTCACACCGGAGGAGGTGGCACGGGTGCTCTTGGCAGTGCCGCTGTTGCGCTACCGGATGCCGCTGCTGCTCATCTACGCCTGCGGCCTGCGGGTGCGCGAGTGCGTGAACCTGACGGTCAACGACATCGACGGGCCGGGCAACCGTCTGTTCATCCGCGACGGCAAGGGTGGCAAAGACCGCTACACCATCCTGGGCACCCCGGTGTACGAGGAACTGCAGCGCTACTGGAGCTTCCACAAAAACAGGAAGTTTGTCTTTCCAGCGG
>JAAAPI010000098.1 GCA_009908325.1 Verrucomicrobiota bacterium | reverse complement strand
TCCTCTACAACCCCAGGCTGGCCGATCAGTTCGAGGCCTTTTTCGAGCGCTCCGACAGCTTCACTCTTGGCGTCTGCAACGGCTGCCAGATGATCGCCCAGCTCAAGGATATCATCCCCGGTGCCGCACACTGGCCTCGGTTTGTGCGCAACCGCTCCGAGCAATTCGAGGCCCGCTACGTCAACGTCGAAGTGCTGAAAAGCCCCAGCCTCTTCTTTCAGGGTATGGAGAACAGTCGCCTCCCGATCCCCGTCGCCCATGGCGAAGGCAGGGCCGACTTCTCCCAGACCGGCGATTTTGAAAAATGCCTAACCGGCAACCTTATCAGCGCCCGCTACATCGACGCCAAGGGCGATCCGACCGAACAGTACCCCATGAATCCGAACGGCTCCCCAGCTGGGGCGACTGCCTTCACTAGCACCGACGGTCGCGCCACCATTCTGATGCCGCACCCGGAACGCTGCTTTCGGTCGGTGCAGATGTCCTACCGCACCCCAGGCACCTTCGAAGGCGAAGCAGGCCCGTGGCTGAAGATGTTCCAGAACGCACGCGCCTATGTCTCGTAGTGCGCTGCTTTATTGACCTTGTCTGAAAGCGATGTTTCATCATCCGTCATGCGCTATCCACTGTCTTCCCTTCTGATCTTTCTCTTCTCGGCTTTCGTCTGCCTCGCAACGGCCAACGCCGCCAAAGAAACACCCCGCGCGGCCATGGTCAAAATCGCTGAGGCAACGGGCATCGAGTCGTTTGATCAAGTGCGATCACTCTCCTACACCTTCCAGGCGCGGCTGGGGCAAAAGTCAGTGCGTCGGGAATGGACCTGGCGCCCGCAATCGGACACGGTTATTTTACATAAACGATCCGATGTGGGCGCAGTCAGCTACCAGAGAGGACAGGTCGAGGCGGACGAATCGCTCGCTGAGGTCGATCAGCAATTCGTCAACGATGCGTATTGGTTACTCTTTCCTTTCCAGGTGGTCTGGGACGACAGTGTGACGATTGAGGCATTGCCCGCAAGGGCCGCTGAAGTTTTCCCGGAGGCCGAAGCTGGCCTACGAGTACGCTACCCGGATGGCGTCGGCTACACACCCGGTGATGTCTATGATCTTTTTTACGACGACAATTACCGGGTGACCCACTGGGTATTCCGCAAAGGTGGAAGTGCAACACCGACCCGCTCCAATTACTGGGTCGATTATGAGAATTTTGGCGGCATCGACATCTCGCTCAACCGTCCCTCGCCCGACGAATCCTTTCGCATCTGGTTCGAGGATGTGTCGATTGATCTTGATTGAGGGCTCGGTAACTAAAAGACGAGAAAAACTGCTAGTGTACCGCGATTGACTAATCAAACCTGCCAATTAACGCACATTTTGGATTTCAACTCGGTGCAATGTAATACCAAACTCAGACGATCAGACTTTCTACAAATCCTACAAACCAAATTCAGCCTTCAAAGTCTCGAGATCTTCTTTGAGTTGTAGGGCCATCGTTTTCGTGTAGATTTTGAGAATCTTACCTTCATTTTGTAGTGTGATAAGCTTTCGGAGATCGTTGGCTCGTTGTTTCCAAGTGATACCGTCCGTCACAAGGATAAAATGTGTATCGTGCCGCTTTTGTTCCACGATCCGTGCAATATCTCCGAGGACATCTGTCTGCTTGCTGCCAGTGGCCCCGTAGGCCTTAACTTCAATGAGAATAAGCGGATCGTCAGGAGATGGTATGGCAAAATCCGTTTTTTCATCTGAGATGCCGTTGGAACCAATAAAACGACAACGCGGACTGATCTGCCCCCGATGAAAAACCTCTAGAAGAATTTGCTCCACAAAATTTTCCATATCCCGCCCACGGGCTTGGCCTTTTGTGGCACTTCCCCGACCTCCTTTGAGTCGTTCGCTCAAGACGTCATGCCAGACAAGTTGCCGATTCATGGATTCGTGCATCTTCTCGCCCAACCCCATTTTGATCAGCACCGAGACATACGCTTCGGGGAATGCTTTGTAACATTTCACGCCGCTTCCGTAGCGTTTGCCGTTTTCACCAAGTGCTTCCTTCAAATTCGGGACGAACTCATCTTTAGACTGATCCATGAACAAACGGATGACCGTAGACCCGACTTTGAAGTCCCTGTCCAGAATTGCATGGATGTCCCTCGCCCCATAATCTCTCCTCATGGGCAGTGATCTCAGCATCGAGATCACTTCGGCTGCATGGGCATCCATCCAAGTGCTTTCGACCCGAGAGAGCGAAGACTCAATTTCTTCGAATGTTTGGCGGAAGCGCTTCATGAACCGATGATAAGGTATTCTTGGACGACGTTGCGTTTAGCAGCATCGTGAGTGCCGAAGTGGTAGCGGTGCTCTTTCTCAAAGACCTCTACCGTTTTCTTGTAGCGGCCCATGAGTGCTCGTAGTGTGACCAGGTCTGGGTAAGCATTCGACGAGTAGGAGAGCACTTGGATAGAGTCCGCAAATTTACGAAAGAGTTTATCAAAAGCTTCAATCGCAGTTCGGCGATAGGCGAAAGGAGTGAATGGTTTAGCAATCTTACGCACTTTGGTGCCCATCATCAGCTCCTTGCCTTCCCAGTAGCAGGCAAGACCTTCGAGGAAGTGGTAACGTTTGATATAACAATTATCGTCGGAAAGCGGTACGTAGGGCGGGTCCATGTAAACAAGGTCGCTGCCCGGCTGGACATCAAAGACATCCCCGCATGAGACAAAGTTACGCCTTCCATTACTAAACACAGCACCATTGTAGGCATCTACCTGCTCAACAAAATGTTCGCGTATTGTAAGCTGGAGATCTCTTCTTCCGTCTTGATAACGGGTCGGATCACTCACCGTAAAGAGACCGCGCGGTTGCCGCTTGATCGCAGAGCGTAGAAGTGCCGCGAGTGCGACTGCCCTCTTCAATGGGGACTCAAGCCGACGAATCCCCGACCAAAGATCGTCAAGCGACGAAAGTTCAGCAGGCGTATAGAAAATGCCCTCAAATGTTCGACGGATGAAGCGTTCTGAATCTAATCGCGCTTTTGATTCCAGCAATAAATCGAGGTCGATACCTTCCAGACGAGTGCCGCTATTCGCTATTGTGGCGATTGTTAGAATCGATGGGAAGACAAGCGCGTCATTCGCTTTGACCTCCTTATTCATAGATTTGAGCAAATAGGAGACGACTCCAGAGCCCGAAAACGCATCTGTAGCGGTCTCAAAATCTATGCCTACCAGCGTATCATGAATCCAAGGCAGCAAGCGAAATTTGCTACCCATAAAGCGAAAGCGGGGAAAGTTCGATACCTCCGGGGGTAATTCTGCCGCTGATGGAATGAGAGGAATTTGAAGGTCGGGAAAGGGCTTCATAAAGCAATTTAAGTATAATTTTGTTCACACAGATTTGAAGGTCAAGATCGTAAAGCGCTTGTTTTTATTTTCCTCTACCTCAACGCACCATCGACTATTTTCTCGGAAACACCAATCCCAAACGTTAGAACCGCTTGCTCAGGCAACTTGACCGAGGATCGCCGAAGCGCCAGTTCAACTCCGTCGCCCTCGAAATGCCAATTCGTGGACCGGAGACGATGCGGACGGTTTCGCCCGTTTCGAGTGAGCCCATTCCATTCTCCAGGAAGCGGCTGCCGTGATGTTCGCCGGAAATACCGAGCGCCTGCGTCAATCGCCCGGGTCCTGCCGCGAGCAATCTATCCGAAAAATCGCCTCTCCGTTGCCGCATGGCGTCGAGGCCGACTTCCGGCTCGAGGGCACGAACCAGGACGAAGCCATTCCCCTTCCGTCCCTTGACCAGTATGTTGAATAGCCAGTGGACTCCGTAGTTTAAATAGACGTAGGCGTCCCCAGCCTCATGGTCCTCGATAAACCGGCGCGACGAGGGCCGCAGCCAGGTATGGCAGGCTTCGTCACCGATGGCATGATAGGCCTCGGTTTCCACAATCCTGCCAACACATGCGCCCCAGCGAAAACGACAGCCGATCAAACTTCGGGCGCAGTCGACCGGATCATCCTGAAAAAATTCCGGACCTAACAAACACATAGTTTACCTTAGCCGTATCCCCCTGCGCGAGGCTGCGTGGACCGCGCGTATCGTTTCCAGAACCGGGTGGGCCGGGTCGAACTCGACCCGGCTGGGGCCGGGCAGGCCTTCAACCGAATCCATCACCCGAATACCGTTTGTTGCATTTGTCACAAACAGAGCGTCCGCATGCTCCAAATCCTCCAGTGTGTAGTGCCCTGTCTCCGCCTGCAGCTTGGCACTCCGCAGAAGTAGCGCGCGCGTTACGCCCGGCAGAATCCCGGTATCGGATGCGGGCGTGCAAAGGCGTTCGTCCAGGATAAAAAAGATATTGGCCGTCGTTGTTTCGGCGAGGCGCCCCAGAGAATCGAGACGCAGTGCGTCGTAGTAGCCGTCGGCCCGCGCCAGTTCGAGCCGGTGCATGGCCTCCATGTAGTTGTGCGTCTTATGCCCGGCCAGTCGTGAGCGCTCAAAAATCGGGGCGTCGCGATCAAGCCGGAGACAACGACTTTCAGGCGAGGGCAGCGGCGGTCGCGCGTAAACGAATAGATGGCTATCGGCGGCGCCCTTGAGAAGCGAGAGCTTGAGCGTGCTCTCAGCCAGTTCGGATTGCGTGACGAGGGTCTTGAGTGCCTGGATCACTTCGGCTTCAGCGGGAAGGGCCAAGCCAAAGGTTGCGGCTGACTGACTCAAACGCGCCCAGTGGTCGCTCCAGGCATACAACTGCTTGTCTGCGTAATGCATCGTTTCGAAAAGTCCAAAGCCATGAGCAAAGCCCGACGAGCTTGGCGACAATTCCGCCGATTGGCCGGGTTGAACTAAGATGATTTCTGGCATAGCTGATCAATGGTTTCACGAATAGCGCGGGCTTTGTCCTGGGTTTCCTGATACTCTGCCTCCGGATCGGAATCCCAAACGATGCCCCCGCCCACCTGGTAGTCAAGCTGCCCATCTTTGAGGTGCAAACTCCGAATGGCTATATTGAATTCCGCATCTCCATCGAATCCGATGTAGCCGATCGAACCGCAGTAGGCACCGCGCCGCGTGGGTTCCAACACTTCGATGATCTCCATGGCACGGACCTTGGGGGCTCCGGTAATGGAGCCACCGGGGAAAAGCGCCTCCAATGCATCGTAAATATCCTTGTCCTTTCTGAGCGTGGCTTTGACCCGCGCCGTTTGATGCACCACCCGGGCGTAATACTCGATTTGATACAATCCCTCAACCTGAACCGAGCCAAACTCCGCCACACGGCCCAAGTCGTTGCGTTCCAAATCGACAATCATGAGCAACTCAGCCCGATCTTTTTCGGAAGCCTCTAATTCGGCCACCATGGCGCGGTCCTCCTCGGGCGTGCGGCCCCGGGGGCGGGTGCCCTTGATGGGGCGCGTCTCGAGCCGGTCGCCTTTTTTTTGGAGAAACTGCTCCGGTGAGGTCGAAATCAACTGCCAATCGCCGAGGTCGAGGTAGGCACCGTAGGGCGCCGGGTTGCCCCGGCGCAATGCTTGATAGAGTGCGAGACCATCGCCCTCGTAGGTGCAGCGTGCCCGCTGCGACAGGTTGACCTGATAAACGTCGCCACTCGCAATGTAAGCACGGACGGATTGCACCGCCGCGCAGAAATCCTCACGAGTCATATTCCAGGTCCATTCGCCGCGCCGGGCAGGCGGGGTCTGCTTCCGAGCCAGATTGACTTGCCCTGCAGGCGACGCCCCGACAATGAGCCGAAGCCGCTCGATCACGGAATCGGCATCGGTGATGAAATCGTGCGCGATCAGGTAGAGTCGTCCGCTGCGGTGGTCGAGCGCGGCGACGCCATCGTAGAGGCCAAAGTGCAGGTCGGCGATGCCCCGGTCATCGTGTGCCCGCTCGGGGATCTGTTCGAGGCGTCGCCCGTAGTCGTAGCTCAGATAGCCGACTGCGCCACCCGTGAACGGTATCTCCGGGTGAGGCTCCACCCGAAAGGGCCGCATCGCCTCACGCACTTCGGGCAAGCTGCCCGTGACCACGGCAAACGGATCCGCCCCAAAAAAGCTCCACTCCCCCAGCCCGTCATTGGCCTGTGCGCTATCCAGCAGAAAAGGCCGGGACCTCCGCCCAAAGCGCTCAATCAGTTCTGCAACCGCAGGTGGATTTTCTATTTCAACAATTCGCATCCCGCCTAACACCGGCTAGCCCGATTCAGCATCCAAAAGCCGAACCCCTGAAAGATCAAATTAGGCAGCCAAATGAGCAAATCGGGGCGCCAAGCGGGCTGTTCTTCCAGCCAGCTGACCATGATCATAAGAAAGTAATAACTCATGGCGATGACCAGGGCGATACCGAGATTGGCGTAGGTTTCCTGTCGCCCGACATGGATGGCCAGCGGCACACCAAAGACGGCGAGGGAGAACACTGAGAAAGCCATGGCAAAGTTCTTCTGTAGGTGCATTTGCAATTCCAGACGCTCCTCGGTCATCGGGCCGTCGCTGGCAGCCTCTTTGTCCAACTCTTCCTGACGGCGCTCCATCAACTGAGCAAACGTCATCTCCTTAGTGCGCACCCGGCGCTGCCCTTTCTCCCCAAACAAATTATCCAGCGGCAGCGCGATGGGTAGCTCGCCGAAAAAAAGCGAATCGGGCATGCCGCCCTCGAAAGTCTCGGGGTTTTCCGAACTGCGTTGCTCGGCGGTGCCGTTTTTTAGGGTGAGGATGAGTTCGCGGGTGCTTTCGTTATAGAGTAATTCGCCCTCGGCAGCCCGCAGGAATAGCTTGACGCGCCGCTGCTCATCGAGCTCCCAGATCCAAAAATCCTGCATGGTCGAGCCGTCACGGCCGCCCATGTAAATAACGTAGCCGGGAAACTCGTGAATGAAGCGACGCTCTTCGATAAAATCGACCGGGTTTTCCGTGACCGTGCTGGCCATGAGTTGTTTATACGCGAGGCGCGATTGCGGGGCGTAGTGCAGATTGACCAGCACGCCGACCACCATTCCGAAAAATGCGATGAGAAAGACCGGCGCTGCGATCTGATAGACACTCAGACCCGCCGCCTTCATCGCGGTGATCTCGCGCTGCGATGACAGCCGCCCAAGTGCAATGAGCGTCCCGGTGAGCATACCCAGGGGCAGCGCGTAGGCCGCCACGTAGGGGATGAGCAGAGCAATGAGTTTAAAGAAAACATCTACACCCAACTTTCCGGCTGCCACCAATTCGGCCACATCGCGCAGTGCGTTCCCCATCAGCAGGACGAAAACAAACAACCCCATCGCCAACCCTGTCGAAATCAGGATCTCTTTCAGTATATGGCGGTGCAGGAGTTTCAGCATGGGACCGTAGTGACAAGCTTCCAGCTTGTCGTCCAACAGAAATTCAGCGTAGTGACGAGCTTCCAGCTTGTCCCACCACTGCAAAACGACAAGCTGGAAGCTTGTCACTACACTTGTCACTACGGCAGCCACGATGCGTGGCTGACTCGGATACGGGCTTTTTTCGGGTTGTCCTGGATGTATTTTTCGATGCGTGACAGTTCCGCAGGTGACCGCACGATCCGGTCGTAACTCTCATGTTGCCAGACCTGGCCAGTTCTCCTTGTGCTTTTGTTGATCTCTTTCGCCGTGAATGACTTCCACGAATGAAGAATGTCCTCGGGTTTAAAGTCATCCATCGTCTGAAACAAAGCATGCACATGATTTGGCATGACAACCCATTCACCCAGCCGGTAGCGTTGCCCATCGAAAAACCGAAGCGCCCCAGCAACGATCTGCGCTAGCGACGGCTGGGCCAACAAGCAGTCACCATGGCCCGCGTCGAGGAAGTCGTGGAAGGTCCAGGTGAAGAGCCGGTGGTATTCCCGCTGGACCTCTTCACTGCGCGGTTCCGGGTGCTCTGCCAGCCAGAAATCTTTACGCTCTTTCCATTGCTCAAGGATCGGTTTCGGGACGGAGTCTGCCAGTCGAAATGTCGCGAAGTAAACCACGCGTTTCTGGGACCAGTGCGGCAATCGTCGTTTTGTCGCGTCGACTTTCTGGTTCCAGTCGAAAAATGAATCCACAAAAACGTAGTGACAAGCTTCCAGCTTGTCGTCCAGCGCAAAACGACAAGCTGGAAGCTTGTCACTACGCCATCCCGCCGCACACTGCCCACCTATGAACCCACAAAACGACGAAGTTATCCAGATTTTCAAGGAGAGCGGTGCCCTGCTGGAAGGACATTTTCTGCTCCGGTCCGGCTTGCACAGTGCACACTTCTTTCAATGTGCACAGGTCTGCCAATACATGGACAAAGTCACCCGCCTGGCCGAGCTGATGGTGCCGAAACTGGCTGGCTACGGAGCCACGACTGTGGTCGGGCCTGCCATGGGCGGCCTGGTCATGGGGCAGGAAGTGGCCCGGCAGATGGGGCTGCGCTTTATCTTTCTGGAAAAAGTCGACGACAAGCTCGCACTGCGCCGCAATTTTAAATTCGAGCCGGGCGAGAAAGTGATCATCGTGGAAGATGTCATCACCCGCGGGGGCCGTGTGGTGGAGGCGCTGGAGCAATGCCGCGCCCATGGTGCCGAACCGGTCGCGGTGGGCGTGATCGTCGACCGCAGCGAGGGCAAGACGCGGTTCGATGTGCCGCACCACAGCTTGGCGACGCTCAGCTTCCCGACCTACGAGGCGGACAAGCTACCACCCGAACTGCAAGGCACCGAAGCAATCAAACCCGGCAGCTAAATGAACCCAATCCTATTTCGTTTCGACAACACTCTGCACCGCCTTCGCTCTATCGGCTTCTGGGAGGCCTGCTCCTCGATTCTTCTCTTCGGCGTAGCCATGCCGCTCAAATATATCTGGGGCGAAGATATGTTGATCCGCCCCGTCGGTATGGCTCACGGCATCCTCTGGATGGCCTATGTCGGCCTCGCTTTTCTCGGACAGATCGACTATAAGTGGTCGTGGAAACTCACCGGTTGGCTGGTCGTTGCAAGCATTGTGCCCGGCGGCCCCTTTGTCGCAGACGCGCGCTTGCTGCGGGACGTCGAAGCCGGGCAAAAATCTCCCTCAAAAGCTCATGTCGATTGAGGCCACCTTCCCAGTGGTATTCCAAGTGAAAGCAGAAAGCGGTTTTTCACTTTTCATCCTACTCAGGTCTCAGGCTTCAAGTTTCAACCCTCAAGTTTCAGCCCTCAAGTTTCAGCCCTCAAGAGCCTCAGCCCGGTGGCCAGGACATGGCCCGCCCGCCCAGCAAATGAACGTGCAGATGCGGGACGGATTCGCCGCCGTCTTTGCCGTTGTTGATGACGATGCGGAAACCTCCGTCCAGTGAAAGTTTCGCCGCCTGCTGACTTGCGGTGAGGAGCAAATGCCCCAGGAGGTCCTGATCTTCGGCGATAGCCTGCTCGACCCGAGTGATGAGCCGCTTCGGGATCACCAGCAAATGCACGGGGGCCTGCGGATCGATGTCGTGGATGACAATGCACTGTTCGTCCTCGTGCTCAATTTTGGCCGGGATTTCGCCGTCGATGATGCGTTGGAAAAGTGTTTTCATTTGGGTGGAGACACGAAGCGCACCCTCAGGTTCAGATGAAATTTTCGGGATGCCGGAGCTATAGAATTCCGTGACGAATCGAGTGCAACTATAAAGGCAGCTACCTGAAGGAAGCTGCATACGTATGTCCGCTCCTTTAGGTGCGGAACAAGCTAAGGCAACACCGGCGATGTAACTCTTCTCCGCGCTTAAAATTGCACCCGTGCCAACCAATCCTCTAAAAATATCCTAGCCGTGGCGAGTCGATCCAATACTTTCGGCGCTCGATCATGCCATTTAACGTCGCACATTTCCTCGCAGAGCAGGCGACCGCCCAGCCGATGGCACCGGCCGTGCGGGCACCGCTTGGCCGGGGACGGGACGGCGCGATTGCTTATGCGGAGCGGAGCTTTGCCGAGCTGGAGGCGGAGGCTTCCGCCACGGCGCACTACCTGGCTGCGCAGGGGGTTGCGCGCGGGGGGCGAGTGCTGCTCATGGTGCGCCCGGGCCTCGATCTGATCCGCATTGTCTTTGCCCTTTTCAAGCTGGGAGCGGTGCCCGTCGTGATCGACCCGGGTATGGGGATCCAAAAATTCCTGCGCTGCGTGCGACACTCCCGGCCGGATGCGCTGGTCGGGATCATTCCGGCAATCTGGATCGCGCGTTGCTTCCGTCCCAGTTTTCGGGGGGTCGACATAAAGATTCCGGTCAATCACCGATTTCAGAACCGGATTGAATCTTTTAAAAACAAAGGACCCTATGCCGTGGTGGATTCTGCCGAGGATGAGTTAGCGGCCGTTTTGTTTACTTCGGGCTCAACGGGCCCGGCCAAGGGTGTCTGCTACGCACACGGTATGTTTCTTGCCCAGGTTGAAGCGATTCGGCGGCAGTATGGCATCGAGCCGGGGGAGGTCGACCTGCCCATGCTGCCGGTCTTCGCCCTATTCAATCCCGCGCTGGGGATGTGCACTGTGGTGCCGCAAATGAACCCGAGCCGCCCCGCCACGGTCGACCCGGCCCGGATCGTGCGAGCCATCCAACAAAATGCGGTCACGAACAGCTTTGGCTCGCCGGCGCTTTGGACAAAGATTGCGCGGTATTGCGAACAGACGTCGATTACCCTGCCGAGCATTCGACGTATTCTCATGGCAGGAGCTCCGGTTCCGCCCGCGTTGATGGCGCAGATGCGCTCGATCATCCCAAACGGAGACATCCATACCCCGTATGGAGCGACGGAGGCCCTCCCCGTCACTTCGATCTCAGCCACCGAAGTGCTGGAGCAAACCGCTGTGCGCACGCAGAAGGGCGAGGGCACCTGCGTCGGCCGGGCTTTGCCGGACGTACGGGTGCGCATCATCGAGCCGGTCGATGATGCAATCGCTTCGCTGGACGCAGTCGCGGTGAAAGCGACGGGCGGCATTGGTGAAATCATCGTGCAGGGTCCGTCGGTGACGCGGGGCTACGATCGTCTCCCCGGGGCCGATGCCGATTCAAAGATTGCCGATGGCGCGCGGCACTGGCACCGCATGAGCGATATGGGCTGGCTGGATGCCGATGGTCGCCTCTGGTTTTGCGGCCGTAAGGTCGAGCGCGTGCTCGGGCCGGACGGGCCGATGTATACGGATTGCTGTGAGGCGATTTTTAATGCGCACCCGAAGGTCTATCGGTCGGCATTGATTGATCTGGGCGGCGGACGGCCGGGGATGGTGATTGAGCCGGAAAAGGGAAACTTTCCCCGGACCTGGAAAGCGCGTCGGCAGTTTGAGCAGTCCCTGGCTGAACTCGGTCAGCAGCATGCGTTCACCGCCCGGATCCGGCATTTCTTCTTTGAAAAGCGATTTCCGGTCGATGTGCGCCACAACGCCAAAATTCACCGATTGTCCCTTGCGCAAAAATACGCGCTGAAGTAAGCCCACTGCGATGAAAATACTGGTGACAGGAGGCGGCGGATTCGTCGGACAAGCTATTATCCGGCGGTTATTGGCCCGGGGCGACTCGGTCCGCTCCTTCGGCCGCTCCCCGCAACCGGAATTAACGGCGTCGGGCGTCGACGTGGTCTGCGGCGATCTGGCCGATGCGGCCGTAGTTCGCGGGGCTGCCCAGGGCGTCGATGCGGTATTTCATGTGGCCGCCAAGGCCGGCGTCTGGGGCAGTTGGGAGAGCTACCACCGACCCAATGTGATCGGCACACGCAACGTCCTGGCGGCTTGTCATGCGGAGGGTGTCAAGCGCCTTGTCCACACCAGCACCCCGAGCGTCGTCTTCAACCGGAAACCGATTCAGGGCGGTGGGCCCGGGATGCCCTACGGACGAAACTGGCTCTGCCATTACGCGCACACTAAAGCGATCGCGGAAAAGGAGGCGCTTGCCGCCAACAGTGAAACGCTGCGGGTGGTGGCACTCCGGCCACATCTTGTTTTTGGCCCCGGGGACCCCCATCTGCTGCCGCGTGTCTTGCAAAGCATTCAGGTCGGGCGTTTGAAAATTGTGGGCGATGGCCGGAATCGCGTCGATGTCAGCTACATTGAGGACGTGGCCGCTGCGCACGTTAGCGCTTTGGAGGCGCTGGTCTCCGACACCTGCGCCGGGAAGGCCTACTTTGTTTCCCAAGGCGAACCGGTCCAGCTCTGGCCGTGGTTAAACCAAATACTCGAAGGTCTGGGGAAGCCGGCATTGACCAAGCGCATCCCCCTGCCGCTGGCCTACGTGGCGGGGGGCGTCGCCGAAGGCATCTGGAAACTGACCGGCAAGGCGGGCGAGCCGCCGATCACACGGTTTGTCGCTGTCGAGCTGGCCAAGGATCATTACTTCGACATCGAGCCCACGTATCGGGATATCGGTTACCGACCGGAGTGGACCACGGACTTCGCACTGAAGGCAACCATCGAGGATCTTAGAATAAAGGGGTTCTGAT
This sequence comes from Verrucomicrobiota bacterium, assembly GCA_009908325.1. Taxonomy (GTDB): domain Bacteria; phylum Verrucomicrobiota; class Verrucomicrobiia; order Opitutales; family Coraliomargaritaceae; genus Thalassobacterium. The sequence continues at coordinate 16,401 of JAAAPI010000098.1, read as the reverse complement.
TTTTCCCTCGTGGCGTGCTCGCTTGCGAGCGCCCCGCAGCCGTGGCGGTCGGGTAAGGCCTTGGAGCCCTTGCCGACGTCAGGGCGTCCGCAAGACAGCCACGAATAGGCGCTGCGCTCCGCTTACGAATTTCTCGGCCAACTCTTGCACTTCTTCCAAACCCCCGAAAGGCTGCGGGACATGGAGTTTCCCCTCAGTCCCAAATCTGCCGCGAACGATCCCGATGCGCTTCTGGAAGCCTTTCTCAGCTATGCTGCGGACCAGGGAATCGAACTCTACCCGGCGCAGGAGGAAGCGATTCTGGAGCTATTCGCCGGAAAAAACGTCATCTTGAACACGCCGACTGGTTCGGGGAAATCGCTGGTCGCAGCGGCGCTGCACTTTCTCTCGGTCTCGACCGGGCGGCAATCGGTCTACACCTGCCCAATCAAAGCACTGGTCAACGAAAAGTTCCTCGCCCTCTGCCGCGACTTCGGCCCGGAGAATGTCGGCATGATGACCGGCGATGCCAGCGTTAATCGAGGGGCCCCCATTCTCTGCTGCACCGCCGAAATCCTGGCCAATATCGCGCTGCGCGACGGGGCGCGGGCCCGGGTCAATGATGTGATCATGGACGAGTTCCACTACTACTCCGACCCGGAGCGGGGAGGGGCCTGGCAGGCACCGCTGCTTACCTTATCACGGACACGCTTCTTGCTCATGTCGGCCACTCTCGGCGAGACCCGTTTCTTCGAACGCGAGTTGGAGCGGGTAACGGGCCGGGAGTCCGTGACAGTGCGCGGCACTGAGCGTCCGGTGCCGCTGGCGTTTGAGTATTTGGAGGACCCCTTCATTGAGACGCTGGAGAAACTCCAGTCGGCGCAAAAATTCCCGGTTTACATCGTGCATTTCACTCAGCGCTCGGCAGCCGACACGGCGCAGAGTCTGCTGAGCAGTCTGAACCCCTGCACGAAGGCAGAGAAAGTCGCGATTAACGAGGCACTCGAAGGCGTGACGTTTTCCAGTCCTTTCGGGAAGGAGATCAAAAAATTGCTGCGCAGCGGGATCGGCCTGCACCACGCGGGTCTCCTGCCGAAATACCGTGTGCTGGTGGAAAAGCTGGCCCAGCAGGGCTTATTGAAAATTATCTGCGGCACGGATACGCTGGGAGTGGGTGTGAACGTCCCCATCCGCACGGTGCTCTTCACCCAACTGTGCAAATACGATGGGAACAAGACCGGTATTTTGACCGCCCGGGATTTTCACCAGATCAGCGGACGGGCCGGGCGCCGGGGCTTCGATGATCAGGGCTATGTCATCGCCATGGCACCGGAACATGTCATCGAAAACAAGCGCCTTGAAGCCAAGGCCGCGGGCGACCCCAAGAAGCGGAAAAAACTGGTTAAGAAAAAACCGCCCGAGCGCGGCTATGTCCACTGGGAAGAAGGCACCTTCAAGCGCCTGCAAGGTGCGCCCGCCGAGCCGCTGCAATCGAGCTTCGATGTCTCACACGGCATGTTGCTCAACGTGCTGAGCCGTGATGGGGACGGCTGCCGGGCCATGCGGGACCTGATCAACGAATGCCATCAGAGCGATGCTGCCAAGGCAGCCATGCGGCGGCGGGCCTTTGAGCTCTTTCGCTCGCTGGTCGATCGCAACATCATCGAAATCATGCCGCGCGAATCGGCCCAGAAACTGAGGGTTAATCTCGAATTGCAGGATGATTTTTCGCTGAACCAGACGCTGGCGCTTTACTGCATCGATACGCTTGGGCTGCTCGACATGAATGCGCCCGATTACGCGCTCAAACTGCTCAGCTTGGCCGAAGCGATTCTCGAAGACCCCGACGCCATTTTACGCAAGCAATTGGATAAGTTAAAGGGCGACAAGGTTGCGGAGATGAAGGCCGCAGGCATCGAATACGACGCACGCATGGACGAGCTCGAAAAACTCGAATACCCCAAGCCGGAGCGCGACTTCATCTACGACACCTTCAATCAGTTTGCCGCAACACACCCGTGGGTGGGCGAGGCCAATATCCGACCGAAGTCCATTGCAAGGGAAATGTTTGAGCGCTACAGCAGCTTCGCCGATTATGTAAAGCGCTACGGTCTGATGCGCATCGAAGGCGTCCTGCTGCGCCACTTGACCAATGTTTACCGCGTGCTGGTGCATACCATTCCGTCGGTCTTTCGCGAGGAAGGCGTGGACGAGATTATCGTGTATCTGGAAAACCTTCTGAGGGTGACGGACTCCAGCCTGATCGACGAATGGGAGACGATAAAGGATCCAAACTATCAAGCGGGTGCCAAATCCACTGAAGCGACGGTGCCCGAAGCAAAGAACACCGATATCACGCGCGACCATGAAAGCTTCGAGCGCTTGATCCGCAATGAGGTCTACCGCTTCCTCCGCATGCTGGCCAACCGCGACTACGCCGCGATTGCTGAGAAATATAACTTGGAACTGATGCTCCCCGAAGCACGTTTTCCCCTCGCCGAGTTGGAAAACCGGATGGCTCCGTATTACGAGTCGCATCAGTGGATCCGCCTAGATCCAGCAGCGCGTGCCAAGGCCAACACCCGGATCACGGAAACCGAAGAAGTGGACTTTTGGCAGATCGAGCAAACCCTGGTCGACCCCGAGGAACTGAATGATACCCAAGTGAGCTTCCGTCTCTCGATTGCCGAGGCCCGCGAGACGGGTAACATACGGCTCGTGCCCGTTTCTGTTGGATCGTTGCTGCGTTAGAAACCGCCCCTGAGCTTTTCCAAACGCTTTTATCGAAAGACAATACATTCCAGACGTTTTGCAAACAGCAGAGCCTGTTTGCAAAAAACGTGTTAAATAATTTGCAATTTTAAATCGACGTGGTTCTTTCGCCGATTCTCCACACCACAGACGTCTACCGTCCGCAATGTTTTCATGAATCAAGTCAACAAACAATTTGTCCGTCAATGCATCACATTTCGAGAACTCACCCGCGATGTCGCGCCATCGACAAAAAATGCCTTAGCTAAATTACTCAACAACAGCGAAATCGATTATATCATCGTTCTGCAAACGGCGACGAAAGATCGGCGGAAATTTCTACCGGCAGGAAAAAACATGGACTTCAGGAGCCCGCGGGACGCGGAAGGAAAAGTCATTGGAGGAATGCGAATGACTGCCTACGTCGACCTCAGGGCAGAGCGGGCGGAGGTCAACAAAGAGCGCCAAAAAGCTCGCCAAACGCCTTCCTTCTCACAAAGGTATTCCAATCCTCAACCGGCTAACGATACGAACCAAAAGCTCAATCAGGCTATGCGACGGATCGAGGCGCTGGAAAACAAAATATCGAGTGCCAAAAAACAGATTCTCAGTCGTGATCAGATGATCGCACAGCTGCAAAGTAAGGTCCGAAACCTGCAGGAGAAACTAGCAACACCGGAACAAGATTCTTCTTCCTCCGATGAAATTTCAAAACGCTACGCCGCAATCGAGTCATCAGAAGAAGAGCTAATCGAACGTATGAACGAGTATATGGAAAAAGAAGCGGAACTGGAGCAACGGGAAGAAAACCTTTTTTTCCTTGAGCGGAAGTTTCACGAAGCAAAGCAAAGCGAAAAAGAGACCGCCTAAAAAATAACCTTTTATGGAATACGAAAACGATGAATCAAAGCCCATGCCAGACGGTATGTATGGCTACACGGTGACGGATAGGACTGGATCGGTCGTGGAAAACAACGGAAAAATCACAAATTCGCTGCACGAATATGTCGCTTATATCAACCAATTGGGTGGACTGCTTGGCGCGAGCCTTGGTTTCAACGATGTTGAAGAAATGGTATTGCTCGGGAAGAATCGACACACGATTTGCCTCGAGGTAGAAGATTTGCATTACGGCGCGATCTATAAAGCGAAATCGGACCGGCATGAAATAAGCCAGTTCATGCACAACAAAGCGGAGGAAAACGATGTCCTTGGATAATCATTTTCAGCCGACGCTCGATCTTCCAGGAGTCTTGGGCATCTTTTGCCTGAACGCCTCCGGTCAACTGCTGGCGAATTATTTACCGTCCGGATACCGGGACTCGATTTTCGACGAACTTGGAGCTCGTTGCACGACGCTACTGGAAGCAGTCGATATGAGCTACACACCTACCGATGAATACTTGATTCGTTTTGAGGAGCACAGCCTGTATCTGCGAAAAACTGAGTCCTGCATCATCGGAGTCCTCTGCGCGGGCGATGTGATGCTGGCGGGTCTGCGCGTCTCTGTTAACCTGCTTTTAAAAGGTGCCAACGAGGCGATTTTGGCGCTTCCGGTCATTGAAACAACGGCGGTCGACCGCAACGCCAATTTGCCTAACGAGACCGTCGAAGAGGTGGCGGACGATGTCATCATTTCTACAAAAAAAAATGAAGATGAAGCGGCTGATTCGAAGGCGCCGAAAAAGCGCCGTGGTCTCTTCGGATTCGGCGGAAAAAAGAAAGACACCTCTCCAAACGACATTTGGGGCTAAACAAAACCAGGAAATTTAATAACGAAGCAAACCATTATGTACGAATTTGAATCGACTCTCCAGTTCCTCGTCAACACGACTTTTAATCTGGCCTTCATGGCCATGGCCGGAGGCGCTGTCTACTTCATTGCGATGAAAAACTCAGTGCTGCCGCGCTACCGTAGTATCATGGTGGTATCTGGCGTTATCTTGACGATCGCGGCATTAAACTACTTTTATATGAAAGGCTGGTATGCAGATGCGGTCGCCAACGGGGTGGATTCGTTCCCAACCACATTCCGTTACATCGACTGGTTGCTGACAACACCCCTCATGCTTGTTAAGTTCCCGCTCCTTCTCGGATTAGGAAAGAAAGGACAGGCATTCATGAATAAACTCATTTTCTTTGATATTGTCATGATTCTGTCGGGATTTTTCGGTGAGATCACGTTTGGCCAGCCGGTTCTTCACTATTCGCTCTTCGGGGTCGGAGTCGTAGCGTGGCTGGTCATTTTGTACCTGTTGTTATCCGCAACACAAAACCTTCCTGAGCGCTTCTCCCCGGTGGTGCGAAGCTGCGTCAAAGTAATGGTGCTCTTTGTTTTGCTGGGCTGGTTAATCTATCCGCTGGGCTATATACTTCCCAGCTTTGGGTTGCCGCAGGACGTGCGCGAACTCGTCTACAACATCGGCGACATTATTAACAAGGTAGGTCTCGCCATTGTCGTTTACATCGCCGCTGTCTTATTGACCAAAAAGGAAGAAGAATTCGATGCCTCTTAGAGGGCGTCTAATAAAATCATTTTCCAGTTAGAAACGCCTCGCCCGGTTGAGCATGAGGCGGGTCATGGCGATGTGTATCATCGCAACCGAAGACGTAGTGGTGGTTTCGTAGTCTTTGGACATTCTTCTGTATTTTGAGAGCCAGCCACCTTAAAATGACGAAAAGCTAAACTTTTTTACTAACGAAATTAAGCTTTTAGTAAACGCCCTCTTAGCGACCACCCGAGTCCGCGAATGGCGCCGACGCGCTTTGCTCGCCCAGTACCCCGGATCCGATCGCACCGGAAAAATAAACGGTCATAAACTACGTCCAGGGCTTGAAAGACCGGCCTAATCAGGTTTGTCTTGGCGCTTCTTAAAAAAAGACGGCCTTAAATAAAACAACCAATTCAAAATAAAACACGAAAAGAAATGAGCACGTTTGTAGGAAAACCATTCCCGAACATCACGGTCAAAGCGATCGATTATTTGGGAGATCAATTTAACTTGAATCTATTCCGCAAGGCACAGGAAAAAAACAAGAAGATACTCCTTTTTTGGTATCCAAAGGATTTCACCTACGTTTGCCCGACAGAGATTCACGCCTTCGGTGAAGCGGTGGCCGAATTTGAAAAGCGCAACACTTTGGTCGTTGGCGCGTCGGTAGATTCATGCGAAGTCCACTTCGCGTGGTTGAGCACGCCCCGGGATCAAGGGGGAATTGAGGGGGTCGAAATCCCCCTGTTGGCCGATACGAACCGCAATCTTTCGGGGGCTCTCGGCATTTTGGATGGCATTCGAAAAGAGACCAGCGAGGGAGCACCCCTTGCTTTAATTGACGGGGACAATGTCACCTATCGTGCCACCTACCTGATCGACGAAGAGGGCGTCGTTTTCCATGAAGGCATCAACACCATGCCACTGGGACGAAATGTTGAGGAATACATCCGAATGGTCGACGCCTACACAAGGTTCCAAGAGAAGGGCGAAGTCTGCCCGGCGAACTGGAAAGACGGTGACGAAATGATCGAAGCCAACCGCGAGAGTGTCTCGTCCTACCTCGGGAAGAAATAGCCCTCCGGAGACTCAACCGAAATATTCAATAAAGAAACACTATGCTAATCGAATTAAGTGAAGACAACCTCCAGGATGTCGTTAACGAGCACCCTAAGGTAATCGTCCAATACTCGGCTTCGTGGTGCGGCAATTGCCGCATAATGAAGCCCAAGGTCAAAAAAGAGGCACAGGAGAATGAAACAATTACCTTCGTGCTCGCCGATGCGGAGAAGTTTCCCGGATCGCGGAAGCTCGCCGAGGTCGACAATTTACCGACCTTTGCGGCCTTTGAAAACGGCACACTCAAGCGGCAGGTCCAAACGAACAAATACGACGTTTTGAAGGAGTTGATCCATGAAACTGCCACTGATTAAACACATCGATAACTTCGTTGAAGCTAACGATGCTGATTTTATCGAAGAGGCCGCAATGGTCTTAGAGCACATTAGCGAATTTTCGCAGCTTTCCGACGAGGAGCTGGACGTTATCGGTGAGCTTATCAGTAATTTCTACGGCGCACTTGAGGTCGATAAAATGAAACGGGAAGGTGTTTCACAGAAAGAAGCACTCTCCACCTTCATGGGGCGTGTCATGGGTTCGATTGACAAATAACATATTAGCAATCGTCGGGAGCATCATGAGTTTTTCTTCAAATCATGGGAAATTCTCTGGTGGACACTCGCGGTGTAAGTTGTCGCCACAACCTTCGTTTGGTCCCGTGTTAATCATCAACGTTAACCCCAACCCAACAAACCATGATAGAACTAAGTTTCGGCCAATATAATCTCGTTGCGAATTTCTTTTCGCTGACGATCGCAGCTATGGGGGCGGCCACCGCTTTCCTCTGGATTAACCGCTCGCTTGTCGCTCCACCCTACAAAATGGCGGTGACCATTAGTGGCTTGGTGACGTTTATCGCGCTTTACCACTACGTGAAAATTTCCGGTAGTTGGAGCGGCGCCTACGAGCTGATCGACGGCACCCTCGTCGCGACAGGCCAGCCATTCAATGACGCCTATCGTTATGTCGACTGGATTCTGACGGTCCCGCTTCTACTCATTGAGCTCATCCTTGTCATGAAACTCAGTGGCAAAGAAACGCTCTCGAAATCGCTTCGTCTCGGCGGTCTTGCGGCGCTCATGATTGTTTTGGGGTATCCCGGGGAAATCGCAACAGAAGCCGGCACCCGCTGGCTCTGGTGGTCACTCTCCATGGTCCCTTTCCTTTGGATCGTCTATGAGCTGTTCGTCGGTCTCAAAGCATCCCTCGATTTGCAGCCGCCCGCTGCCCGCGGTCTGATTAACACCGCCCGTTATTTGGTCATCGCCTCTTGGGCATTTTATCCGATTGTATTCATCTTCCCAATGTTGGGTGTTGATGGTGCATCTGCTTCGACCTTCGTCCAAATCGGCTACTCGGTAGCGGACATCGTAGCGAAAGCAGTTTTCGGCGTATTGATTTTTGCAATCGCTCTGAAGAAATCACAAAGCGAAGCCGCCGCCGCGTAGGTCCCCTATCATACGGGCCATGGCTCTTGCTAACAGTCGAGTTCAGCTGGATCCTCCCAGCGCTCCAGACGGTGTTTACGCTTTAATTGAGCGTTCGTTTTTTGGAGTCGGGGAGATTCATCCCTCAAATCTTGTCCAAACCGCCTTCCTGCACCACTTCGGTGTCCGGGGAGGCGGTTCCCGGATAAGGTTGACGCGACAGTGCGTATCCGCACTCGGGATTGAAGATCGCGACGGAATCTGCTTGGCCTCGGCGGTTGAGTGCCTCCACAACGCATCGCTTGTGCAAGATGATCTGCAGGACAATTCGCGCTTGCGTCGCGGACAGGCCTCGGTTGCGGCCAAGTTTGGTCGGGATGTCGCACTCAGCTTGACGGATCAATTGATCACCACCGCATTCGTCTGTCTCTCCCGTGTCTCCCAACCGGGAAAACTGCCTTTCTTGATCTCCCGGATCAACCACGCCGTTAGCGAAACCGTCGAGGGCCAGACCTGCGAACTCTCCGGAAGCCTTGATGGATCTTCGGTGGAACGCTACCTAAACGCCGCGAGAAAAAAATCAGGCCCGCTCTTCGCGCTCTCGCTCGAACTACCCCTCATTTTTGCCAGACACGCGGAGTTTCTGGAGCTTGCCCACGAAGCCGCCTGCCAGTTCGGGCTGGGCTACCAAATTCTTGACGATTTGAAAGATCAGGTATCCGATCTCCCTGGTGAGCGTAGCGGTAATGTGGTCTTCGCGCTGCAAAAGACAGACGGTAGTCATAGCGCGGAAGCAAAAGCAGCGGTCATGGCGCAGGGGTTTTTGCAGGAGGCTTCGGATCGCGCTGAATCGCTACCCCATGACTGTGGACGGTCTTTGATCGAACTGGTTCAGATTCTCACACCCCAGATCGATGCATTCACATCATAGGTCGGTCGTCATCGGCGGCGGATTCGGCGGGATTGCAGCAGCACTTCGTCTTCGGGCCAAGGGAGACTCGGTCACCCTTGTCGACCGTTGTCCGCGATTGGGTGGGCGCGCTCAAGTTTTTGAAAAAGACGGATTTCGTCACGATGCGGGGCCAACGGTGATCACGGCACCCTTTCTTTTCGACGAGCTCTTCGAGTTGTTCGGAAAACGCCGCGAGGACTACGTTGAGTTTATCCCGCTCGATGTCTGGTATCAGTTTTACTATCAGGATGGCACCCGGTTCAACTATGGCGGCACGACGGAGGACACGCTTCGCGAAATCGAGCGGATAAGTCCGGAAGATGTCGCGGGCTACAAGCGACTGCTCGAACAGTCCCGCAGGATATTTGATGTGGGGTTTACCCAGCTTGCCGACCAACCCTTTCACTCGATGGGGACCTTGTTCAGGCAGGTGCCCAATCTGATCAAGCTCGGCTGCTACCGGACGGTCTGGCAGCTCGTTTCAAAATACCTCAAACACGACCACCTGCGCCGGGCGTTTTCTATCCAGCCCTTGCTGGTGGGCGGAAATCCTTTCGAGACAACAAGTATTTACAGCCTGATTCATTTTCTGGAGCGCAAATGGGGCGTCTATTTTGCCAAAGGCGGCACCGGGGCCATTGTTCAGGCTTTGGAGACTTTGATGCAAGAGGAGGGCATTGAGATTCTGTCGGGAAAAACAGTCGAAACGATCAAAGCGGAGGGTCGCCGCGCCACAGGCGTCCGCTTGGAGGGTGGCGAGTTGATTGAAGCGGACCGCATTGTCTCGAATACCGATCCTTTGCATCTCTATCGCGACTTGCTGAGTGCCAACCGGCGCTCACGGCTCTTTGAGTTGAAACAGAAGCGCATGCAAACCTCCATGGGGCTCTTCGTGCTCTTTTTTGGGACTGAGGGGACCTACCCGGATGTCGAACACCACACGATCTGGTTTGGCGAGCGCTACAAAGAATTGATCCAGGAGATTTTTCACGGAAAGGAATTACCTGAAGACTTTTCGCTCTACCTGCATCGGCCCACCGCGACCGACTCCAGTTTTGCCCCGGCCGGCTGTGACTCTTTTTATGTCCTCGCACCCGTCCCGAATCTCAAGGCAGATATCAACTGGGCCGTCGAGGGGCCCAAGTTGCGGGACCGGATTGTGCATGCGCTGGATCAAAGTTTGTTGCCAAATTTAAAGGAGACAATCCGCTCTGATTTCTTCATGACTCCCGAGGATTTCAAGGCCGACTACCTGAGCAATCTCGGTAGCGGGTTCTCAGTTTCGCCGATTTTTACTCAGTCGGCCTGGTTTCGATTTCACAATCGCTCGGAAGTTCTGGATAATCTTTACTTGGTGGGAGCGGGAACACATCCTGGTGCCGGAGTGCCGGGCGTGCTTTGCTCGGCAAAAGTTCTTGATCGATTACCCGCCGCTTAGCCATGGATACCAGCGCCAGCCCCAAAGACCTGTTTCGCCGAAACAGCCGGTCTTTTTCGCTGGCCGCACGTTTTTTCAGTCCGGATGATCAGATGGCCGTGGCCCGTTTGTATCAATTTTGCCGATATCTGGACGACCTGGCGGACGATACGACGACCGGCGACCAGACGCGTCTCAATCGGGCGCGGGAACGGTTAACCAATCCCAACACCGCACCCGCCGATTCAGTCGAGTTTGACTTTATCGCGCTGTCTGAAGAGCGATCCATCCCGCTGGGTCCAGCGCTCGATTTAATTGACGCGCTTCATGCGGATTGCGGGGAACGCTCTATCCGGGACGAGGCGGGATTGATCCAGTTTGCCTACGGGGTGGCGGGGACCGTGGGTCGGATGATGCGGCATGTGATCGATGCCCGCGATGAGCGGGCGGATGCCTTCGCCATCGACCTGGGGATCGGTCTGCAGCTCAGCAACGTGATCCGCGACGTCGCAGAGGATGCGCAACGGGGTCGCTACTACCTGCCCGCCGCCTGGGTGGAGCCCGAGACGATCCGACGCGCCATGGGCGGCGAGGCCGGTGCGACTGCAGCGGTCGACACGGCGGTGCAGCGTACGCACGACCTCGCCGAGGACTACTACCAAAGTGCGCGACGGGGCTTCGTCTACATCCCTGAGCGGAATCGACGGGTCATTTTCTTAGCAGCCGCTTTTTATCAGGCGATCGGGCAAAAAGTAGTCCGCCAGTCGCCCGGCGGGTGGCGCCAACGGACGGTCGTGGGGCCCTTGGCGAAGCTGGCGATCTTGCTGAGGGCACCCGTCGCCTACCGTCGGTGGAAGCGACTCGACTGGCTGCCAAACCCGGAACCGCTGCATGACGCTACGCTCCACGAAGCGTTCGCACAGTCGAATCTATCGGGATGACTTACGCTGCGTTCATTCTTCTTTTCCTGATTGTGCCGTCCGGATTACTGATCGCGGTGTCTGCATGGCTTCGCCGACAGGGCGGGCTCACGAGGATCGATCTCAGGTATCATTGGCGCGGTGTCGCGATGCTCGCCTTGATCGCGTTTGTTTGGACCACGCCGTGGGATAATTATTTGATTGCGACCGGTGTCTGGGATTCTCCCTCAGATCGGATCCTCTTCCGGGTGGGCTATGTGCCGATCGAGGAATATGCTTTCTTCGTGCTCATGCCCATTCTTAACGGTGCAATTATCTCTTTCCTGCTTAACGACGGTCGATTGCCCCTTACGAAAAGCACCTGCCGCGAAAAGCAGACATGGCAAAGAATCGTGCTGTTCTTCCTTGGCGCGTTGTCGCTCCTCGGTGGATGGGGGTTGCTACAAAATCCAGACGGGGTCTACCTCGGGCTCATTCTCATTTGGTTCACGCCGCCCCTAATGATCCAGTGGCTATTCGACCCGGGGGGCCTGTTTCGGGGGAAGTGGACCGTCGCGGTGGGGACATTGATCCCGCTGCTCTACTTCGGGCTGGCCGACAGGTTGGCCATTGGCCAGGGTATTTGGAAAATATCGGAAACGTACACCACGGGGTATGGGCTGCCCAACCTCCCGATTGAGGAAATTATCTTTTTCGGGGTGACCAGTCTGCTGCTGGTACAGGGCCTGGTGCTCTGGCACGGCCTCAAACCCCCGGAGCAAAATCGATGAAGGGTTTTTTCGCATGGCAACCATTGGCACCCGCACCGGAAGCGAAGCGGAGTCGTGGGCCCCTCACACGATGGGCCGATGGCAGCGCGGTGGCTTTTTTACTGATTGGCTGCCTGCAAGTGCTGCTTGGTCTGGATACGGGCGCGTTCCGCTTACTGCCGCTTTTGCTTGGGCTCTTTCTTTTCGGTCTGCCGCATGGGGCGATTGATCACCTCGTGGCACTGGGCTTAGCTCGCCGGGCGATGCGCCCCCGTCCCCTCGGAGTCGTGGTGGCACTCTATCTCGCCGTCGTGCTGGCCGTGCTTTTGCTTTGGTGGGTGACCCCTCCACTGGCGGCGCTGGGCTTTCTTATCATGACCATTTTTCATTGGGGGAAGGCGGATATCGCATTTGAGCGCCTCAGCCCGAGCTATTGTGACTTCGAGCGAAACCGTCTGGAAGATTACGCACACCTCGCGTTGCGTGGCCTCATCCCGATCGGGCTTCCCTTCCTCGCGTTTCCCGATCAGGCGAGCGAGTTTATCAATGCCTGCATTCAATTATTTATGCCCGGAATCGATGCGGACTGGGGGCTCTGGAGGCGCTTCGTGCTGGGATTGTTTCTGGTGCTTTTCCTCTTTGATGGGTGGACGCATGTAAAACGCATCCAGCGACCCGCAGCCCGGCGCCTCCTTTTGGAAACTTGGCTGCTGACCGGGTTCTTCTGTTTCGTCTCTCCGCTGGTGGCGATCGGCTGGTATTTCGTGGGCTGGCACGGTTGTCGGCATTTCCTGCGGCTCTGCTCTTACGAGCCATCCAAGTATGCCGAAGGCGGCACAACCTTGCAAAGAATGCGGCTCCGCAACTGGCAGGCGCTTCCCTTTACCCTCGTTTCCGTGGCCATGCTTTTCGGCCTATCTGCCCTTGTTTGGAAATCAATCGAAAGTCCGTTTACCATGGCGGCGCTCTACCTGGTGCTTATTTCCGCGCTGACACTGCCGCACCTCATGATCGTAGAATGGATGGACCGGCGCGAGGGCGTCTGACTCGGTCGACTGTCGTCCGCACCTCGCATCCAATCTTGACGATCCATCAACTGCCTTATGCGCTACCGTTATGCGAGAGACCGTAGCCGTTGTTGATGTCGGCAGTAACTCAATCAAGTTACTGGTCGCACAGTTAGCGTCGAATGCTGACAGCTTGGAGACACAATTCAGCGAAACGATCGAGACGCGTATAAGCACCGGAATCGGCCGGGAGCTGCCCAGCCTGACCGGGGCAGCGATCACCGGTGGCACAGCCACGATTGTTGAACTCCTCAGAATGGCCCAAAGCTACCGACCGACAAAGACCGTCATCGTCGCGACCAGCGCGGTGCGTGATGCCATCAACGGGGATGATTTCCGGCAATCCGTTTTCGAGGCCTGCGGTCAGCCGATACGCATCCTGAGTGGTTCCGAGGAAGCCCACTACATCGGCCTCGGCTTGAGCTGTGATCCTGCGATCCAGGGCATGACCAGCTTCATCCAAACCGACATCGGGGGCGGGAGCCTCGAGCTGATTCGCTTTGAGGAACACCACATGCAACAGGCGATTTCCCTGCAACTGGGTGCGGTCCGCCTGAGCGAGCGCTTCATCGAAGACCGCGAGGCTCCCCTGCTACCGGAAACAGAGCGGGCACTGCGGGAACACGTAGCCGAAGTTATCGCGGCGAGCGACTTTGATTTCGGTCGCAGCGAGTGGCCGCTCGTCGCGACGGGCGGTGCCTACACCGTAAGTCGCGCCGTTTTGGCTGCACAGGCCGGCCTCGAGATGGATGCGTCCTCCCCCTTCCTCCGACGTGCTGCGCTCGATGGACTCCGGCAGCAATTGGTGGCCCTGCCCCTACACGAGCGTTTGAGCATCCCACACCTACCCGCAGCCCGGGCCGACATTCTGCCCACCGCGCTCATTACGATCGACACCTTGCTCGAGTGCGCACAGCGCGAAGGATTGACCCACTCGCTCTACAACCTCCGCTACGGCATCGCCGCCGATTTGTTGGGACTTCGCCAGTTCGCTTAGTGCGAATGTTGCTAACTTAAGGATCCAGCGCAACGTAATCGTAATCATGCTCGTCATCGTAATCTTCTCGGCATCAATCGATTACAATTAGAATTAGGATAAAGACTGGGAGTGACAGCATGCCCGAATGCGCCTTAAGTTGACGCCAGCTCGCTTAGTGCATTTATCTACCGTATCCCGGAATTTCACGTTTGTGGGAAACGCAAAATAGAAAAACGGCTCCCCTTTCCAGGAGAGCCGTTCGAAATCGTATAGGGAATGCCTACCAAGTCCGCTTCTTGTGGCGGTTGGATTTCAAACGCTTGCGGCGTTTGTGCTTATTCATCTTGAGACGACGCTTTTTCTTGAGATTACCCATGTATCAATGTGCTGGTTGGAATGATTGGAAAATGAGAAAGAGACAGAAAGCCTTGGGCGTGTAAAGTATTTTTTCGATTTATTCGGAGAGTCGGGTGTCATCAAGAGCGCAAGGGTGTAGGCACCCATCGTAATCGTGCTCATCACCGTAATCATAATCGAAAGACCGATTACGAGGGATCAAGATTACGATTTCATGAATTACAACCTTTCAAGCCGATCCGTCGACAAGCGGTGCTAGTGCACCGGCGCGGTCTTTCCTGCACCAGCAACGATAGGCGTTGCTGCTACGGTTTGATAACTCGTTTCTTTGACTTTTAAATAACTAGTTTCATCGGGACACATAAACGTCATTTGCTGTAGCCACCATAAAATGGGAGGGCGAGGCTACACCGTTGTCTCGAACGAGCAAATCAATATCAGCATAGATAAAGACGTCATGGTTTCCGTCCATGTCTATATCTACAGGAGTCCTCGCGTTAGGGCCAAGAAGCGCCCAAACGGGATAGTTCAAAGGGAAGGAATTAACGGGAGCCGTTATTCCTGTGCTAAGAATTACTGTCAGACCTAGGGATGTGAGCGTCGTTATTTTCATTTTTTCTAGAACGTTAAAGTGTGGCGCGGCGATAGCCGTTGCCACCACTGACTTGGTATGCCCGTTTAGTTTCCAATCACGAAGTTCCTTTCTCCTTCATTCCATGAATTAATAACTTCAAATCCCTTTTGTCGCAAAAGTCTTGATACGGTTTCTCGGTCCATGATTCCGTAATATGTGTGGTAGCTGCCCTTTGAAGAAATGTGGCCGTATAGGTGTTCGGCACCTTCTTTGAAGGTCTTGAAATACGAATTTCTGTGCTGATTCACGACCACAAGTCGACCGTCATCACGTATTAATCGTTTAAACTTCGCTAACGTAATATCAATTGTTTGCTCACATGGAATCGCAGAGAGGACATTAAAGCAGGTGATCATATCAAATACTCCCTCGAGGGATTTGAACTCCTCAAAGGATAGCACCTTACATTTCGGACATTGCTGATTCACATATTCTTTAACTGAGGTAATCTCTCCCCTTATTGTTTGGCGCTTATTGATACTAATGTAGAGAAGAATGTAGCCATGCTGAGCTTTGGGATTAGCTCACTATATTTGGATGGCGGTTCTGTGATAAACTTTATCATTTCTTAAGGCTAACAGTGAGGCCAGGCCCCCAGCCTGACGGGTGAGTGATTCAAGTATTTCTCGGATTTTCGGACGGGTTACATGGTTTGATCTGGGCCGTTAAGTTTTAGTCTATTTCCTCAAGGTTCTCTGTTATCTGCCATCTGTAAAACCGTGGTGAGCTGCTCCTTGGAATAACTACGCTAGCATCGGATTCAGTCGAGTATTTTACTGTGACAGTTTCCCAGCTTAAAAGGTCAACACTCTCCAGTAGTTGGCAGGTCAAATCTTTAACTTCTTTTATTTCAAGCTCAATGTCGGCATTACCCGAAAGTTTTATGGAATTCGAAAAGCTGGATCGCATCTCGGTCTTTCCTGCACCCGCAACGATAGGTGTCGCTGCTACGGTTTGATAACTCGTTTCTTTGACTTTTAAATAACCAGTTTCATCGATGTAATTATAGGTAACTGGAAAAATTAGTCTGATCCATCCATAGTATTGACCTGATTCTTTAACTATTTTCACACCTAAGTAACTATCTCGACTTGGTATACCTCCCCCAATTTCGAAGCCGTGGAATGGGAGCTCTCCGGTTTCCCAAGTCCACAGGGGAGGGCTAAGATGAGGATCAAAATTTTCGTTTTCGGCGAATGTGGTAAAGGTCGCAACCGAAGCGGGTTCTCCATCTGGTCCTGGGCCGATTGGCACATTGAAACAGGATACATAAACGTCATTTGCTGTAGCGACCATTAAATGGTAGGGAGAGGCCACACCGTTGTCTCGAACGAGCAAATCAATATCAGCATAGATAAAGACGTCATGGTTTCCGTCCATGTCTACGTCTACAGGAGTCCTCGCGTTAGGGCCAAGAAGCGCCCAAACGGGATAGTTCAAAGGAAGCGAATTAACGGTGGCCGCTTCTCCGGTGCTAAGAATTGCTGTCAGACCTAGGGCTGTGAGCGTAGTTATTTTCATTTTTTTCGAACAAGTTATTAGTTCATTTTGCATCATT
>JAAAPI010000345.1 GCA_009908325.1 Verrucomicrobiota bacterium | reverse complement strand
TACCGCCGACGATCTATGTGAAACAGGGTGCCTCGGTGTCGATCATTGTAGATCGCGATTTGGAGATTTTCTGATGGAAGAATCCTACGTTGATCGAGCCTTCGAACGCCTACGCAGTGTTCTGAATCCCGATTTGGTCGAGATATGTGTCAATCCGGATGGCGGCGTTTGGGTTGAAAACCGAGGCGATGCATTCATGCGGCAAGCCGGTATCTCTTTGTCGCAAGATGATGTCCGGAAGGCTGGAATGCAAATCGCGTCAGAAGGTGATATTCGGATTTCCGAACACCATCCATTAGGCAGCGTCTCCATTAATTATCGCGACTGGTTGGTAAGAGCACAAGTGATACAAGCGCCTGCCGTCAGGCAAGGCGATGTCCTAGCAATGCGATTCTTCAAGCCGGATACCGAACTGTTTGAACCAGAATACCTCAGCGGATCTCCAGAGAGTGCGAGCGCTCAGCGGCGGGAGTTGAATGAGCGGGTCGCAAACCTCGCGGAGGCTGACCTAATTGGTGCCCTGAGAACCTGTGTTCATGAAAAACTGAATCTAGTGGTGTCCGGGGGCACAAGCTCGGGCAAAACGACCGTAGCTCGATGGCTTGTCGCTCAGGTAGATGACAAGGAACGCATCATTACGATTGAAGACGTTCCCGATCTAATGCCAAGACAGCCCAACAAAGTAATGTTGGTTTCGGATAGGCAAAGCGACGTTCGTAGCCCGGACAAGTTGCTTCAGGCGACCTTGCGAATGCGTCCGGACAGGATCATTCTTTCCGAGGTCACCGGGTCAGATGCGTATACCTTCCTGAAGGCTATCAACACAGGACACGGCGGCTCTATCACAACCGTCCACGCCGACACGGCCGAGCTGGCCATTGAACGCCTTGCACAGACGGCCTTAGAGGCCGATGCGAAAATGACATACCAGGATATGATCGCATATGTTCAACGCTCTATAGACGTGATCGTGCACGTCGGAAAACGGAATGGCCGTCGCGGTGTGTTGGAGGTTTTCTTGCCTGAACGGTTTGTTCCCTCTGAAGTAAACTGATTGATTGGATAGGAGCTCTCAATGTTGAGGTTTATTATCTTCGCAACCTTCTCTGTGACGGCTGGCAGCCTTGCTCTGGCGGCGGGTGGACATGAGAAAAGTGATGCCCCGGCGACGTACAAAACCGCTCAGGCAAACGGTCAGAACAATCCTGTTGATTTCACTATTGGTGGCCCGAAGCGCTGCGAAGAACGAAAGGATATGCCTGATTGGTTCACCGAGGAAAAATTACCAGATGCATGGCGGGAAAATCTGCGCCGAGCTTACTACGACTTGCAGCGTTTCAAGGGCGTAGTCGAGGCGGGCCACTGTTCCTGTGAGATTCAGTATCCAGATCCCGAGGTTTGGAAAGATGAGCTCCTGGCGCTCGATGATGAATTTGACGGGGACGACTATCCGGATGGCAGTCGTGTTTTCGGAAAAATCCGCGAGATCAAAAAGAAGCGAAAGCAATACTCATCAAGCTACCGCGAAATTTGCTTTGGGCATAAGAACTAATGGGGATCATTGAATCCACCTATACGCAGGCCGTCAGCTTTCTTGACAGTCTGGGCGAAACGCAGTTCGGAGTTGTTGCTGCACAGGTGGCCTCAACTGGTCAACTCCTTGCCGCCTTGGTTGTCATATTGATCCTGATCATGGCCGGCTCCGGACGTGGTCGTCTGGATTGGGGCGACGCTATCGCATTGATCGTCACGGTCATACTGGTGGCAGCTTTCATGCAAAACTGGGCCGATTTCAATTCGATCCTGAATGGTCTTTATGGGTTTTTCGATGGCTTGAGCAATTCGTTCATTCAAGCGGCTATCGGTCTCTCCGGTGAGCAAAGTCTCGTCGGCTATCTCGATGACGTGCTCGCTGACGCTGCTAGTGCTGCGACCAGTGCAGCCGGTGCTCTGGATATTCTTGGCGCAGTGCTGAACGGTATCAGTTACATTCTGATCGCTGGTTTCGGTGCCCTTTGCATCATCGGCTTGGTCGCCGCGCGAGCAGCACTGACGATTCTCATTGCTCTGGCGCCTGCAGCCATCATGTGCGTTCTGAGCGACAAAACGAAAAACTATTTCGAACGCTGGCTCTCGGCGCTGATCATGTTCATGATGTTCCCGGTCATTGTAGCCGGGATCATTGGAACGATCATCGCGATGTTGAACCAAGCGATCCTGGCTTCCACTGGCGATGACGTATCGACGCTCGGCGCTTTCGTGCCAGTGGGCACGGCCTTGATTTGTGGGATCGTCATGGTTTTTGTCAGCCCTGTCATTGTAAGCGCCCTTACAGGGAGCTTTGAAATGGGACGACTGGCAAGTCGCATGTCAGGTGCCGCCAGCGCATTCACCGGTGCGCTTATCGGTCGAGGTGCAACAGCGAGTTACTCCGGTGCTAAAACGGTTACCTCTGATACGCGCGATTTTTTCAAAGATGGGAAGGGCATGGATAATGTCCGTGCGCAGGCCCAAGAGCGCTCAAATCAGATGAACCGCATGTATGAAAGAACTCGCAGGTTTGGTCGCCGTTAGAGACAGTCTGTTTTCTGTGCCGCTGGCCGAAACTTCACTTGCTTCCCGGCGATCGTGATTGCACTCAGAGTCCCACCTTCAACTATTTCGACAAACTCAGCCCATTTTGCTTCGTTTGTCGTGCTGCGTTCATTGTATACGGCGACTGATGCGTCTTATGGGGCTGATGCCGATCTACCAGAAGCCCGCCTCCGCAGAGAAATTTGCAGCTTTGGGCTCCTCGGGCCATATTAGCTCAAGTTCGAAGAAAGCGGATTTCTTTCCCTTTACCGTTGCGTTTACCATGTCATGAACAACACTCTGTGAGGGTGAGCCGCGCGCGGTTTTCTCTATAAATCCGTGCTTAGCTCACGTCTGTCGTTCAAAAGGAAGTTATATTGGCTTACACAGATAACAGCACTATCAGGAAGCAACGCCGTATTGGCGCAGGCTTGATGGCTGTCGTTTCCATTTTCTTTGCCGTCGCCAGCACAGGCATGATTTTCCCAAATTCTGGCGCACCGGCAAAAACCATTATTCAATTCGAAATCGGAACAGATTTTTCGGACGGTCAAAATGCCCGCATTTTCGGGCTTGCCGACCAGGCGCTCGATGAGCCAACGACGATTGTTTATATCACAGGCCACACCGGCGCCGACGGCGATCCAGAAGCAAACGCCCGGCTTTCCAACGCGCGGGCTGAAGCCGTGAAGGCTGCCCTTGTGGACGCGGGTGTTCCTCAAGATCGTATCCAAACCCGTGGCGCCGGCGGGTCTGTTCCTGTTGAAGCACAGGAGAATGAAAGCCCTGCCGCCGTAAAAGCGCGTACCAAACGCGCGGAAATTCGCCTCGTCGAACGGAGCATGACGTCCATCGAGAGTTCGCAATGACACGAGCCCTACTTCTGATGCCCGCGCTTCTTGGTGCTCTCTCCATCGTCATGGTATACAGCACCTTCAACTCAGCAGATCTTGCACGTGAGATTGAGGCCGGCACTGCTATTCTGATTGGGTGGGGTATCTTTTTCATCGCAAGTATCGCCATGCCAATGCTCCTTCGTGCTGAGTCCGAGGTCGAGAAGATCCTGGAGAATGCCGGCGTTTCTGCCGACCACGCGGCCATTCGCGCCGCGCGCCACGTGGAGAAATCAAAGGCTCACGTCTCATCCATGGGCGAGGCTCTCTCGGGAAGATCTGAAACTCTCCAGGGTGCATTCAATAGCTTATCGGCAAAGCTTGAACCACTCTTCGAGGATATGATTACCTCTCCCGATACCGCGAGCCGGGCAGACGACCTTACACGCCGCATTCTGCCCCGTCTTTCTAGCGCCGTTCAGGACTACTGCGCTTACGCCGCCCGCGGCGATGGTGTCGTCGACACTGAAGAAACGCGAGCCCGGCTGATCAGCGCCTTCGAAAACGCTGGCGCTGCCGCCGAGCGCGCGCGTCGCGATGCCCTAGAGATGTCGGAAATCGATGTCACCGCGTCTCTCGATGTTCTTGAAACAACCCTTGCACACCCACGTTAACCTACCAGGAGGACCACCACCATGATCCGCTCTCTCTTGATGGCCTCGGGCTTTGTCCTGGCCACGGGCGCGCTTCCAGCGGTCGCACAGGATTATCAGGTTCGTGACTGCCGTGCCGACACGGCAGTCACGTTGCCGATGATCGCCACCGGTCATGACGCGATTACCGCCCATGCCACTGACGAGCTGCTCGGTCCCAGCATTTTTCAGCGCTTCTCGACCACCGAAAATGACATCGACTTCTCCATCGAGACACGTCGCTTTGAGACCCGCGAAGATCAGATCGCAGCCTACCTGAGCTGCGACGTGCCCTTCATGCGCGTCACTCATGCCGAAATGTCTATGCTGGCCGAGTATACCGGCCAATTGGATGCAACCCGGATGCAACCGGTCTTCTTCTTCGGCTGGTCCAATGGTGCCGATGCTGTCGTGGCTCGTGATGCCAGCAGCCTGGAGGCGCTGAGTGGCGCCAAGATCGCAACGGACGCCGCGCGCCTCGACCTAGCCCTGCAGCTGGCGGCAGACGCCGGCACGGCTCCCGACATTGCGCTCGTAGAGGATCCGGCTGCGCATTTTGCTAACACCCCAGACGCGATGTTCAGCATCGTTCCGACCCCGCAGGCCAACGTACTCACTGCAGGAAATGTCGGCACCGGAGCGGAAGGATCCGTAAACGGCGCACGCCAGGTGATCACAACGACCTCAGCTAACCGGGTCATCGGCGACCTTCTCGTCGTCCGCAAAGACTTCATGGAGCAATCGCCCGAGCGTGTTCGCGCGACTGTTCGCGCCTACCTCAAGGCCGAGGAGTTGTTCCGGGAAGACGCCAAAAAGCAGATCGTCGATTTCGCGCGCGCCGCTGAAATGGTTCTAGGTGATCCTGCCCTTGAAGATGAGATGAAGACCCTGTGGTCCGGCGTTGAAACTGTCGGCCTTTCCGGCCAGACCGCCTGGGCAGACTCACAATCCGCGCGCTCCTTTCGCAACCTTGTAAACTCTGGCCAGAACCGGATGGTCGACACAGGTCTTCTGAGCGCAGCGGTTGCCCTCGACGGGCCGGATTTGGACTTCGTAAGCCTTGGCGATGATCTCTGGGACAAGCGCCGGGTACAAACCTCCAGCTTTGACCGGGATGCCGCAACCGAGGCTATCAAGGCAATGAGCAATGAGGAGATCGACGACTCCACCATCGCCGAAGTTACGATTCTCTTCAAACCCAACCAAGCCAGCTTCCCGATTTCCGAGTACCGAAGTGCTTTCGAGACTGCTCTGGAAAAATCGCAGGTCTATGCCGGTGGTGTTCTCAGCATCGAGGCGCACAGCAGCTATCTGGGCTACCTCAAGGGAGTCCTCAAGCAAGGCTGGGAGCCGCCGCGCCAGAAACGCGAAGTCGCCTCACTGCGCAACACATCGACCGCCCGCGCGCTCGCCGTGCGTGAAGCACTGGTTCAAACCGCGAACGAGATGGGTTTCGCTATCGACGAAAGCCAAATCACGGTCAACGGCCGCGGGATCGAGGACCCTCTCGGCGGTTTCTGCAACGACCTTCCCTGTCCACCCAAAACGGAGAAAGAGTGGCGCGAGTCCCGTCGCGTCGTGTTCCGCGTCATCGGCATGGAATCTGAAGCCGAAGTCTTCACACCGCTCAACGACTGGTAAGGAGGTCATAGATGAAATATGTTTCATGCAGATCAACCGGCCTTTTTGCTGCTGCCTGTTTTGCGCTTGCCGCGTGCAAAGCCGAGGAAGAAGAGACGGTGACATCAAACGCTCCGGACGTATCTATCGCCGCGCTTGGCCAAACCACTTGGCCGGATGGTGTCTCCGAAGAACGCATCGCCGGAACGGATCCCTTCGCCGAGAACAACCTTATCGTCCTCGACATGTCAGGCTCCATGGACAGCCTATCCTGTTCCGGGAAATACGACTCCCGGGAAGAAGCTGCCAAAGAAGCACTCTTCACATGGCTGTCGGCCAACCCGGGAGACAATGTCGGGCTCGTGAGCTTCAGCCAGGCCGGTATCGCGCTCGACTCGCAACTTGGCAGGGGCGAAGCCCATACCCAGGAACTGATCTCGAACATCAAGGCCCTGCGCGCCGATGGCGGCACGCCACTGCGAAGCGCGATGGAAAAGGCTCGCATCGAACTCGAGGGGCAAGCAGCCCGGCAAGGTGGCCTTGGTGCATACCGGATGATCGTCATCACCGACGGTGAAGCCTCGTCGAACGAGAACCCGGTCTCTTTGGTTAAGGAGATTGCCGACAATCCGGCCAACATGATCGAGATCCACACGATCGGCTTCTGCATCAACAAGGGTCATCCGCTCAATGATCCGGGTCGAATCTTCTACACCAATGCCATGTCTCCGGATGATCTCCGGGCCGGGCTCAACGCTACTCAGGGCGAAGCTGCAAGCTTCGACCCCTCCACCGAAACCTTCGAGGAGCTCACGCGATGACATCCATCACCCCGAACCGCCGCACCTTCATTGGCGGGGCTGGCGCCGCCCTCTTGGCAAGCGGCAACCCTGTCCTGGCTCAAGGTCTTGCCCGGCCCGATGTGATCATCGGCTGGACCCCTTGGTCCGACGCCGAGGTCGTCACCAAGTTGGCTGCGCGAATTCTGCGACGCAAGATGCAGGCAGATGTTGAGCTGACTCTAGCTGACATCGACGCGCAATTCCGAACGATGGCGAAAGGCGAAATCGACGTCATGCTTATGTCTTGGGAACCCGATCTACACGGCTCATATCTGCGTCGGCATGGCGATAAGCTGGCTGATCTCGGACCGCTCTACACTGGCACGATCGGCCTTGCTGTGCCAGAATGGGTTTCATTAGACCTGATTTCAAGCATCGAGGATCTCAACAAGCCCGAGGTCCAGGAAGCTCTGCAGAAGCGTATCGTCGGCATCGACTCCGGCGCCGGCCTGATGGCCACA